>CAZIDW010000049.1:0-9817 GCA_964538225.1 uncultured Candidatus Peribacteria bacterium
TGAAAATTGAAAATTGAAAATTGAAAATTATTTTCCCGCTGAATCATCTCCGGACAGACCTGTTTCCATATCGGACAAAGGGTCATACGATTCATTATCATCAGCTCCCGGAATATAATCACCCTTATCATCTTGTTCCTGCGGCCTTTTTTCAAGCATGATCATGTCGTAGATCACCACTTCGGTCTTGAAGATCTTAACGCCTTCGGGGGAATCCCAGGAACGGGTCTTTAAATAGCCTTCCGCGTAGACCAATTTGCCTTTTTTAAGGTATTGTCCGCAGATCTCAGCCAATTTACCCCAAGCGACCAGATTATGGTATTCCGCCAGTGACTGTTTTTCACCTTTGCTGGTGACCCATTCGCGGTTCGTGGCCACGCCGAATGTGACAATGGACTGGCCGTTGGCAATTTGCTTCAGTTCGGGATCCCGCGTGACATTGCCGATCAGAAATACTTTATTGATACTTCTCATAAACTAAAAATAAAAATTAAACTGTGATTAAACGATTTATATGATGGGCCATGATGGATTACTATGATTCTGATCGCTGATTAAATGATTAGCGTAATCAGAGGTCAAAATTGAGAATTAAGAAAAATGTTAAATGAAAATTGAAAATTGAAAATTGAAAATTATTTCCCCTTCTTCTTATTTAATTTTTTCTCTTCTTTCTCCAGGGTTTTTTCTTCGTGCTGGATCTCTTTTTGGGTAATCTGGCCTTCCGGCCCCTGCTCTTCAGTCAGCGCCTCTTCCATTTCTTCCACTGCGTCATGTTCACCCAGGTTTTCGCCTTCCATTTCAGATTCAACCTTATCCTTGGATTCTTTTCCTCCATCAAGTTCTTTGATCTTGTCATCAGAATCAATGCCCTGGACTTCTTCGTTCTTAATTATGTCCTCTAATTCCACCTCTTCCATCACCTCTTCCCCTTCGATTTTAGTGAGAGAAACATCCAGACACAGGCTCTTCAGTTCTTTGACCAGAACATTAAAGCTTTCCGGCACACTGGGGGTACGGATGGATTCACCTTTAACAATAGATTCATAAGCGCGGGCGCGCCCGATGACGTCATCGGATTTGATGGTCAGCATCTCCTGCAGGGTGTGGGCAGCTCCGTACGCTTCCAGGGCCCACACTTCCATTTCCCCAAAACGCTGGCCGCCATGCTGGGCCTTGCCGCCCAGAGGCTGTTGGGTAACCAATGAATACGGCCCCACGCTACGGGCATGCAGTTTGTCTTCGACCAAATGCAGTAGTTTAAGCATGTAGACTTTTCCCACCGTGGTCTGGTAATAAAAGGGTTCACCGGTCCGGCCGTCGTACAGCTGGATCTTGCCGTCTTCAGGCAGGTCAGCGTCTTTCATGAGCTGCTCCAGTGTATCCATAGTCAGACCGTTCAGCGCCGGTGTAGCCACATGGATGCCGAGCTTATCCGCGGCCCAGCCCAGATGTGTTTCTAATATCTGGCCGATATTCATACGGCTGGAAACGCCCAGCGGATTCAGGATGATGTCGACCGGCGTGCCGTCCGGCAAAAAGGGCATGTCTTCCTGGGGGACGATGTAAGAGATGACCCCCTTATTCCCATGGCGGCCAGCCATTTTATCCCCCACCTGGATCTTGCGGGTCTGCGCCACATATACCTTGATCTGGCGGATGACGCCGGTAGGCAGTTCATCGCCCTGCTGGCGGTTAAAGATCTGCACATCCACCACTTTGCCGCCTTCTCCGCCCGGCAGGCGAAGGGAGGTATCTTTCACGTCTTTGGCTTTATCGCCGAAAATCGCCTGAAGCAAACGTTCCTCGGCCGTGAGTTCGGTTTCGCCCTTGGGAGTGATCTTGCCGACCAGGATATCGCCTTCGCGGACGGTGGCGCCGATACAGACAATGCCGTCCACATCCAGGTCTTTTAATCGGATTTCGCCGACATTGGGGATATCCCGGGTAATGATTTCAGGGCCTAATTTAGTGTCGCGCACATCCACAGTAAACACTTCGATATGCACCGAATCATACCAGCCTTCTTTGGCCACGCGGTCGGAAATGATCACCGCGTCTTCATAGTTGTATCCGCCCCAGGCCATGTAAGCGACCAGCAGGTTCTGGCCCAAAGCCAGCTCCCCGCCGTCCACCGCGGCCCCATTGATGAGGGTGTCGCCCTTTGTCACTTTCTGCCCTTTAATCACCGCCGGGCGCATATGGATGGCCGTGGCCTGATTGGAGCGCATATAATTCAGGATCGGATAGGTCTCTTTTTTCCCGTCATCATATCTGACTACGATCTGAGACGCGTCGCTTTCTTTGACCACGCCTTTCATACGGGCGACGATTGCCTGTCCGGAACTTTCAGCGGTTAAGGCTTCCATACCGGTGCCGACGAATGGCCGGTTCGGACGGATCAGAGAAACCGCCTGGCGCTGCATATTGGATCCCATAGAGGCGCGCGTGTTGTCATCGTGTTCCAGGAAGGGGATGAGGGAAGTGGTAACTGAAATGATCTGCTTGGGGGCGATATCGATATGTGTCATATCCCGGACATGGACCAGCGCCGGCTCTCCGCTCCGCCGCGCGGCCACACGGGTATTTAGAAACTGGCTTTTGTCGTCGATCTCGGCATTCGCTTCGGCGATGATGAAATATTTTTCAGAATCCGCGTCATAATACTGGATGTTATCCCCTACATACGCCCGAACCTTCACCAGACTGCGGGGACGCTCCTGGATCTTGACTTTAATCAGTTTCTTTTCATTGACGATAATACGGGCTTTCACCTCATCGATGACCTCGCCTTTTAAAACAAGAGTCTTACGGCCGATTTTGATATCCTGAGCCGCCATCTGGCCGACCAGGGGGCGGACCAGCGACGCGTCGATCTCATAAGGAGGCGGTGTTTTGATGTTCTTTTTAATCTTAGCCACTTTAGAAGCCTGTTCTTTGGTAAGCGTATCTTCCACATTGGCAACAATCTTGCGGCCGTCTTTTATTTCTTCATCGATGATCCGGCCGACCAGGTTATCCACCTTAGGTTCCGCATAATGTTCAACAGAACGGTAAGGTGTTTCAATAAAACCATATTCATTCACCCGCGCGTAGCTGGCCAAATGGATGACCAGGCCGATGTTCGGGCCTTCCGGCGTGGCAATCGGGCAGAGGCGGCCATAGTGAGAAGTATGCACATCGCGGACATCAAAGGACGCGCGTTCACGCGATAAGCCACCGGGGCCCATGGCAGAGATACGGCGCTTGTGGGCCAGTTCCGCCAACGGGTTGGTCTGATCCATGAACTGGGAAAGCTGAGAGCTGGCAAAAAATTCGCGGAGCGCCGCCGTGATCGGCCGGCAATTGATAAGCTGGGTAGGCGTCACGGTTTCCAGATCCATGACTGTCATGCGGTCTTTGGCGATGCGGTCGGTACGCATCAGGCCGACGCGGAATTTGTTCTGCACCAACTCACCCACCGAACGGATCCGCCGGTTGCCGAGGTGGTCGATATCATCTTCATCACCTTCGCCATTATTCAGTTCAATCAGATGTTTGAGGATATGGATAAAATCCTCGACCTGGAAAACACGGTCTTTCATACCGATTCCGCGGTTCGTGCCGAAACGTTTGTTGAGCTTATAACGGGCAACCACACCGGTGTCGTACCGTTTAAAATCAAAAAACAACGCGTCGATCAGCTGTTTGGCGTTTTCAGGCGTAGCCAGGTCGCCGGGGCGAATCTTCCGGTAAATGCTCTGATAAGCGTCCGCCACGGTGTGGGCGCTGTCTTTTTCAAGTGTGTGCTGGATATAATCGTTATTGATGTCCACATTCACATCGGTAAAAAGTTTGTGAATATCGGAATCTTTCTCATGGCCGAAAATACGCAGCAGCTGGGTGATGTAAATTTTGCGTTTCCGGTCGATCTTGACGGTGATAACGCCTTTTTTGTCGGTCTCGATCTCCAGCCAAGCGCCCCGCTTGGGGATGATCTTAGCGTTGAAAAACTGGGGGGTGGCGGGATTGCGGGAATAAAAGACACCGGGACTGCGGACGATCTGGTTAACCACCACGCGTTCGATCCCGTTGACGATAAAGGTACCCCGTTCAGTCATCAGGGGAACAGAGCCTAAAAAGACATCCTGCTCCTTGATCTCTCCGCTTTCTTTGTTGATGAGCTGGACATGAGCTTTCAACGGGGCTTCATAAGAAAGGTTTTTCCGTTTCGCGGTTATGGCGTCGTACTTGGGTTTATCCAGCGTATGGTTCAGAAAATGAAGTTCCATTTTTTTACCGGAAAAATCAGCGATAGGAGAGACTTCTTTTAAAAGCTCATGCAGCCCGTCGCTCAAAAACCATTGGTATGAATTCAATTGGACTTCGATCAGCGGAGGAAGGCGGAACGTGTCCTGGGTTTCGTTAAAATAATAACGCCCATTGACCACTTTGGTGGGTTTAGCAGTCAACTTAAGGGCAGTGCTTTGTTTAGCCATAGGATTAAAAGAAAACAAAAATTAAAAAATGGGCTGTTTGGGGATTTCCAAAATAAATAAAAAGAATCGGCTGAATGCTCTGAAAGCCAATTCTGTAAAATGATTTAAAATATGATTTTGGGCACCCTCATAAACAATTGAGTAAAGTGGCTTGCTGATAACAAAATTGTGCGCAAGTGCCTTCGATCTCAACTCACTCGGGGGGACACTGATAGCCAAGCCATTATAGACAACATGACAATGAAGTCAAATCGGAGGGGAAAATTAAATAGACAAGAAAAGAAATTATTTTATAATATTTTCTTTTCTTTAGTAATTTCTTTTCTTACCCCTTATAATCTGACCCCCCAACCCTTTTTTGTTCCCCTTATTAGGGGAATTAAGGGGTTGGGCCCCACGCGCACATACTCACTTTTATTCCATCCTGGTGAAACAAAACAATTTTAAATACTGACAAAACTGACAATGATAAAAGAAGAAATATTTGACCCGGAGGGGTTGCAGGAATTAAAAATGACCGACTCGATTAAATATGTCCGGTCAATTGTAGAACGTACAATAGACGAGAAAATGAAAATATTTATAGAGCCACCCAAGGATATTATAAATGCAATCAGAACCGGCTTATTTCAAATAATGAATACCATATATGCTAGGTCAAATGACGGTATCTTGGCCGACATGAATTTTGTAAATATGGTAGCAGGAGCAATCTCAGATATAGACGAATTTAAAAATGGACTTTGATGATTTCTACAAGCAAACAGCCCGCACCATAAAGACGATGGCATCCGAAACGCGTGAAATGCGTACGCAGTTTGAAGAATTTTTGAGGGAATTAATGATGCCAATTAATTAAGACATCGGAATTTCGTTTTGCGGAATATTCACCTCACCACAATCTCCACCACCCGCTCCTCTTCACCGGCAATAGCCATAATACGATGTTCCCCTTTTTCAAGCGGCCACAAAACGGATGGCCCTTCGCCGACACGCTGACCATCCACAAACCATTCAGCCGGCGCCGAGGCTTCCAGCTTCACTTTCTGGAATTCAGCTGGCTTAGTGATGTCGAACAAAAAGACGTCATTAGCAAACGGAGTGATAATACGGAATTCCTCGATATCACCCTCCTGAGGGCGGACAATCGCTTGTCCGCGAGGGGACACCGTCAGCCTCGTCCCCGTCATCTCATTCAGCATCATCATCACCTTGTAAAAAATCGGCCCCGCGCCCGTGATGCCGGACACGCCTTCCATCACTTCGCCGCGGGCGTTGCCCACCCACACGCCGACCGCGTAGTCATCGGTGTAACCGATTGTCCAGTTGTCGCGGAAGTTACGTGTGGTGCCGGTTTTGGCGGCCACCGGAAAGGGCAGGTTCAAAGGATTTTCTTCGCCAAACGCGGACAGGCGGAGTTCATTGCTGGACAAAATGGCGGAAATGGCCCGGGCAGTGCCAGGCTGGAGGACGGAAACCGCGCGCGGGGGGTCATCGGATAAAAGAAAACGCACATCGGCGCGCCTGCCATGGTTCGCGAACACGGAATACGCGTTTACAAGATCCAGCAGGCGGACTTCGCCGCTGCCCAAGGCCAGCGACAGGCCATAGTGTTCGGCGGGCTGGTCAAACGTAGTGATACCGAGCCGCTCCGCCCATTGCAGAAAATCCCGGATTCCCACAAAATCCATTACCCGCACAGCCGGCACATTCAGGGATTGGGCCAGGGCTTCGGCCAAAGTGACTTCTCCATGGTAAGTCAGGTCAAAATTGCGAGGGCTGTAAGGCAGACCGTCCGCGGTTTTAAACTGAATCGGCTCATCTGTAATAGTAGTGAAAGGCGTCCATCCTTTTTCGAAAGCCGCCGCATACACCAAAGGCTTGATGCTGGAGCCGGGCTGACGGAGCGAGGTAGCGACGTTCACCGCGCCCTGGATGGTGGGGTCATTATAATCCGCACTGCCGACCATGGCCAGGATGTCGCTGTTTCGGGCGTCCAGAATCACCGCGGCCGCGTTTTCAATATTGAATCGGGAAAGAAACGTGAGATCGGATTCAACAATCGTTTCTACCCGCTCCTGCATCCCCAAATCCAGCGTGGTAACGATTTTGTAGCCGCCATCGGACCCACGATCGGACCCACGATCGGACCCACTATTGGTTCCACTATCGGACCCACAATTGGTTCCACAATCGGATAATACGTAATCCACAAAATGCGGGGCTTTTTTGGCAAAATCCGCCCGTTCAAGGCGAAGGGTCTCCGCCAATGCCTGTTCATATTCCTCTTCGCTGATGACACCATTGTCCAGCATCGCGGACAACACGATCTGCTGGCGGGCTTTGGCGCGTTCAAAATGTTCAAAAGGATAATAACGGTTGGGGGCCTGCGGCAAGCCCGCCAGAAACGCGGATTCCGCCAGATCGAGGTGGGCAGCGGACTTGTTGAAATACTGCCAGGCAGCCGATTCCACGCCATAAGCCAGCCCGCCGAAATAGATGGAGTTCAGATAGACCTCAAAAATCTGGTCTTTGTCAAAAAACTTATCGATTTTAAGCGCCAGCACGCTTTCTTTCAGTTTCTGGCGGAAGGTGCGTTGCTGGTTCACACCGATGAGATTCCGGACGACTTGCTGGGTGATAGTGCTCCCGCCGGAAACGATCTCGCCGGCAGACACATTCTGCCAGACGGCGCGCAGGACCGCCTTAAGGTCGATTCCGGAATGTTTATAAAAATCTTTGTCCTCCGTGGACAAAAAAGCGTTTTTCAGGCCCTCCGGCATCTCGGCTAAAGCAATAAAGGCCTGCCGGCCGGTATCACGGTTCAGTGTTTCATACAAAAGCGTGCCATGCCGGTCGTAAACGGCAGTGGCCGGCACCGGCTGAAAAGACCGCAGGGTTTTGGGGAGTGGGTAAAAGAAAAGCGCTAAAAAAGCGATGTTGACAAGGGCGATGATGACAAGAAGGCTGATGACAAACCGGTTCATACGCTGTATTAAAATATGGTAAACTGCTTTCCTGAACCTAACCTATATGATTATGAAACGCTTACATAACTTTTTATCTATTGTACTGGTCGGCGCCGTATGTATTATAGCGGTTCCCGCGAAAGGATTTAATTCTGACCCGCTCACTTTCTTTAAGTCAACGGAAAATATGCAGCAACTGGAAAGCTACCGGCTCCACCAGAACCTGACAGGGGATTTTGAATTCAGACAGGACTTGCAGAATGAAGCTGAAATGAAAGGGGAATATTGGTTTAAAATCAATACCGATGTCTTCAGCCGGGCGCCCTATGAATCGGATCTTTATTCGTTTATCCGGGGGCAGGCGTTGGTGTATGCGGGGGGCGATAACCGCCCTTTCGGGCGCCTGAAAGTCAACCTGCGCGCGGAAGTCATCCGCCTGTCAGGCGACGGCATTTATGCCCGCCTGGGCGCTTTTAACCTGACCGCGGATGACGTGTCGGACAATGAAAAAGAGGATTATCTGGCTTTTAAAACAGGATTGGAAGAACAATTGGAAACCGTGCGGAATCAATGGTTTTACTTCCCGGAAGATATACTAGAAGCATCCAACACAGAAGCACTGCCTGCTTCATTACAATCAACACTGGACCGGGATGCGCTCCGCGAAGACTTGAAAGAAAAAGGGCTGAAAGCGACCTACCAGGACACACTGAACAGCCTTGCGCAGAAACAGCTGAGCGGGGCGGAAGCCGATACCGTGCAAACCGTCATCAATGATTTTTTTAATACTGATTTTTTCACGGAACGGACAGTGGTAGCCGGCCCGCAGAAAGGATTCACTAATTATACTCTCAGCAAGCGGCGGCTCAGCCGTTTCGCTGTTTCAGCCGCCAGAACAATGGGGGAAAAAGTGACGGAAAGCGACAAGAAAGAATTAGGGGGCCTGCTGAATAAATTCTACCTATCGGCCATGACCCATGAAGATGAAACATATAATATTTTTGATTTCTTCCGCCTGAAACTGATCCTGGAAAATATCGGCCCGTTCAGCCAGTTTTCCGTTTACTATTCCTATAAGGTCAGCAGTATCGATGAACTCAGCGCTGTCACAGCGCCCGATGAGTTCACTTCATATGAAACGCTTCAGCTGCCTTTTCTGCCGGTCCGGCCCGAAGACAGGTTCTGCGGATGGGAAGAGGATGACTGCCTGGATCCGGACGCCTGCGGCGCGTGTTCTGAAGAGGAGGGTATTAAACAATAACCCATCTCTGGCCCACCTCACGCACCACGCCTTTCAGGTGAAGGCCGATGAGCGTTTCAGACAAACGGGCGATATTATAAGGTGTTTCAAGCACAAGCTCATCGATGGCTTTTCCGTCATTGGCGATCCGCTCAAGCAATTCTGATTCAATGGCGGAAAAGGTGATGGGTTGTTGAGAGGTTTGGGGCTGCATCTGGAACTCTTCCAGAATATGCCCGGACCGTTCCACCAGTTTGGCTTCGGCGCGCCGGATGAGATGGTTGGTGCCGCTCAGGCTTATTTTAGTGATGTTGTTGGGGACGGCAAACACCTCACGCCCCTGCTCCAGCGCGTACCGCGCGGTGATCAGCGCTCCGGATTTGATCCCCCCCTCCACGACCAGCACCCCGCGCGACAAACCAGAGATGATGCGGTTGCGCATGGGGAAATGGTGCTGCAGAGCCGGCGTGCCCAGCGGATATTCCGACACGACCGCGCCGCCTTTTTGCAGGATTTTTTCCGCCAGATATCGGTTCGCGGCCGGATAAACCCGGTCGACCCCCGAACCCAAAACCGCTACCGTGATCCCGTTGTTTTTGAGTGTGGTTTCATGAGCGCGGGCGTCCACCCCCATAGCCAGCCCGCTGATAATCACAAAACCGTTCGTCACCAAATCGGATACGAATTTTTCCGTGGCTATCCGGCCATAATCCGTGATGCCCCGGGTGCCCACCACCCCCAGGGATTTGTGCAAAGGCGGAAGTTTGCCCCGTACAAACAAAAAAACCGGCGGGCTGGCAATGGAACGCAGGCAATTGGGGTAATCCGCGTCATCCACGCATAAAACACGGACATCGAAACCTTCCAGGCGCTGAAATTGGATAGTTTTCTGAAGGGCGAGAAGGCGGTCGACTTTTTCCTGCTGGAAACCGAGTTTCATCAAAAACAATCTGTCGATTTTCTTCCACGCGGTTTGCAGATCGCCGAATTGCTTTAAGACAATCCGGTACTGTTGGTAGTCCAGAATCCCCCATTGCGCCCACAAAAATCGGTATTCGTCTGTCATATTTAAATACATTCATCAGTTAAATCATCATAATCCGGATTGGCCCGCCCATGCCGGTACGGAC
>CAZIDW010000050.1:0-9762 GCA_964538225.1 uncultured Candidatus Peribacteria bacterium
TTTATTACCTGTTTAACCCGCAGGGAGTTTCGGAAGACAAAAAGGCGGAAGAGATCCCCATCAGCCAGATGGTCGCCGAATACCAGGATGAACATTACAAAGAGCTGGAAATCAAAAACAGTAAGATCTACGCCACGGATAAAAACCAGGAACGCTATTACGCGGTCCGGCCGGAGGGGGAAAGCCTGAAAGACCTGGGCCTGCATGACCCTGAAAACCCGACTGAGGTCAAGGCCATCAGCACCGAAGCGACGACGTTCTGGCTGAACGTGCTTTCCGGATGGCTGCCCATCATCCTTTTCATCGCACTCATCATCTTTATGGCCAAACAACTGGGCAAGGGGGCTAACAGCGCGTTTTCTTTCGGCAAATCTCAGGCGCGCGTGTATTCGAACAACGGCAAAAAAAAGACAACGTTTAAAGAAGTGGCGGGTATGGAAGAGGCCAAGGAGGAGCTGGTGGAAGTGGTGGATTTCCTGAAAAATCCCAAAAAATATACCAAAATGGGGGCCAAGATCCCCCGCGGCGTCATGCTGGTGGGTGCCCCCGGCACCGGGAAGACCCTGCTGGCGCGGGCCGTGGCCGGCGAAGCCAACGTGCCTTTTTTCAGTATTTCAGGTTCGGAATTCGTGGAGATGTTCGTAGGCGTAGGCGCCAGCCGTGTGCGGGACCTTTTTCAGAAAGCCAAACGCAACGCTCCCTGTATCATCTTTATCGATGAGATCGACGCGGTCGGCCGCCAGCGCGGATTCGGCATGGGCGGCGGGCATGATGAACGGGAACAGACCCTGAATCAGATTCTGACGGAAATGGACGGATTTGAAAAAGAGACCAATGTCATCGTCATGGCGGCCACCAACCGGCCCGACATTCTGGATTCAGCCCTGACCCGCCCCGGCCGTTTTGACCGACGGGTCATCATCGATATGCCCAACCTGAATGAACGGGAGGAAATCCTGAAAGTCCACGCGCGTGACAAGCCCCTGGACAAAAAAACTGATTTTAAGGTCATCGCCCAGCAGACCCCCGGCTTTTCCGGGGCGGATCTGGAAAACCTGGTCAACGAAGCCGCCCTTCTGGCCGGTAAGAACAACCGTAAACAAGTCTCCCAGAAAGACCTGGAAATGGCGGTGGAAAAAGTGGGTCTGGGGCCGGAAAAGAAATCCCGCCGCCTGACCGAAGAAGAAAAAAAGATCACCGCGTACCACGAAGTCGGCCACGCGCTGGTGGGCAAACTGCTCCCCAAATGCGACCCGGTCCACAAAATAACCATCATCCCCCGGGGGATGGCGCTCGGGGTGACCTGGGCCCTGCCCGAAGAAGATCTGCACCTCAAATCCGTTTCCAAATTCAAAGACGAACTCAGCGCCCTTTTGGGCGGCTATGTGGCGGAAAAAGTCTTTTTCAATGAAGTGACCACCGGGGCCAGCAATGACCTGAAGCGGGCTACCGATATCGCGCGGGCTATGGTCACGGAATACGGCATGAGCCCGGAACTGGGCCTGAGGATCTTCGGGGACAAAAGTACGGGCAGTTTCATGGGGGCGAATATGGGCTTCACTAAAAACTACAGCGAGGCCATGGCTGCCAAGATCGATAAGGCCATCGGCAACATCATCCAGGAAGCGGAAGACCGCGCCACAGAACTCATCTCGGACAACAAGCCCCTGATGGACAAAATCGTCAATTCCCTGCTGAAAAAAGAGGTGCTGAACAAGCAGGAATTCAACAAGTTCTTTTCGGAATCGAAATCTAAATCCAAAGAATCCAAAACCAAAAAAGCTAAAAAATAATGACCACTACACTAATGGATTTCTTATGGACAGCTGATAGACTGGTCAATTAGCCATCAACTAGCTATCAATTAGATATCAACCCGTTATCAATATGAAACACGTCCAGATCAAACCGCCGGCCACTGTCATCCCCGCCTCAAAAGAGGTGGATGTGAATGAAGCGAATACCCTTTCCCAATCACCGGAGGGGTTCGGCCAGCTGCCGGTCGACATCCTGGAAAATGAAAAAGAGATCCTGGTCATCACGCCGATTGCCGGAGTGGACCTGGATAAGACCGATGTCATTGTGACCAATGACGTGCTGACTATCCGCGGGGAACGGCAGACCGACCTGAGTGAGTTCGATTTTAAAAAACGGGATTATTACGTGCAGGAATGTTTCTGGGGGCGATTCAGCCGGTCGGTCATCCTGCCGGCCAACGTGAACGCGGAGAAGATCGAAGCCACCCAAAAAGACCATGTCCTTTATATCCGGATTCCGAAAAAAAGCGCGATCCAGATGCGGATTGTTAAAATTAAATCCTGATTACAACTGACACCGCCTTCGGCGGACAGCTGACATTAAAATTTGTAATTGGTAACTCGTAACTTGTAACTTGCAGCGATTAAGTTACCAGTTACAAGTTACGCCCCGAAGGGGTAAATTACAAATTTCAAAAAGTGTGAGGTGTCAAATATTTACAAAAAAGATATGAAAATCCGAAAAGCGGTATTGCCGGTTGCGGGTATGGGCACTCGGTTCCTGCCGGCCACCAAAGTCATCCCCAAAGAACTGCTCCCCCTTGTGGACAAGCCGGTGATCCAGTATCTGGTGGAAGAGGCGGTTCTGAGCGGAATCGAAGAGGTCATTTTTGTCATCTCCAGAGGAAAAGAGCTGATTAAAGACCACTTTTCCCACCACCCGGAACTGGAGATCTTTTTGGAAGAAAAAGGGAAACACGATTTACTGAAAAAGGTGAAACCCATCCATAAGACTGCGCAGTTCACCTTCGTCTATCAGGACGAACCCCTGGGCGACGGCCACGCAGTCCTAATGGCGGAAAACGCCGTGGGCAATGAACCTTTTGTGGTGCTTTTCGGGGATGACATCGTGAAAAGCGATGTGCCGGCCGCCCGGCAGCTCATCGGCCATTTTAAGGGGGAAAGCGTGGTAGCGGTGGAACGGATCCCGAAAGAAAAAAGCGTGCTTTACGGCGTCATCAGGCCCGGCAAACAGCATGACAGGCTGTATGAAGTGCTGGATCTGGTGGAGAAGCCCGATCCGGACGAAGCGCCCAGCGACCTGGGGGTCATCGGTAAATACGTGTGTCCGCCGGACATCTTTCGCGCCCTTAAGGAAGCGCCCCATGGAAAAGACGGGGAAGTTCGTCTGATCGACGGATTTATCAAACTGAAAGAAACACAGAAAATATGGGCGCTGGAGATCGAGGGGGAACGTTTTGACACCGGCCACCCGGGCGGGCTGGCGGCCGCGGCGAATGCGTTTCTTTGAAAAAATTAGGAAAAATGTGAAAAAACAGTGAGTTATGCAATTTTTTCATATTTTTCACATTTTCTTGTTACCCTTGCACAAAAATATCTTATCTGGTATAAAGGTATCCTTTTTAGAAATATATGAAAAAACCCAATATTCTGGAATCACAGACGACTTCCTCTCAAACCGCCGAAATATTAAAACGAATAAGGGGGTGGCTTGAGCCGCTTTTACGCATGCCGACGGGAATTCCCGGCGACATCATTTCCGGACCACCGCTCAGAGCCAAATGCCAGATCGCCTGGTTTAATAACGTATCCGGCATCACCAGCCAGCTAGCCCATTATATTCCGGATGATTTAAAAACGGAGGAATTTGGACAACGGGTGCGGGAAGCGGATCAATTGACCTACGATCTTCAGATACGTACAACCGACCCTGAAACCGAACGGCGGCTGACGACCCTGGAGGACATCAGAAAAGGAGAGAAGCTGATCAGGTATTTTCTTAAGAAAATCGACCGGATTCTGTCTGAAATGCCGTAAAAAATAAAATTACACGATGTTTGTGTACAATCGTCTTTGTTTTTTGATACAATAAACCTTGAGAATCAGAGTAAAATAAGGTATACTAAAATAACAACTTACTATTTCATATGCTGTCTAATTCTGACGACTCTAAATACCCGGCCCATATCCTCGACGCGCTGGAAAGCATCGAGGGCCTGAAGCTGAGCGGCGACCATAAAAAATCCATCAGCGAGGCGGAAAAGCTTTTAGTGGAAGATCCCAACTGTGTGGCGGCCCTGGAAGAGATCGCTGACAATTACGTGAGCCTGGATGAATTCGGCCGCGCGGAAAAAGCCGCCCAGCGGGCGCTGAAGCTGGATAAGGAAAGCTACACTGCGTATTACATCCTCGGTTTTTTGGTTTCTCACCAGCAAAAATGGGAAGAGGCCGTCGGTTATTTAAAAAAAGCGAACACCCTTCATTCCAACAACCCGGAAATCCTCCGCTGTCTGGGCTGGTCCACATTTAACAGCGGTAAGCGCACGCAGGGCATCATCGTTCTGGAACGCGCGCTTAACCTCGACCCGGACAACAGCCTGACCTTATGCGACCTGGGCATCTGTTACCTGCAGACCAAAAACTTTGATAAAGCCATGGACCTGCTGAAAAAAGCCATGGAGATCGATCCGGACAACAAGCGTATCCAGGAATGCTACCAGGCAGCCAAAGGCTTCAGCGAACGTTATTCTACGCTCACGGCCCCGGCTAAAAAACGGTCTCCTCAGCGGAAATCGTTCAGCTGAACATTTGACAATTGACACCTGACACCTGACAATTGATCTGTCTTTAAAAGTCAATTGTTAATTGTCAAATGTCAAATGTTATTAAGGTCATGGGGTTCGGCACGTTCGACAGCATCCATGAGGGGCATATGGATTTTTTCCGCCAGCTCAGTGAACTGGGGGATAAGGTCTACGTGGTGGTCGCGCGCGACATCAATGTGGAACGGTTCAAATGCCGGCCGCCCAGGCGCAAGGAGCGGGAACGTTATGAAGCTTTGCAGAATATAAAATTCATCGACAAAGTTTTTTTGGGGGATAAAAACAATTTTTACCGCTGTATCGCTGACCATCAGCCGGATGTAATCGGTTTGGGGTATGACCAGAAAGCGGATGTAAAAACCCTGAAACAAAAATTCCCCCACATCAAAGTGACGCGATTAAAGCCCTATCAGCCGGAGAGATATAAATCCAGTTTTATGCAAGAATACAGGACTAAGGACACAGGACGCAGCCGACTATCAGAATAACAGCTAAACTCTGTGTTTCCTGTTAGCTCCAGCCTCTATCTGGAGCTAACAATGCCCGTGACAATTGGGCATTTCTGACTCCGCGTACAACATGGGGCCAGCGGTGTAACCAATTTTAAATGACCAATTTTAAATTTTAATTTGGTCGGTATAAATTTGTAATTTGTCATTTGTGATTTAAAATTTAAAATTATCCGAAACTAAGGTATAATCAAACCGATATAAAAACAAAAATCCGATGGGACTTTTACGGTCTTCTCAGAACAGCTTCAAAAAAAAGTGTATCGGGCTTGGCCGGATGCTGAAAAACGGATGGCACAACCTGATGCGCAATAAGATCCTCGCGGTGGCCACTTTGCTGATCATCACCCTGATGTTTTTTGTATTTAATCTGGTGCTGGCTTTAAGCTATGCGAGTGAATCCGTCCTCCAGTCGGTGGGGCAGAAAGTGGACATCCGGGTAGAGATCCTGCCGGGAGTGGAGCACTACAGCGTCCAGACCCTGATCAACCGGCTGAAAAAGTCACCTGACGTGAGCGACGTCATCTATGTCAGCAAAGAGGAGGCATTGCGGAATTTCGGTGAAAAATACCCCAACGTGATTTCATTCCTCGACCGGAACAGCCTCCAGAATCCCCTGCCGGATGTGGTGCGTATCGTGGGGAAAGATGTTGCCGCCAATAAACGCATCATCACCCTTCTGGAAGACAAGGAGTTCTCCCGTATTGTGGATCAGAAAAAACTGGAAAACGATGTGGAACAGAAAAACCGGAACGAAAAGATACTGAATATCACGCAGTTCATCCGGGGCATCGGTTTCTGGCTGAACCTCATCTTCGCGGTGGTGGCGGTGCTCATCATCTTAAACAGCATCAATTTAAGTATCCACAGCCACCGCCACGAGATCAACATCATGCGGCTGGTGGGGGCCAATACCGGCTACATCCGCGGAGGATTCCTGTTTGAGGGAGTGATGTACGCGATCTTTGCCCTTATCTTAAGCACCGTACTTTCCCAGCTGACCCTGCTTTATCTGAGTAAAAACCTGATCGGCATCATTACCAATGAAAGTCTGCTGGTGGGGCTGGACGCCATCCTCCTGCATTTTGAGGATAATTTCTGGTTCACGTTCGGCTGGCAATTGGCGGGGGTGATTTTGGTAGGGCTGGTGAGCAGTTTTCTGGCTATCGAGCTTTATCTACGGAAACGATTCTCTTTCTAGCGGGAGTTGTGGGATTTGTGAAAGTTGTGGGACATGCGGGAATAATCCCATTTAAAATTCCACAACTCACGCAACTCCCACTGCTCTCACAAATCCCAATATGAAAAAACAGATCAAAACCACCGGCATCATCATCCGCAAATGCGATTTCGGCGAAGCGGACCGGATCGTCACCGCACTGACGGATGAATACGGCAAAATCGACCTTTTAGCCAAAGGGGCGCGGCGGCTTAAAAGCAAGTTCTGCGGGCGGCTGGAACTTTTCAGTGAAATCGAATTCACAGGTTTCTGCGGACGCGGCCTCTATTACCTGAACGAGGCTGAGCTGGTCCGGGCATATCCGGACGAAAAGGAAGTGGGGCGCCACCGCGTGCTTTTCTGCCTGGCGGAAATCACCAACCGCCTGGTTCCGTCTGAACAGGAGGCGGAAGGGCTTTATTCTCTGCTCCGTGAGGCATTAAATCATCTGCCCGCGACCCACCGGGTGGAGACTGTCCTGCATGCCTACCTCATCAAACTGCTGACACTGGCTGGCTTTTTATCCCCCTGGAATAAATGCGGTATCTGTAATGCGCCTTTAAACCTGGAAGACCCCATCCGCCTTCATCCCGCCGACGGGCATCTGCTCTGCCCCGACTGCCAATCGCCCGCCGACCGACTTCTTTCCGTTCCGCTGATCAAATGGGTGAATTTTATGCAGCAATACCCCCTGCCGGACGCCCTGAAAGTGTCCGTGCGGACCGCTGACCAGCAGACCGTGTGGCTGTGGCTGCAGGGTGTTTTGGAAAATCTCTTAAGCAGTCCGCTGAAATCGGGGGAGTTTTTGGAGCCGGCGTGTTAAAAAATCTATTGCATTTTACTATCAATCTGATAAACTCTTTTTCGCTATGCGGGTATAGCTCAGTTGGCTAGAGCGTCGCCTTGCCATGGCGAAGGTCGAGGGTTCGAATCCCTTTGCCCGCTCCATCCCAAAAGCGATTGTCGTTTCTACGGCGTCGCCTTTTTGGCGAGGCCTTCGTTTACTCCCTCGCTTTTGGGACCCTGCTACCGCATACTCTTGGTCAAGCCCCCGTATTTCGCAGAGACCTCCTTTGAACCGAGTGCAGAAAGACAATTTATTGTTATTTTATTTTTTTTCATGCTACACTAAATTAAAATATAATATAATAAAAGCAAGTATGGAAAATGATTTAGCAGAACAGGCATATGACTTAACTAAACCTGTCATCGATTCTCTTAGTGAATTTGGGAAAGAAGTGGTAGGTTTTATTCCCAATTTGATAGGAGCCCTTTTACTCCTGCTTATTGGTAAGTTGGTAGCCCTCGGTGTCAAAAAAACTCTCGTAAAAATTCTGGAGCTTCTTAAATTGGAAACTATTTCCAAAAAAACAGGCTTGGAACAAGGTTTGAAGTCTTTGGGGCTGAAAATTAAAATCTCCGAAATATTTGGAGTACTCACATACTGGGTCATCTATTTGGTATTCATCCTGGCTGCTGTTGAAGCACTGGGTGTTAAAACCATTTCAGATATAGTGCAGAAGTTAATCGCTTACCTGCCTAACGTAATCGCCGCACTGCTTATTATGCTTATTGGTATAGCTGTAGCAAATTTCTTAGAAAAAGTAGTGAGCCATTTTAAATACAGTAAGATTTTAGGAAAAATCACTTATTTTGTGGTTATTGTATTGGTATCCGTAAGTGCGCTTGAACAGATAGGTATAGAAATTAGTTTCTTCACCGACAACATACAAATCCTTATGGCTGGAATTGCTCTGGCTTTCGGTCTTTCTTTCGGCCTTGGAAACAAAGAGAGAGCTGGTGAATTTGTAGATCATTTTCTGGGCAAGAAAAAGAAATAGATTAATATAGCTTATCACTTAAAAATACCTTGCTCATTCTGAGTGAGGTATTTTTGTATGGTTTCTCGGACCTGCCTACCGGTTTACCCGCCGAGGAGGGCAGGCAGGCTGGATATTCTTACATTCCCCCCTCGACTTCGCTCGGGGTCCGAGGTCGAGCGATTAAATAGTCACCTTCGACAAGCTCAGGTTCCTTTTTTCGCGACGCCCCAGATCCGCCTAGGTCCTAATTTCGCAATCCAGGAAATTTAAAAAAATAGCTTATTTAAGCCATAAATAAAAGCCAGAACGGGTCCCCGCAAAGGGAACAGAGAAAATCCGAGCGGCTAGTGGAAGCGAGGAGCTTTCGGAGTCTTTGTAGGGTGAGACCCCGATTCGAGCAAGTAAACGAAGGCCTCACCGAAGTAACGACGCTCGAAATTGGAGTGGCTCCCCCGGTTCGTAAATACAAATAATACCAACCAGAAAAATTTACAGTGCGAGAAAAAGAATTGTCAAAAATAACCCTTTGATTAAAATAGAAATGTGTTCTGCGGGTATAGTATATCGGTATTATGCAGCCTTCCCAAGGCTGAGAGACGGGTTCGACTTCCGTTACCTGCTCCATCCCAAAAGCGATTGTCGTTTCTACGGCATCGCCTTTTTGGCGAGGCCTTCGTTTACTCCGTCGCTTTTGGGGTCCTGCCCCACAAAATCCGCTCACTATGTTCGCTTCACATTTTGTGGGGACCCTTTTTGAGCGGGCTCAGGAAAAAAGAATTGTCAAAAACAATCCTTCGATTAAAATAAAAAGGTGTTTTGTAGCCTTCCCAAGGCTGAGAGACGGGTTCGACTTCCGTTACCTGCTCCATTTTTTACCGCCGGCCGCAGCGCCGGGCCGCTTTTTGGTACTGTTTTTTGCGTTTGTGCTTATAGCCTTCCCGGCACATGCAGGACTTAATGAGGGCGCGGCCCACATCGATCTGCCCCTTCTTCTTTTTCATGTACGACAGTTTGCGGTTGCCGTTGTTCGCGTACGGGGGCTCTAAAACAACTTCCCCATTGCCTAACAGTTTTTGGACCTTTTGGGAGGCTTTTTTTCCCTGCTGTATCTCTTGCCGGCACCGCCCGTGCCCGCGTTTCATGCATTTTCGGTTCATGCTGGATTCCGGGCAGTCCACTCCCCACAGCCGGATGCGGATCAGGCGGCCGTCGTGTTTTTCCAGCCTCACGTCAAACGTGTCCCCGTCCACAATGCAGTGCACGGTGCCGGGTTCTTTGCCTTCCAGCCATGTCTTCCTGGCTTCCGGCGGGGCGCTGTGGCCTGGCAGGTCATGGCAAAACGGAATGGATTCATCAGCGTCCGCTTCCGGGGAAACGGTCAGCATAAAAGCCATCGCTCCCAGTGCGGCAAACAGACGGCTCCTTGTGAGCTTGGGGAGGCGGGGGTCTTCATTTAATCTTTCAATCGCATCGGGGGTCTCGTTGAATCGGCGCATAAAAAATAAACGGTTAAGAGTAAGGTATAATATTTAATCAGATATTTTAATGCTTGTCAACAATGACATACTCCCCGACGCAAGCGTCGAGGTATCTAGGTTAGACCTTCAAACA
>CAZIDW010000051.1:0-9452 GCA_964538225.1 uncultured Candidatus Peribacteria bacterium
AAGCAAACTAATGGGAAAGAAATAAAAACAGCTTGAAAAAAATATCCAGCTCCTATAAATTAAATGAGCATTTTTGTTAAGTTTAAATGCGAATTCAGAAATGCGAAATGCTGATTAAAAACACATTCCCCTGTAGCTCAGCGGTAGAGCAACCGGCTGTGAAACTAATCTTTCGGTTATGAAAGATAAAAGAAAATACGCCGACCGTTCCGACTATTTGAAAGCTGCCGTCACGAAACGTCGCAAGACAATTCGTCAGAAAGCAATCAAGTACAAAGGCGGTAAGTGTCAGATCTGCGGCTACAATAAGTGCAAGGAGGCATTGGAGTTCCATCATCTTTCCAAAAAAACTTCGGGGTATCCCAAAAGGGATATACAAGAAGCTGGAAAGTGGTAAAACAGGAACTCGATAAATGCATACTCCTCTGCGCGAATTGTCATCGTGAGATTAAAAACGGCGTTACGCAGCTTCCCTGTGAAAACGGGGTTGAAACTTCTCGGGATAACGGTGAAGGCTAAGGCAGAAGCACCTGCTACGCTAATACCGTGGGAACCCTTTGATAAACTCAGGGACCCGTAGAGACTAGATACCGAGACACCTAAAGTCCATCAGCCGATAGGCTATGGTGAAGATATAGTCCACGCCTCATGGAAACATGTGGATAAGTGTAACCGGTAGGTCGTCGGTTCGAATCCGACCGGGGGAGCCATTTAAATCTTGAGCGTCGTTACTTCAGCGTCGCCTTTTCGTCGAGGCCTCCGTTTACTTGCCCGAGTTGGAGCCCCTGCCCCGCAAAATACTGCTCGCCTTCGGCTGTGCTCGCATTTTTTGTGAAACAGGAAAATGAAAGAAAAAATCATCGTCTTTCGTATTAATATTACTAGTGCTGTGAAGTAATAAATGCTAAAGTGGCTGACCTTAGTTATTTGCTATGATCAAAGAGTGGATTAAAAAAATTGATTGGAAGTCTTATTTTTTTGGAGTGGCAATAGGGATTATTGCGATCCTGCTTGCTCCGGTCCTTTTTGCAAAAGAAGAACTGCCTAAAATAACAAAGGGGGGCTTTGAAGAATTCAGAAGTAACATAAGAAGAGATGAAATGAATGCCCCCCAAACAGAACAGGCCGCATCACTTGAAAATAATGGACCGGTTGATGAAGATGGAGTAAAAAAACCAAAAATCCCGCAACTTCCTAATACATCTTCATGAGAAAATATTTCAAGTCATTCCTGCCTATTTTTCTAAAATTCCACTGGAAAAGTTTAATCGCTGGGTTTTTAACGATCACTATCCCCTTTGGAACCAGTCATTATTTTTTTTCCAATGCCAATAAACTGCCGACATATACGGAACATACTGTACAAATAGGCAACCTTTTAGAAAGCATTAAAACGTCCGGAAAGGCGGAATTAGCCGATGAACAAAAACTGCGTTTTAATCTTACCGGCAAGGTGACTGGTGTTTATTTTTCCGATGGAGATGAGATTAAAAAAGATCAGGTCATCGCTGAACTGGACAAAAACCAATTGGAAGGCGACATCAGGCAAGCGGAAATCAATCTGCAGAATGCCCATATTAATCTTAATAAATTACTGAAAGGAAGTACAGCCGCGGAAATAATACGAGCCAAAAGCAATGTAAGCGACACGAAAGCAAAAATCGATATAACGGAAAAAAATCTGCTTATCGCCAAGAATGATTATGAGGTCGAACTGCGGAATCTGAACCTTGAACTTGAACTGGCAGAAAACGATGTCACTGAAAAGAAAAAGAGTCTGGATCTAGCCAAAAAAATATTTGAAAATGCCGGTATTTACAAGGCGGATGATGATATCGGCGCGGTGATAAGTTATAATGCGGAATTAATCGGCACATTGGCGGATATCCATTCGATCCTAATCGAAATGCAGGACACGCTGATCAGCATCGATTATATATTAGGAGTAAGCGATGAAAGAAGAAACCAGAATGATGCTTTTGAATATTATATCGGCGCCAAAGACCATATAACGGCTAACATTGCTAAAAATCAGATCAAAGAGCTTTTTCAGTCCATTGGCTCTTTAAGTCAGGATTATAACGCACTGAATAATAAAGACTCTGTTAATAAAACGGAACTTACTGAACTTTTAGATCAGGCGATTGCCTTTCTTGATGAAGCGGTAACTGCATTCAGTAATTATCATGCTACGTTAGAAAATTCAGTTGCTTCGGAATATTTTTCACAAAACCAGATCGATAATGTGAAAAATACTGCAATGAGCTACGTTAAATCTGCTAAAAGCCAATTAGAGAATATGACAAATATCAGAAACAGCCTGATTAATTTAGAGACCTCTGATACCGCTCAGCTTAAAATCGAAGAAAACTATGTGCAGAAAGCATCGGCGCTGAATTCAGCCGAAATAAACTTAAAAAAATCTGAAAATGATTTAAAAAACCTGCGCCAGAGTATTAATTTAAAAAAGGAATCCGCAAAGCTTAAACTGATTAGCGCCGAAAATGATCTAAGGAACCTTAAAAGTTCCCTGGATATCGGACAGGAGGATTTAAGCGACATTCTGGAAGGAGCTGATAAAGATGATGTCGCAAAAGCCAGAAATGAGGTGGCGCTAAAAGAACTGGCGCTCACCAGAGCCAAGGACGATTCCGATAAATACGAGATCATTGCCGCTTTTGACGGCAGCGTAAGGCAGATTGACTATAAGGTGGGAGATAATATTCTTTCAGACGATGATAAATTTGTCTATATCGAAAATCCCGATCTTCTGAATATCGAGATCCTGCTGGATCAGATCGATATCGTTAAAATAGCAAAAGGGCAAAAGGCTAATATTGTTTTTGATGCCCTCCCTGAAAAGATTTTTACAGGGCTTGTCGACGAAGTAAACCAGACCCCCCAGGAAAGTTCCGGAGTTGTTTCTTACCCGGTTAGCATTAGCTTGAATCGGGGGGAAGAAAAAATATTTTCCGGCATGACAGCTGAAGTGGAAGTAGTGATCAGCGAAATAAACGATATTTTACTGGTTCCCAATAGCGCTATCAGAAACCTGAGAAATCAGAAAGGTGTTTTAAGAAAGAATGGAAACAATTCGCAGATCGCAATCATTGAAACGGGTGAAACAGACGGGAAAAATACCCAGGTGATAAACGGTCTTGATCCGGGTGACATTGTCCTTGAGGAAAGTCTGGGGACAAAGCTCAACACAGAGCAATCAGCAATGCCCTTTGGGAGTAGCCGTGAAGGCGGAGAGGGCTTTGGCCCAGATAAAGGCACTATAATGCGCACTATCCGGTAATTCATTTATATGAACCTTATTGAACTGAAAGACATCATCAAGACTTATCAGATGGGTCTCCAGGAAATTGATGTATTAAAAAAAGTGTCTTTAAATATCAACAATGGCGAATTTGCCACTATCATGGGTCCATCCGGCTCAGGAAAATCCACCCTTATGAACATCATCGGTATGTTAGACACCCCCACTGACGGACAATATATTTTTGAAGGAAAGGCGGTGGAAACATTCAGTGAAACTGAATTAACAAATGTAAGGGGCAGGAAAGTCGGTTTTGTTTTTCAGCAGTATAATCTGCTGCCGCGTATGAGCGCGCTCAAACAAGTGATGATTCCCCTCATGTACCAGGGAATCCCGAGAACTGAGAGAAGGCGGCGAGCCGAAGAAGTGCTTCGTATCGTTGGGCTGGATGACCGCGCAAATAACAAACCCAATGAACTTTCCGGCGGACAGCAACAGCGCGTTTCAATCGCCAGAGCTATTGTTACTGATCCGCTTTTGCTATTGGCGGACGAGCCCACGGGGGCGTTGGATACACAAACGGGCGAAGAGATCATGGATGTTTTTAAAAAATTAAACCGCAAGGGTAAGGCGGTTATTATCATCACCCATGAACCAAACATCGCTGCCCACGCCAAAAAAACCATCCATATCGTTGATGGGATTATTCAAAACTAATTATGGATATCGCTGAGAACATCATCAATTCGTTCGCCAGCATCTGGTCGAATAAACTGCGTTCCAGCTTAACCATGCTGGGCATTATTATCGGTGTTTCTTCGGTAGTAGTGATGATAGCGATCGGAACCGGTGCTCAACAAGGAATTACCAGCCGATTGCAAGAGATGGGAACGAACGTGCTTTTTGTGACTCCGGGAGGCGGCTCGGACATCAGAACTCTGTTTCGGGGCGGTGGAAGCGGCACCCTAAAAAATTCCGATTTTCAGGCGCTTGAAGCATTAGACGGCGTGCGGGGAGTCACTCCTGAATTGTCGGGAAACAAACAGGGAGTTTATAAAAATAATAATACTCGTCTCAAGATTATTGGTGTGAAGCCGGAATACTTTGAGCTGAAAGATGAAGAGCTGATGGTAGGAAGTTTTTTAACTGAAAATGACGAGTTGGAACGTCATAAAAACATTGTGATTGATGAGACAGTTTGGAAAGAACTTTTTGCTGGTGCAAACCCCATCGGTGAAGACATTCGCATGGAAAACAGTATTTTTCGTATTGTCGGCTTAGTTAAAGGAGAAAGCGGGGAAGGATTTATTCCTTTTTCAACCGCACAGCTTAGGATATTCGGGCAAAAAAACATCAGTCAGATTTCTATTTTTGCCCTTGATGCTGATGGAATGGACGCCATTAAGGCCAGTGCCGAAAAAATCCTGCTGACAGAACATAAAATCAATGATGCGGACAGCGCGGATTTTTCGGTGATCAATCAAACAGAGTTATTGGATACCATTAATGACGTGACTGCTATTTTTACTATTCTGCTGGGCGGCATCGCCGCTATATCGCTTTTAGTAGGGGGTATTGGCGTCATGAATATTATGCTGGTTTCGGTAACCGAAAGAACCCGGGAAATCGGTATTCGTAAAGCAATCGGCGCTCACCGTAACGACATTCTTCTTCAGTTCCTGATCGAATCCACCATTCTGAGCCTGCTGGGAGGAATAATGGGGATTCTGCTGAGCTTTGCCGTAAAAGCTATTATTGCGTCAGCCACTGAACTCCAGCCGATCGTAACAACAGGTTCAATCCTTCTGGCTTTTGGATTTTCGGCCGGTGTCGGTATTTTCTTCGGACTACTGCCATCATACAAAGCCAGCAGACTGAAACCAATCGAGGCACTGAGGTTTGAGTGATAAAAAGGATTATTATTGTCTGACTTTGTACGCTACGGAAGCCATTTAAATCTACCTGTTTTTAAGGCTGGCTAAAACAAATACCATATTAACAAAAACAAAACAGGGGATTTCCATTATTTATCGCCAAAATCGCCGCCGTCATTTATCTGGCATCCGGAGTAGCTTTGCTCAATAACAACCTCAACCTTCAGGAAGCCTATAAATCACTAAAGGAATCCCGGCTGCATTCCACCCATCTGGGTATTTTTGTGCTGGTGCTGGGAACGCTGATCACAAGCTATCATAACCTATGGGTAAAAGACTGGACCGTGCTGATCATCATCGGCTGAGTGCTTCTGACAGAAAGGGTGTGTTATATCCTCTGCCCCAAAACCCTGTTCAGCCTGTTTAAAAAAACTGCCCCAGAGCCAGCTCGGCTGGGGAATTGTAACCCTGCTGGTCGGCCTTTTCTTCGGATATTTCGGGCTTGTAGCCTAACAGGTTTATTTCTGCCTTTCTTCATAATCTTCAATCGCCTTTTTAAGCCCCTCCACCGCCAGGATGGAGCAGTGGACTTTTTGTTTAGGTAAACCATCGAGATCTTTGACTACTTTATTCCAGTCAAATTTTTTGGCCTCATCCACACTCATCCCCTTCACTTCCTCAGTTAAAATAGAAGCCGTGGCGATATTCGATGCGCAGCCGAAGGAAAGGAATTTAACGTCTTCCAGTTTCCCGTCTTTGACTTTAATATAAAACCCCAGCTGGTCCCCGCACACGGGATTGCCGACTTCCGCGAAGCCGTCATAGTCTTTTATCTCCCCGATATTCCTGGGGTGGAGAAAGTGATCCATTACCTTTTTTGAATAGTGCAGAGCCATATTCTTGATACATTTGACGCCTGACGAAATTTGTAATTTGCCCCTTCGGGGCGTAACTTGTAACTGGTAACTCGATTGCCGCAAGTTACAAATTTCGTCAGTTGTCAGCTGTCAGGTGTCAGCTGTCAGGTGTCAGCTGTCAGGTGTTATTTAATTGGTGTAAATCCTCTCAGCCTTTTAACCGTCTCAACCAAACAATCGACAGTATAATCGATTTCCTCCCTGGTGTTAAATTTCCCCAGCGTAAAACGGATATTGCTGTTCAGGTCGTTGTCTTTAAGCCCGATCGCTTTCAGAATATTGGATGCCTGTAATTTATCGGACGAACAGGCTGACCCCGTGGAAACACAGATGCCTTTGGCGGACAGATCCATTAAAATCGCCTCCCCTTCGATCCGCCGGAACATGACATTCAGGTTATTCGGATTCCGGTTTTCAAAACTGCCGTTCAGCTGAACATCCCCGATCTCTTCCTGGATGCGTTTCCAGAAATAGGCAGAAAGTTCTGAGACTCTTTTTACGATTGCCTTCTGTTCCTCATACGCCAGCCGGAGCGCTTCGGCCATCCCGACGATCCCGGGCAGGTTATGAGTACCGGACCGCAGGCCGTATTCCTGCCCCCCGCCGGCCATAAAAGGCCTGATCTTCACCCGGCGGTTGACATAAGCCAGGCCGACCCCCTTAGGGCCGTTGAATTTATGGGCGGAAAGGCTTAAGAAATCCGCATTCCACCCGCGGATGTCGATGGTCTTATAAGGAACCGCCTGAACCGCGTCGGTATGAAACAGAATACCCTTCTTCCGCGCGAACGCCCCGATTTTTTCAACCGGCTGAATAGTGCCGATCTCGTTGTTCACGGCCATCACGGAGATCAGGAGCGTCTCCGGCCGGACCATTTTTTTGACTTGGGCAAGGTCAACGACACCGGAGGAATCAACAGGAATATACTCCACGTCAAATCCTTCCTCTGCCAACTGCTGAGCGGTTTTTAAAACCGACGGATGCTCAATGGAGGAAACAAGAAGGTGATTTGAACGTGATTCAAAATCCCGATTGGCGCGCATCACTCCCTTAAGGACCATATTATTGGATTCGGTCGCCCCGGAGGTGAAGATGAGATTGCCGGGGTCACAATTCAGAATCCGGCCGACCTGTTCTTTGGCTTTTATCAGAGTCAGTGAATTCTCCTCTCCTATAAAATGGATGGATGACGCGTTGCCGTATTTTTCCGTCAGATAAGGTTCCATCTTTTCAAAAACCCGCTCATCCAGTTTGGTGGTCGCCGAATTGTCAAGGTAGACGTTCATTCTTCCAGTGCTGCGGACCTGCAGGCCTGTCAGCCCTGCAGACCTCGTTATTAAGTAAGTGCTATTTTATACGTAATCCAAATAAATGAAAATTGAAAATTGAAAATTTAAAATTTACAATGAATCTGATGAATAAAAGTTTCTGGACTGAATTAGGCAAGCCTATTGTAGGCCTCGCCCCCATGGACGGCGTCACCGACGCCGCGTTTCGGTATATGACCACCAAAACCAGTCAGCCCGATGTGATCTACACGGAATTTGTGAACGTGGAAGGACTGGCGCGGGGGGCGGTTTCCATGCTGGACCACTTTATCTACAGCAAGATCGAACGGCCGGTCGTCGCCCAGATATACGGAATCGAGACCGACTCGTTTTATAAAGTGGCGCTGATGGGCTGTTATCTGGGATTTGACGGCATCGACATCAACATGGGCTGCCCCGCCAATAAGGTGGCGCGGCGGAATTCGGGCGCAGGCCTGATTCGCGTGCCGGAGCAGGCTAAAAAGATCATCCGCACCGTCAAACAGGCCGCGCGGGACTGGGCGGACGGGATTACATTGGAAAAAGCGGGGATCCGGCCTAAGATCATCAAGTCCATCTCTGAAAGCCGGGATGATCATCCCGGCCCGCGCAGACTGATACCGATTTCCGTTAAAACCCGCACCGGCATCGACAAAGTGGTCGCGGAAGAGTGGATTAAAGAACTCCTGTCCGAATCCCCTGCCCTAATCACCCTGCACGGCCGCACGTTAAAACAAATGTATGCAGGCGAAGCGAACTGGGAAATAATCGGCAAAGTGGCCGAAATCGTCAAAAAAACCGACACACTGTTTTTAGGAAACGGAGATGTGCAGTCAGTTGAAGAGGCCCGCCAAAAATGCGAAACCTACGGAACCGACGGCGTGCTAGTAGGCAGGGCGACCTGCGGCAACCCCTGGTTCTTCAGCGGTTATGAGCCGACAATAAAAGAACGTTTCAAAACCGCCGTCGACCACGCCCGCTGTTTTGAGGAACTGTCGATGAAAAACGCCTTCTTTGCCATGCGAAAACATCTCGCCTGGTACTGCCGGGGATTCGATGGCGCACGGGAACTGAGAAAGGAGCTGATGCAGAGCAACAGCGCTGAGGAAGTTGAAAAAATATTAAAGGCTTTTAAGCCATAAAACCGTAATAACCGAAAAACAGACCAAAAGCTAAAACGATCAAAGCCCAGATGACCATGTGGCCTTTCTTTTTAAACAGCTTATGCCACATGCCCACATGCCCGGGGAAGACCAAAAACATAAAACCCTTCAGTAAGGCGAGCCAGCCAAAGATCGTGACCACGACCACCCAGCTGGGTTCCCAGATGTTGTGGTAGGTGACGATTAAAAAACCGACCACCGCGGCCAATATGCCCCCCATATAAAACACAAAAGGATTTTTGAGCATATCGCCCATGAGCTTATGGTAATAACCGGGGCTCAGTAACATGCCCAGCCCCACCATCAGGTAAACGACGGCGAACAGTTTCGCGATAAAAATGGAAAGTTCCATAATAATTGAAAGTTAAGAGTTAAAAGTTGAAAGTTAATCTATATATAGTTCTGGAGGGCGAAAACATTTGTTTGGAAAGGCTGAAAACTTGTTTGAAAAGTTTTCGGAGACTAAGCCATCCAGCCGAAATAACTAAAAAGGATTCCCAGCGCCAGGCCGAAACAGCCCCACAATAAACGGACATTGACCCATTCGATAAAAGCCGTACCCATACGCTTTGACCATTGCGGGAAAATAAGGATGACAAGGCTTTCCAGAAAAGCGACCCAGCCGAACAAGGTGACAAGAATAGGCCAGCCCTCCCATACATTGTGCTTTAAAATCCATATAAAACTTACGATCAAACTCAAAAAGCCCATGGTGAAAAGCCAGGAAGCGTTTTTCATAAATTCCTTCATCAGCTTTTTATAATATCCGGCATGAATCAGCATGGCGAGCCCGCTGACGACATAGGCCAAACCGATAACCCTGGCCAGAAAAATCGATAAATCCATTTTTTATTTTTATTATTTTTTAAAAACGCAATGACATACTCCCCGACGCAAGCGTCGAGGTATCTAGGTTAGACCTTCAAACA
>CAZIDW010000052.1:0-9073 GCA_964538225.1 uncultured Candidatus Peribacteria bacterium
AACACTTTAGGGCTTTACCCCGACGCAAGCGTCGAAGAATTCTTATCGATTAAAACCAAAAAACTCCTTCCCATCCTTCAGCGGGGGGAGTTTTTTTAATAACACCTGATCCGTCCGAATGGCCCTTGTGTCAGGCGGGCATCTGATGAAATTTGTAACTGGTAATTTGCCCCTTCGGGGCGTAACTGGTAACTTGATTGCCACAAGTTACAAGTTACGAATTACCAGTTACAAATTGAAAACCAGATATTTAGAAATAACAAAAAAACCCCGATGCATCGAGGTCCTTTTGTTTGATTTCGATGCTCCGGTCCGTTCGGACGCACTTACTTCGCATCCAGGATTAACCGGTCGAAATCAAACTTATCCAGGTGACTAGGCTGGAAAAGTTCTAAGCTGTACTTTGGTTTTTGTTTTCGTCCTTCCAAGACGTAATCTATACGTTACCTTTGTATTTTTATTTTTGTTTTTAAAAATCAAGATAACAGACTATAAGGGGTTGAGCTCGCACTAGTCGTGAGGAGCTGCAGCGTAAAGCCTAGAACAGAGCCATCCAGGGGGATGAATGACTCTACCCCAGGCTTTGCGGTAAACCGCCTTGTCCTAAAGCCGCGGAAATAAAAAATTTGTTTTTATTTTTGTTTTGCGTCAGCGGGAGAAAAGCAGTCGGTTACAAATTGTGAAAGGTCATGGGGTTTCCTGGGTCATTTCAGTCCGGCGGATGATGGCCGCGAATGACCGGAAAGGATTCAATCTGCGGTGAGCAAATCAAAGCATTATACGTAATCGGTATTTTTTTTGCAAGTTTTATAGCTTGAAATAACTCAATAATTCTTTTCTTGTATACATTTTTTACTCTGAAAAATTTTGGCGCTTTTTTTGATTTTATTACCCAGGGGTTTACTATTGACATATTTATTATATTATGTTAAAATATAATTCATTTAAAATTTAATCAACCACCAATACCATGTCTATTATTAAAAATCCCGCTTTTACATCCTACGAGCATTGGTCGGAACATAATGATGACCCGGCGGATGTCAAAAGGCAGAAACCTCAGGCGGCACAGATAGCTAAGACCGATAAGGGCCGTGTGATGCAATGGGTCGCGGAAGAACGTGAACTGGCCTTCAGTGAAAGTGAAGGGCAGGATCCTGAGTCCATCTTAATTACAAAACAAGAAGCAGAAATTCAACGTACAAAAAGGCAACTGGAAAAACCCAAAAAGAAATCTGATGGTGAATATTTAACCAAAAAGACAAAATCGCTTCTGAAATTCAATAAATCTATATTAAATCAGGTAGCTGATGAGGCTGATCAATTAGATCCGGATGACGCGGATAAAGCCCATCGCCTGATCGCCCGTTTGGAAGGTCTGAAACTTCCCGCTGTCATCGACCGGAAGCTGGAAAACGATTATCAGGATGTCATCGACGCCAATCAGGGCCGTAAGGAACAGCTCGAGACCATCAATAGTGTTCTGGACAACCTTTACCGGATCACAGAAAAAGCGGATGAAGAAAAGAACCAGGTCAAAGAATTAACTTATCAGACCATTGCTGAATTCAAAAATATCCACACAGCTCTGGCAGAGATCAGCAAAATCCTTTCCGTTCCAAAAGAAAAGCGGATGCCAAACTGGTACCAGGTAGTGCAGGGGCGGAACCGGGAGGTGCTGCAGGCAAGCCGATATCTTTTATCCCTCTTCACCCGTGCGCGCATCGCCGATCCGGACCTCATGCTGAAAGCTTATCCCAAAGTGGCTCGCAGGGCGCCGGAAGTGAAACAGGATTACTGCAATGCCGTTATAGCCTTTACTGCCACCCACAACCATTTTGATTTCTCTAAAGACGTGCTGGAAGAAGCTCGCCGGCACAACTCCCCGCTGGCCCGCGGCATCGATGAAGTAATGAGCGCCAAACGCCCCGAAAAAGACGATGTCCTTACGTTCCATGCAAAAGCGGTTCGCCTGCCCCGGAAAAAAGTGAAAGAAGTGCTGAAAAAAGTCGCTTAACAAATCATTTAACCAAAAAAACCCTCTCCTCCTTCGCGTAAAGCTTTGGAGGGTGAGGGTTTTTATTTTAGATTTGAGATTTTTGATTCGTGATTTAAATCACAATTCACAAATCAGAAATGATTATGTTTCCATCTTATTTTTCAGTGTCACCAGCATGGATTTAAGCCGCGGGTAGTCATCGACTTTTTCCGCCATGCGCTCCGCCGCTTTCCGCACGCGGACGACCAGCACCCCGTTGGTGAGGGTAGCGACCTTGAGGTCGGGAATGCCCGACTGCCGGATTCCGTACACTTCCCCCGGCCCCCGCAGTTTCAGGTCGATTTCCGCCAGTTTAAAGCCATCCGAACACTCCACCATAGCTTTTAGGCGCTCGTAGGAGCCTTGTGCGTCAGCGCTGGGGCACAAAAAACAATAGGACTGCTTTTTACCTCTGCCGACACGACCGCGAAACTGATGCAATTGTGAAAGCCCGAACCGCTCCGCGCCTTCGATGAGCATGATGGTGGCATTGGGCACATCCACCCCCACTTCGATAACGGACGTGGAGACAAGGATATCGATCTCCTTATTTTTAAACCGCTTCATCACCGCCTCCTTTTCCTCGGATTTCAGCTTTCCATGCAAAAGTCCGATTTTAAAATCTGGAAACACCTGATGCAGCCGTTCGTATTCGGCTTTTACCGACTTCACCTCGAGCTTTTCGGAATCGTCGATCAGCGGACAGATGACATACACCTGCTCCCCTTTTCGAATTTTATCCGCGATAAACCGGTTCACCTGTGTGCGGCGGTCCGGCGGGACGACTTTGGTGACGATGGTCTGGCGGCCGGGCGGCATTTCGTTGATAACCGACAGATCATGGTCCCCGTATGCCACCATGGCAAGGGTGCGGGGGATGGGCGTGGCCGTCATGTTCAGCACATGCGGACTGCCCTGTTTCATCAGAGTCTCCCGCTGTTTCACGCCGAAACGGTGCTGTTCATCCACCACGGCCAGCCCCAGGCGGGGAAAGCGAATGGCTTCCTGGATAAGCGCGTGCGTGCCGACGACAATATCCACTTGGCCGTTGTTCACGGCGTCCTGAACCGTCTTTTTTTCTTTCGGTTTCAGCGACCCGACCAATAACTGGATGCTGGTGGGTTTTTCAGGGGGGAATCTGGCTTCATAGGCTTCGATCAATTGGGAAATGGACTGCATATGCTGGCGCGCCAGCACCTCGGTCGGCGCCATGATGGCCGCCTGATAACCATGCAGAACCGCGTTAAGAAGCGCGGTGACCGCCACCACCGTTTTGCCCGACCCCACATCCCCTTCCAGAAGCCGCATCATGGGGTACGGTTTTTCGAAATCAGACAGGATCTCGAAGATCGTCACCTTCTGGGCGTTGGTGGGCGTAAACGGCAGGGTGGAAAAAAAGTCCTTCACAAACTGGACATCCATCTTTACCTCTTTAATCAGGCTGTCTTTTTCCCGGCTTCGCTGCCATTCTTGCTTGCGCTGGACGGCATGGAGCTGAAGCAAAAACAACTCCTCATACGCCAACTGGTCCCGCGCCTGCTGCAGGCGCTTTTGGTTCGTAGGAAAATGCACTTCTTTCACCGCCTCTGATTTGCTCATCAGCTGTTCCTCTTCGATGATCTCCGGCGGCAGGATTTCCTCAAATTCTTTCGCCAGGTAAAGAAGGGGGTGGATTTTTTCCCTCAGCCACTTGCTGGTGATGACCTCGTGCTGGGGGTATACCGGCACCATGCCTTTGGTGTGCACCTGCACCTGGCCCGCCCGTTCCACGCGGGGGTTTTGGATGGTGGGGCGGCCGTACTGGTATTTAATGGCGCCGGAAACCGTCACGTCGGTCTCCATCGGCACCATCCGCTTTACAAACGGCTGGTTGAACCACACCACCTCCGCCTGATTGCCATGCGGATCGTAAAACATGGCCTTGGTGATCGTCACTTTCCGGCTCCGCGTGGGCACGGTTTTTATACCATACAGCATGCCGTTCAGGCTCACTTTTTCCCCGTCTTTCACCTGCAGGAGTTGTTTGGATTCCGACAGGTCCTCGTAGGCGCGGGGAAAATACAGCAAAAGATCTTCCACGGTATGCAGGTTCATATCCCGCAGAGCTTTGAAGTAATCGCGTTTGGTACGGATAGCGTCGCTGAGAGGGGTGGAAAGATGCATATCAGCAGATATATTAGTTGGATAACTGATTATATCATAATCCATATAGCCATTGCTTTTCATGGTAAAATTTGCTATAATAATCAGATTAATTAACTTGTAACAGTTGCTCCCGTTGGTCGCGGTTTACCACAAGCCCTACCACGACCCCGAGGACTCTCGGGGGAGTCGTCCCACCATTAAGTAAGACCATAAGAAAAATAAAATGAAAGACCCCATCCAGAAATACAAAGACCATATCGTGGCCCCGCAGACCCGGCAGGAACTGAACAAACCCCTGAAAGACCAAACCGGTTTCAATAAAGGGCATAAGGAATTTTTACAGACGCTGATCAACAAACTGGAAAGCGGAGAACTCGACCCCCACAACATTCAGACTCTGCACAATGAGGCGGTCTACGACAAACTGAGTGATGAGGAAAAAGAGGAAACCGATATGACAGGGATGAATATACTGGGAATCATCCGCCAGATCGAATCGCTGTGGAAGATGGAAGACCGGCCTACTTTCCAGATCCAGAACCTGGTGGAAACGCTTTTCCAGATGAAATCAAAATTCGAAGAAAAGCACGGGGATGTTTATATTATCTAACACCTAACAGCTGACACCTAACAGCTGACAAAGGTCAGATGTCAAAGGTCAGATGTCAAATGTAAATGGGTGAAGGCGACTACTTACCAAAGGGACGGCATCGGAAAAAACCGGTTGATCCGAAAAAACTGAAAGCCATGAAGGAGCAATGGAAAAAAGCTCCGGAGATCCGCGAAAAAGCCACCCGCCACCATAAGGAAAAAGAAGTGCCCAAGGCCGAAGAGGAACTGGAAAAAGACCTTAAACAAATCAATAACAATAAAAACTAATAGACTTCTTATGGACAGCTAATGGATTGCTAATTGACGAGTCCATTGGATGCCGATCAGCTGTCAATTAGATATCAATCAGAAATATGACTGAACTTGAACAAAAAATCATTGAACTCATCACCAATAACCGTTACCTCTCCGAGGAACTGAAAAAGCGCTACATCCTGGCCATGTTCCTGATGGAAACGGAAAAACAGCGGGAATACCTGCTGTTACTGGAGGCTTTTCAGAAACGCTGTGAAGAGACCGACCGCGGGATCTTCATCGTGAAACCCGATGAGATGAAACAGATCTTAAAAACGTATGATGAGGCTAAAAAGGACATTTTGCGGAAACTGAATATCAATAACCAAAACCAGTGATGTTTGAACAACTAATAAAAAAGCTTAGCGGGCAGGAAAGCGGGCAGGAAAAAGGGAAAGAAAAAAGGGAGCGGGTGGAAAACCCCGAGCTGGACATCGCGAAACAAAAACTGGAGGAACTCCAGCGGCAGGTGGGCATCCCCCAGGAACAGGCGGCCCGTGAATTCCGCGATTCCCTGATCGCCGACCTGCGTCAGCTGGGCATCACGGACATCCGTGAGCAGGCCCGGTATCTGGAAAAACCCATGCGCCTTTTTGACCAGCTGAAGGAAAAAAGGCGGTTTGAACACGGCGAACGGATGGCACAGAAAACAGGACTCACTGTCTTTCTGGAAAAACCGGGCACGTATGACAAAAAACTGGCCTCGATCATCGATTCTAAAAACCCGGAAAAAGCCGCCAAAAAATGGGCGAAAGAAGCGGAAAAGAAAGGGAAGAAGCAAGGCTTTCTGGCCGGACTCATCGGCGGATGGCTGATGAACTGGGCCAACGAGCTGAAAGAACAAAACAAAGGAAAGGACACGTGGCTGGGCAAAAATCTGAAAAAACTGGCCAGCTTCCTGGGTTTTGAAAAAGAAAAGGAAGACAAAGAGGTAAAAGGCGAAAAATCCCCGGAAGCCGTGGCGGAATCCGAACTGAAAAAAGACATGGAAGATCTGAAAGGCGCTCTACGTGTCAATGACATCCCTTGCAAGGACTTCGGGCTGGAAGAATACAAAAAAATCCTGGAGCTCAGCAAGTTCGGCGGAAAACCGGAAAAACTATTAACCCACTTTTCAACCGCGCTGAAAGAAAAAGGGACGATCGGGACGCTGAACCGGGCCGTGCTGAACCGCAGGGAGCTCGATGATTTTGAATTCCGGCTGAAAGACTTCCTGCTGGACGAAGACGAAACAGAACACATCCGCAACGTGATCGACGGGAAAGACGAGGCTTATGAAGTAAAAGACCTCACGCCCCAAAAACTCCGCACGTTTATGGACGCGGTGCGGACCGGGATAGGCCTGACCGCGTACGAAAAAAAAGAAGAAAAATCTGAAGAAACAACAGCCTAACCCCAAACCATGCCCGAAACCAATATCAACATCACGGATATGGACCTGCTGGACCGGCTGAAACACAGTTATATTGACCCGGACCAGAAACAGGAACTCGAAAACCTGCTCCCGCAGATGACCAACGGGGAACGGCTGAAGCTCATCCAGCTCATCGACCAGGCCGATGACGAATACCGCACCGCGCAGGTGAAGTATAAGGAAGGGCTGGAGAAAATCCATGACGAGTATTCCGCCAAACTGAAAGAGGAAGATGAGACCTTCCGCAGGGATTTTGAGACCCTGGAGAAAAAAGAGGAAGCCGAAGAACTCAAAAAATTTGAAGGCGAGATCGAAGCCATGCCCGCCGGCGGACAACAGACCTCTCAAAAACCGGAAACAAAAAAAACCCGAAAACCGCCCAGAAAACACACCCTCCGCAACCTGCTCCTCGCCCTTCTCATCCTGGCCACCCTGGCCGGAGGGATTCTATACTATTTAAACACCCTATAACCCCTCTCCCCCTCAGGTGAGGGGGAGCCGACACACCGAAGCTTTACGCGAAGGTGTGACGGAGGGGGTCCCACCCCATGAAACTCCTTCATAATACCAGCTGGCTCCAGCCTCTGTCTGGAGCCAGAATGTACCAACCCACCCCACCCCATGAAACTCCTTCATAACCTCCACCGGCAGTTCCTGAACCACTGGAATTTTTCCAAAGAAAACCGACTGGTTTTTGAAAACGGCGGTCAAGAACAGCCCGAGCCAGAAGTAGAAAGTGAAGAAAAAACTGAACAAACGGAAGAACACAAACCGCTTAAAGAACTCATCGAAGACGCGAAAGGCAAACATAAGGAACTGGGAAAAAAATTCAAAGAACTGGCCACAAAATACGAGCAAAGCGGGGAAGAGGTGACAGACGCTGAAAGAGACATACTCGATAAGTTCCATCAACGGATAACAGAAATCAACAAAGAACATCAAAAAAAACTGGAGCAACTTAAGGATGCAGAAAGTCCCAAAAAACAAGCAGCAGAAGCGATGCATCCCGATGTCGAAAATCTGATTACTGAAATAAACGAACATGTAGAAACAGCCGGTGAAACTTTAAAAAAAGATTTTATCGAAACTAATCTTTCCACCCTCACAGATCGCCTGGCGGACCTGCCGGGGTTTGGAAAATTCGATAAAGACAATCCCCAATTACAGGAAGTGGCCACATTGGCGCTCATGCAGATCAGCCAGAAAAAACTGGAAGCCGCGAAAAAAGAAGGCAAACTGGAAATCTCAGCCGAAGAGGAAAAAAAGATAAAAAAGGTGATGATGGAAAATATCCAAAAAAGCATTGATCCAAAAGACACGGCTGAAAAACATGAACTGACCCTGCTTGATAACTGGGCAGATGAACTCGACTTGCCCTATGAGGACGAACTGGAAGAAGGAGAACCGCTAAACAAAATCATCGCGTTGAAATTCCTGGTTGAAAAAGGCGATAAAGAAAATGAGATCAAATTAGACGGCGACCCGGTTAAAAACAAAGAGGAGTTGATGACTAAAATTGAATTAGAAGACTCAGAATTAGCGAAAAAACTGACGGCTTATAAAAAAGCAACAGAAAACGATAATATGGATGAAGATGATGCATTGGAAGCTCTGGAAAAATACGCGGATAACACGGCAAAAGCCCACGAAGCCATGCAAAAACTCGCGGACGCGCTCAGCGACACGGAGGCGGTGGAAAAAATGGGCCTGGGCGAAGCCCTGGGCGCGCTGCTGCAGTTATGGGGCGCCATCAAAGTGGCATTGGATTCCGGCGACTGGGCCACGCTGAATGAGGTAATGGACGACTTTACCAAAGGCAGGAACCCGGCCAAACGCATGAAGGAATCCAGAGACAGTTACGCGAACGCGCTGGAGGGTAAAACTCCGCCGCTGAACGACCTGTTGAAAGCTTACATGGACCCGCGCGGCAACGAGGGCGACAAACTCTTTGCCGAAGGCGCGCCGGAAGACAAAAAAGAAGCATTGGGACGGTACCGCATGGAAGCCAAACCCGCCATCCAGGATTACCTGGTGGCGAAATTGCCCCTGAATTCCATCGCTAAAATCGAAGAGACCACCGGCGGCATCACAGAGATGACCGCGTACAACAATAATGGCGATAAAATCGCGGTGGAACTGCTGGTCAAAACCGGCCAACCCACCAAAGCCCGCGTGGTGCCTTACGTTCAAGGAAAAAATGAAAAAGGCGAAACCGTGGAAGGCAAAGCCGGTAAAAAAGAGGAATTGAAAGAAGTGGAGGATCTGAAAGCGTTGGAGGATTTAATCACAAAAAATCCTGAGGTAGCAAAGGAAAAAGAGAAAAAAGAAAAAAAAGACGACAAAGCGTCGGCGGAGGGGGGGGTAGTAAAAAAAGCTGATGCAGAATCTGCTGAACCAAAAAAACCCGATGTTGCAGTAAAACCCGATGAATCAGAACAAAAAAATCCTGAGCCTGATGATAATGTAGATGTAGATAAAGTCGACACGAAAGATAAATAAAAAATACCGCCCCCTGATGGCGCAGGAGATTTTTTGAGGGATTAAATTTCTCATCCATAAATCTGAGTCAT
>CAZIDW010000053.1:0-5024 GCA_964538225.1 uncultured Candidatus Peribacteria bacterium
TCCCCCTTATTAAGGGGGATAAGGGGGTACGGGCCGCCGTTCTCCTTCCCCTTGGGAACCGCCGTTCTCCTTATTCAAAATCAGAAATCTCAAATCTGAAATCTGAAATATTAAGCCATCCCCCTTTCTTCTTTAATCTTTTCCGCCACATTGGCTGGCACTTTCTGGTAATGCGAGAATTCCATGGTATAGCTGGCGCGGCCCTGAGTCATGGAGCGGAGGTCGGTGGCATAACCGAACATCTCAGACAAAGGCACTTTGGCCTGAATGGTCTTCGCAACCCCGCGGTCGCCCATGGCCCCGATCTGTCCGCGTTTGGAGTTCAGGTTGCCCATCACATCACCCATGAATTCTTCGGGCGTCACCACTTCGATACTCATGATCGGCTCAAGTAAAACAGGGGCGGCTTTTTTGGCGGCCCGCTGAAAACAGATAGAACCAGCCATCTTAAAGGCGAGTTCCGAGGAGTCCACATCATGGAACGAGCCATCATATAATTCCACTTTCACGTCAGTCATCGGGTAACCAGCCACCACCCCGCGGGTCAGCGCCTCTTCCACGCCTTTATTGACCGCCGGAATAAATTCTTTCGGAATGCGCCCCCCGACAACGGAATCAACAAACTCATACCCTTTGCCCGCCTCGTTCGGGGAGACCCGGAGAAGCACATGGCCGTACTGGCCGCGGCCCCCGGTCTGTTTGGCGTATTTTTCTTCATCTTCCACCTCTTTCTGGACAGTCTCACGATACGCGACCTGCGGAGCGCCGATATTCGCCTCTACTTTAAATTCGCGCTTCATGCGGTCGACCAGCACCTCCAGATGAAGTTCGCCCATGCCGGCGATGATGGTCTGCATGGTCTCCTCGTCTGTGCGAACGGTGAACGTGGGGTCTTCTTCCGCCAGTTTCTGGAGCGCTATCCCCATCTTCTCCTGGTCGGCTTTGGTTTTAGGCTCGATAGCAATAGAAATAACGGGTTCCGGAAAGGTGATGGTTTCTAAAATAATCTTTTCCCCGCCTTCATCGATCAGCGTACTGCCGGTACGAACGGATTTAAGCCCGATGACCGCGCCGATATGTCCGGCCGCAATCTCATCGATCTCTTTCCGGCTGTTCGCGTGCATCTGGAGCAGGCGGCCGATGCGTTCTTTTTCGCCCTGCGAAGAATTATAAACATATGAACCGGATTTGAGCACGCCGGAATACACACGCACAAAAATCAAACGCCCGACAAACGGATCGGTCGCCACTTTGAAAGCCAGCGCGGCCAGCGGCTCATTGTTATCCGCCTTACGGGAGATCTTATGCGCCTCGTCATCCACCCGATGCCCCACCACCGGCGGAACATCCAAGGGGGAAGGCAGGTATTCGTTCACCGCGTCAAGAAGGCGCTGAACACCCTTATTCTTTAAAGCGGTGCCGCACAAAACCGGAATGAATTTGTTGGCCAGAACAGATCGGCGGATAGCCTTTTTCAGGTCGTCCACGGAAAAATCCTTGCCTTCCAGGAATATTTCCATGAATTCATCATCCCCTTCCGCCACTTTTTCCAGCATTCTTCCCCTCCATTCCTCAGCCTCGGCTTTCATGTCTTCCGGAATGTCGGTGGTTTCCATTTCCTTTCCTAAATCATCTTTGTAAATCGTGGCTTTCATTTCCACCAGATCCACGATCCCTTTCATGCTCGCCTCCAGGCCGATCGGCAGCTGGATGGGGGACGTGTGTTGGGTCAAACGGTCGAGGATGCTCTGGAAAGATTTAAAGAAATCCGCGCCTGTGCGGTCGAGTTTGTTGATAAAACACATGCGGGGTACTCTGTATTTATCCGCCTGCCGCCACACCGTTTCAGACTGAGGCTCCACGCCGGCCACACCGTCGAACACCACGACTCCGCCGTCCAGCACACGCATGGAACGTTCCACCTCGGCCGTGAAATCCACGTGGCCGGGCGTATCGATGATGTTGTACTGGTGTTCTTTCCAGAAACACGTGGTGGCCGCGGAAGTGATGGTGATCCCGCGTTCCTGCTCCTGCTCCATCCAGTCCATCGTGGCTTCACCTTCGTGCACTTCGCCGATCTTGTAATTGATACCGGTATAAAAAAGAATGCGTTCCGTGACCGTGGTCTTACCCGCGTCGATATGGGCAATGATTCCGAAATTACGGACTCGTTCTAAAGGGGCGCGTTCAACTGACATAATTTTTAATAATAAAAAAATAAATAACATTTGACACCGCCTTCGGCGGACATTTGACATTTGAAATTTGCAACTAGTAACTCGTAACTTGTAACTTACAGCAATCAAGTTACTAGTTACGCCCCGAAGGGGCAAATTACAAGTTACAAATTTTGTCAGATGTCAGATGTCAAGTGTCAGGTGTCCTTTTAATAAAGCGGAAAAATTATAACGGCTAACTCATAAATTGCAAGTGATTTTGGACGAAGTGTCGAAATATATTTTTCTTTTCCCTTCTTTCTTACCCACTAACCCCGTAGGGGAATGAAGGGGTGCACATACATACGCATAAAAATTTGGACATCAAACACAAGCCATTATAACCATCCAGAGGTTGCTTTTCAGAGTGAATTTTGGTATAATAAATAGATTTATTTCTGATTTCTGAATTCTGATTTGTGATTCAAATCTGAAATCTGAAATCTTGAATCTGAAATCTTGAATCTGAAAAAGCTAATCGCCGGCCTTGCAATAAGTTTGATCTTCACTAACTGGGTCATCGCTGATTCGAGCACCAATTACACCGTGGATGTGAGTGAGCTGAACGGGGGCGGAGAACTTTCAGCGTCGTCTTCCTACCGGCTAAATGATACATTTATCGGATTTGTGGATGGCAATTTCGGCTATTCGACCAACTACACGCTCGGTTCAGGATTGGTTTATCTGGAACAGTTATGCGGAAACGGGATTCTGGAATTCGGGGAACAATGTGATGACGGCAACACAATTTCGGGGGATGGCTGTTCAGCGACATGTCAGACAGAAGCAGTGCCCGCTGTTTGCGGGAACGGTGTGGTGGAAGCTGGTGAAGAATGCGATGACGGGAATCTAATTTCCGGGGATGGGTGCTCAGCTGCCTGCACGCTGGAAGGCGCGCCTTCAGGGGGAGGAGGAGGGGTGATTAAGTACCTTTGCGGAAACGGCATAAAAGACCCAGGTGAGCAGTGTGATGACGGCAACAATATCTCTGGTGACGGCTGTAATTCCATCTGCCAGATAGAAGGGGTGTCCGAACGGACATTTACAGTCAAAACCCGCCCCGAAAAACGCGTCAATCCCACCCAAAACTGGAGAACGACCGCAACACTTGCCTTCCTTTCCAAAGAAACCGGTACGGTGACTTTTAGCACCCAGGTATCCATCAGCGACACCGGCTGGGGAACACTAATGACCAGCCAGATACCGGACGGCGTTTATGATGTATCGCTGAAAGGCCTGTCTCATCTGACGAAAGTGATGCGGAATGTTGATATTAACGCAGACACTCATACGCTGGATTTTACTTTCGGGGAAACATTTTACCTGACTGCCGGCGATGTGCATGAAAGCAAAGATGACTTCATCAACGCGCTCGACATCACCGCAGCCGTCAAAGCGCTGTATACAAGCGATGTGCACGCGGATTTAAACAAGGACGGTCTGGTCAACGCGCTCGACATCACCATCACCGTGAACAACCTCTACCGGAACGGTGAGTCGTTTTAGGGGTAAGCATTGATTTCCAGAGAGAAATTTGGTATAATAATAAGATTTTAGGAAGAAGCGAGAAATGCGTTCCGAACGAAACAAAGACCAAAGGTCGCTGTGAAGTGAGGATCCCGATGTGAAAATCTGTGAAAAAGATTTTTGCATCGGGAAGCAAATTTCCCTTCTGAATCGCAACAGAAAAAAACTAATAAAAATGAAAAAAATACTGCTCAGCAGTCTGATCATAGGGTTACTGATAGCATTTGGCGGCTCAGCACATGCCGCCACACTCAGCCTAAGCCCGGCCACCGCCAATCTGACGGAAATGTGTGAAAGTACAGTGAATATTATGGTGGATACTCAGGGTGCGGAAACCCGTGGCGCGGACGCTTTTTTAAGCTATGATCCCGATGAAATAGAAGTGCTGGGCATCCTGCCGGGTGAGATGTACAAAAGTTATCCCGGCAAAATAATCCAAAACGGGGATATCTTCATCACCGCCTTCAGTGAAAACGGATTTTTTGTAGGAAGCGGCACTTTGGCCCGGCTGGTTTTTAAGAGTAAACCGGGAGTAAGATCCGCGACTATTAATTTCAAATATTCCCCCGGATCAACGGTGGACAGCAATGTGGCGGGAAGGGAAGCCGATGACATCCTGAATACTGTTTCCGGCGGGACTTATACGTTTGAACCGGGAATATGCGGACCGCCGCTTTTACGCCCCGCCGCCCCATCACCGGATACCACCCCGCCGAACATTGAAAATCTGAGGCCGGGCGTCGGCTGGGAAAACATGGTGCCCAATACCGACCTTTCCTTTGACCTGGCCGATGACGGCGCGGGAGTGGATTTGGATAGTGTGGAAGTGGAACTGGATGGCATCCGTTACAGTAAAGAGGGGCCCGATTCGTTCAATTACGAGGGCGGCAGGAACCGATACAAAATCACCATTGACCCGGAAACCGATTTCCGGAAAGCGGAAGGTGAAAAAATACCGGTAAAAATAAGGGCAAAAGATCTGAACGGCAACCAGCTGTCGCTGGATTACACGTTTTCAGTATATTCGGTGCCGGAATGCCCGTCAGAAGAGCTGAAACCTGCCGCGCCCTTAGTGAAATACAGCGCGGGAGCAAGGGCCATGCTTCTGATTTTACTCTTATTGGTAATTGTCTTGTTTCTGGCAAACATATGGCTCATCACCGAACCGCCTATCAAGGAAAAAACAGCGAAAAAGCCGAAACGTAAAAAAGTAAAAAGTCTGGACCGCTGATTTGCCGGATAAACTGATTAAGCTGGATGGATTTTTTGGATTGTTCAGGA
>CAZIDW010000053.1:5124-6924 GCA_964538225.1 uncultured Candidatus Peribacteria bacterium
TCCAATAAATCCTGTTAATCCATCCTGGTAATCCACAAAATCCGGCAAATCAGCGGTCCAGACGGTTATTATAGTAAACAAATGTTCACCAAGCAATAGAAATTTTATACTTCAAAAACAGCCGGAACCCATGTATAAATACGCTCCGGCAAAAAATGAAATGAACGGTTTTTTACCAAAAATCGATTTTTGCCTTATCTGAACTAAAAAAGGCTATTTTTTATTATAAAATAATATACTAAATCGTGCAATGGTATATGAGTGCTTTCCCCCCTGAAATATGTTATAATTATTAGATTTATGCATAAAATCAAAAAACACAAATTTTTGGCGTCGATCCTTGCAGGTGTTTTTGCTGTCCTGACGGTACTCTCTGGTACCGCCGTTAATTTGTTAGCCGCGACCACCACTCCGGCCACCATCAATTACCAGGGGCGGCTTTTAAACAGCGCCAATACCCCCTTAAGCGGAAACTACACTCTGCGTTTCAGCTTGTGGCAGTCGGCCGACTGGGTCGCGGGCGACACGCTCGCGGGCGGCGGAATCAACGTCGGCTCCGCCACCTACGCCGGCTGGGACGAAGCCTACGCCGTCACCACCGGCACGTTCGGTCTGTTTAACATCAGCCTGGGTTCCAACCCGGCTAACCCCCTGCCGAACTTCGACGCCAACACCCACAAGTTCCTGCAGGTGGAAGTAAAGGCGACCGGCCAGCCGGATACCAGTTATGAGATCCTGGACCCGCAGGGCAACACGGACGACGCTGTGGACCGCAAGACCATCAGCGATCAGGCCTACGCGGAAAACGCGGACACGGTGGACAATGTAGAAGTGGGCACCAGCGCCGGTGATTTAGCGGTACTGGGCGCCGGTAACGTTTTCGGCATCAACTTCATGCCCGCCGGCACCGACCAGGACATCTGGCAGGTGGACGCCAACGACAACGCGCCGGGCGGCATTGTGCAGTTAAGTTTCGGCAGCGCCCTTTTAAACCAGATCCTGAGCTACGACCCGAACGGCGTGGCCGCGGGCAACGGCTGGTTTAACTTTTCGGACGACGTGAACATCCAGGGCAACCTGACCGCCACCGGCACGGTGAACGGTGTGAATTTAAGCAGTATCCCCTTCAGCAACCTGGCCACCCGCAATAAGACCACGCGCTTAAAACCGCATTTCCCGGGAGCCGTGGCCGAAGCCATCGGCGGTGGCAGCCACCGGGGGAAGATCCAGTCGCATTTTGTGGACACGGACGGCGCGGGCGCTCCCAATAACTACAACTACTATCAATGGACCACCAAGCAAGGGGTGATGAACGATTACGACATCGTGGTCCGCTGGAGACTGCCCGATGATTTTGTGTCCTGGCAGGCCACGCCCATCGTCTTCCGTTACAAGACCCAGACGGCCAATGTGGCCCAGAACAAACTGGATGTTACGATCGACGACACCACCGGCGCCAACATCGCCGGACTAGCTGGGGGGGCAAACTTAGTGAGCAACGTTTGGACCACCACGAATATTGGTTTCGGAGGCGGCGGCACGTTTACCGCTGGCTCTGAGATCACTATTTACATCAAAATGTCCGCCACCAGCGCGGGAGCGGCTTTTGTGGGTGATTTCACCTTTAACTACGTCGGCCGCTAACGGCCTGTAGAAATTTTCAGTTCCAAAAAATGAAAATTGAAAACTGAAAATTAAAAATTATCAATTAACCCCCACGCCTATGTAGCACGCAAGTAACAGATTAAAGATTAAAGATTAAAGATTAAAGTTGAGTAATATGCATAAATCAAACTGAAA
>CAZIDW010000053.1:7024-8850 GCA_964538225.1 uncultured Candidatus Peribacteria bacterium
TCTTACAACTTAAGTCTGAAATCTGAAATTACTAAAAAGATTAAAGATTAAAGATTAAAGTTGAGTAATATGCATAAATCAAACTGAAATCTTACAACTTAAGTCTGAAATCTGAAATTACTAAAAAGATTAAAGATTAAAGATCGACGTATGCATAAATCACAAACTGAAATCTGAAATCTGAAATCTGAAATATCAACATCCTTCTGCCTCTGGTGATTAGCATTAATCGTTAGTGGCAGAGGAACGGAGCCGCCCGCCAATGCGGTTCCTGCTTCCGCTCCTCGGAAGAAGAAAAGCGAGGAATGACCTTCAGGTCAGAAAACTGAAAGTGCGGATGATAGCCGCACAAAAAACACTTTACTAACTTATCACTTAAAAAAATGAAAACAGAAAACGCAAAATACATGAAATGGATGCGTCGCGTAAGCGGCCTGCTGGCCACCCTGTTGCTCACCATGAGCTTCGCGGGGCAGGCGTCCGCTATCATCCTGTTTCAGGATGATGAAACACATGACATCGATTCCGAAGGAATCACCATCAATGCCGACGACGGCGGCGATGAAGATGTCACGTTGCAATTCGGCAACGATGGCACCGACGCGACCATCACCTTCGACGACGGGCTGAGTGACTTGATCTATGCCGGTGCGGGGATAGACTGGAGCTCAGTCGACATGTTTCGCATCCGGGAAGACGCGGACCCGGCCGCCAACGCGGCCTGTGCCAACAAAGGTGAGCTGATTTACGACACCACAGATGACGAACTGCAGATATGTACCGTAGTGGGTGCCGCGGGTGCCGCTACATGGGCATCAGTGGATACCGGCGGCGCGACACCGGACTTTGAAGCCGTGTACGGCGCGGATGCGGACGACACCCTGACCGCGACTAATTTCGACATCGACGCGTCCGGCAACTTAGGCTTTGACGCGGACGGTTCCGTAACGGTCGGCGGCGCGGGTGTTTCCGTCACCTCCGACGGCGGTACTCTGGCCTTGACCGGCGACGGCACGAACGACATCGACGTGAGCAACGCCGGCGCGGCTGTGGACGTGGACTCAGCGACCTACACGCTGGACACCACCTCTTCGTTCTCACTGGACGGCGGCGCAGCTTCCAATGTGACCACCTCTGCCGGTGCCCTGACGTTAGACGGCGCAGGCGGTGTGAACATCGCCGGCAATGCCAGCGAAGTGGACGTGACCACCACGGGCACGCTGGATCTGAACTCCGGCGCCTTCACGTGGGACGGTTCCACCGCGGCCCTGACTTCGACCAGCACCTTTGACATCGATTCGACCGGCGCGGTCACCATTGATTCAGACGCGGCAACCACGCTGGGCGGTTCCACCATCGGCATCGATTCTGATGGCGGAGCGGTGTCCATCAACAACAACGTCAACCAGGACGTGAACATCGGCACCGGCACCTCGACAGGTACCGTGAACGTCGGCGGCGGAGCCGGGAGTGTCAGCGTGAACACCACCACATGGGATATCAGCACCGCGGGTGTGGCCACCGGTTTCACCGGTATCACCTCCACCGGTGTGGTGGATTTCAGCGGCGCCAGCCGGCTGGCCCTGCATCAGGGCGGCGCCAACCCCGGCGCCTGTTCCGAAGGGGACATCTTCTACAACACAACCGATGACACCACGTACATCTGTACCGCGGCCAATACCTGGACCGGTCTCAGTTCCGGCAACCCGGACTTCGAAGCCGTGTACGGCACAGATGCCGATAACACCCTGACCGCGGTTAATTTCGACATCGACGCGTCCGGAAACTTAGGCTTTGACGCGGACGGTTCCGTAACGGTCGGCGGC
>CAZIDW010000054.1:0-8706 GCA_964538225.1 uncultured Candidatus Peribacteria bacterium
ACACTTTAGGGCTTTACCCCGACGCAAGCGTCGAAGAATTCTTATCGATTAATTATACCACTAAAGACATATCGTCCAACATAAAAATACCTTGATTATCAGTTGTTTTTAGACTAATTTGTTTCGGGTAAAAAATTTGCCTCACGTTCTTTAAAACGCATTGAAATAAAAGCAGACAACCTTCTGAGTGATCAGTGAGGAACCGCTGTTGCGGTTATTTTTTGTTTGCAATACCAAGGGTATTTTTCACACAAACCGTTCGCCGGGGGCGGACAAGGAGGGGTGCTGGCATGGGAATCACTATTGTAGAAGCGGCAGGAAAGTCGATCAGTCCGGATACCATCATGAGGCTCAGCCGGAAAGGAGTGGTTATCTTCGACTTCAATGCGCTGATGCAGGGGGATCTGAGCCACTGGAAGGAGGCAATCGGCGGACGGCCATCGTTCCTCGGCATCAGTCAGGAAACACCCCGCAACAGCAGGGTGCAGGCCGAGATCATCCTCTACAGCGGAGAAGAATACGATTACGACGATGTTCGTACGGCTATCGGAAGAAACGGCAGACTGATCGAAGTCATCGGCATGGTCACCGTGGACTTCCCGGTAGAACACGAAGGGACGATCTGCTTCCTTAATCGGGAAGTGCCGTCCGATGACCCGATGAGCGAGACGCTCGAGCTCTTTGCCACGCTGATCGAAGACATCACACCTCAGCTCAAACGGATCCAAAGCGGCGTGTACGGGGAAGGACGCGCCCACATCGTGATGGAGCGGCAGTGGAGAGGAATGGTCACGCCACCCCCCATCCTGGACGGCTACGGCGGCCTTGCCGTCGACCCGCAGGAAGGAAGCTTCGTAATCATGGGGAAAAACGGTTATGCTATCGGCATGGCCAACCGCGAGGGCAATGTCGTATGGGGTGACCTGAACGAACCGCTGAGTGAGCAGGTCATCATGGAAGTGATAAATAGCTTCATCCCCACAGCAAAGACCTGAAAGTAAGCCTAAGACATCGGTTTCAATGCGGCTTGGATTAAGCCCCTTTAGGGTGCGGTATTCAGCAGAACCGGGCCGGCGCTATGCGCCGGCCTTTTTATTGACTTGATTTTTCAAAAAAAACGGTCAGAATTCAAGCAAATGGAATTTTCTGACAAGCAAATCCAACGGGAAACAGACCGCCTTTTCAGAAAACTGAAAAAAGTAAAATGGTCCGAAACCGGCTGCGCGCTCATCGCTCCAGTGACCCTTGCAATCAACCGGCTGAAAAAAGAAAAAAACGCCGTCATCCTGGCGCATTCTTACATGACACCGGACATCATAGCCGGCGTGGCGGATTTTACCGGCGATTCCTACGGCCTGAGCCGACAGGCACAAAAAACAAAAGCCGGGACCATTCTGTTCTGCAGTGTTCATTTTATGGCTGAAACCGCTAAAATCCTGAACCCTGAAAAAACGGTGCTGGTTCCCGCTGTGGCCGGCTGCTCACTGGCGGAATCCATCACGTCGAAAGAGGTGCGGGATATTAAAAAGAAATACCCGGACGCCGCCGTGGTGTGTTACGTGAACACGACAGCGGCCGTGAAGGCGGAATGTAATGCGTGCTGTACATCATCAAACGCTCTCCAGATCATTGAGGGGCTTCCGCAGAAAAAAATCATCTTCCTGCCAGACGAACTGATGGCCAAAAACCTCCAGCCCCTGACGAAAAAGACGGTAATCGGGTGGAACGGGCGGTGCATTGTGCATGAGACGTTTTCCGCAAAGACTGTCGATGCCATCCGCCAAAACCATCCCGGGGTAAAGATACTGGCGCATCTGGAATGTCCGCCGGAGGTCACTAAAAAGGCTGACATGGCCGGCGGTACCGAAGGCATGATCAGGTACCTGGAAACCCACAAGGCCGGTCCGTTCATGCTGGTCACCGAATGCGGGCTGACCGACCGGATGCGGATGGAGATGCCGGATAAAAAAATGGTCGGCGTCTGCGCGCTGTGCCCGTATATGAAAAAAATAACACTAAAAGATGTACTGCTGGCGCTCAAATCCCCGCGAAAAGACCAGGTTGTGACGTTGCCGCCAGAGGTGCTGCAAAAAGCCAAACGGACATTGGACCGGATGATAAAGATTACTGAAAAAGTGACCGGGAACCAGTGATCAGGCACTAAAACTGATCTCTGGTCACTGCTATTGAATCATTCCCCCGCCAAGACAAACATCCCTATCGTAAAACACCGCGAACTGCCCCGGCGCAATGCCGTGCACTGGTTTTTCGAGAAATACTTGAACAATTTTTTTGTTCAAATTTATTGTACATGGATGACTCGTTTTACCATGACGGATTTTAACTTTCAACTTTAAACTTTCAACTTTCAACTCTTCATTGATCCAGTTTACATTCACCACCTCAAATCCCTTTCCATAAACCGCCTCCGGATCGTATCCCTGCGCCAGATAAATGAGGTTCTTTTTTACGTCTTTATCCACCACAAACCATGGCCCGCCGGAAAGCCCCAGGCCGAACCGCTGACCGATCGTGTAAAACCAATGCCCCTTATGCCCCCCTATCCTCTCACCGGTTTTCTTTTCAATAAAATCCCCCGGTTTTTCACCCAGATGTTCTTTAATAAATTCGCGATACGGGATTTTACCCAGAAAACAGATGCCCTGGCTGTCTTTCCTGTCCTGATTAGGCAATTGGTATTTTTTGGCCAGCGCGCGGACTTCGGATTTTGTGAGATGACCGATGGGAAACAGCGCCCGGCTCAGTTGAGCTTGGCTTAAATGGGATAAAAAATACGTTTGGTCCTTCACCGGATCGGGCGCTTTTTTAAGGTAAAATACCCCGTCTTTTTCCTCTACCTGAGCATAATGGCCGGTCGCCACCTTTTCAAACGACTCATCGATTTTTTTATAAAAAGCACCGAACTTGACCTGCTGGTTGCAGAAAATATCCGGATTCGGCGTCCGGCCCGCTTTGCATTCCCTGATGGTATAACGGACGACGGTGTCCCGGTATTCCTTCTGCATATCCAGGACCTGCAGAGGCACACCGGCCTGCCGGCAGACCTGGCGGACATATGTTAAATCTTCTTTCCACGGGCATTCCCCCAAATACGCCAGATCATCCTCCAGCCAGATCCTTAAATAAAACGCGGTCAGATCATGACCTTCATCTTTCAGCAGCCGGAGCGCTACTGAACTGTCCACCCCGCCGGAGATCAATACAGCAATCTTCATACCAATTGACATTCAATTTGTAACTGGCAACTCGTAACTGGTAACTTGCAACAATCAAGTTACAAGTTACGCCCCGAAGGGGCAAATGACAAGTTACAAATTTTGTCAGATGTCAGGTGCTAAGGTTTGTGGTAATCTAAAAAAAACTAACAATACACATATGCCTGATTTCATGAACCTCCTCATCTTAATGGTCGTCGTCTGGACAGCCGGTAAGGTCTTCCGGTCGCTTAAACTGCCCGTGGTCCTCGGACAGCTGATGGGGGGTATTTTAGTGGGCCCGGCGCTTTTAGGATTGGTGGATCCAAACAGTGAAACGATCAAAGTACTGGCGGAACTGGGGATATTCTTTTTAATGCTCCACGCCGGGCTGGAAACGGATCATCGGGAAATCCTGAAGGCTTCCAAACGTTCCTTTCTGATCGCCATGGGGGGCACCATCCTGTCGTTCGCGGGCGGATATTCCGTAGCTCAGTACTTCGGGCAGACACAAACGGCTTCACTGTTTATCGGCATGGGGCTATCGGTTTCCGCCATCGCCATGGCCGCGCGCGTTTTTAAAGACTGTAAAATCATGAACACGCGCGCGGCGAATGTGACGCTTGGGGCAGCGATTTTTGAAAACATTCTGGCTCTCATCCTCTTTTCCATCATCATCAGTATCGCAGAACAAGGGGCGGTAGAACTCATCCCTTTACTATTCCTGCTTTTAAAAGTCATCGCCTTCTTTACGGTCGTCATCTTTGCCGGCCTCAGGCTTTCCAGATTCCTGAACCGCATCATCTATTTCGGGAACAAAGGCTTCACCCTCACACTCATCATCGCGCTTTTAATGGGGCTGATCGCCGAAGCCATCGGCCTGCATATGATCATCGGCGCCTTTCTGGCCGGCCTGTTCATCCACGAGGAGGTGTTAGACAAACGGGTATTCGATAAGATCGAAGATAGGATTTACGGCTTAAGCTACGGGTTCTTCGGTCCCGTCTTTTTTGCCAGCCTGGCCTTTCATCTGGATCTATCCGCCTTCACGGCGACGACCGGGTTCCTGGCCGCGCTGGTGGCAGTGGCGATTGCCGGCAAAGTCATCGGCAGCGGAATCGTGGCGAAATTTGAAAAACTGACCAATCTGGAATCACTTGTCATCGGCATCGGCATGAACAACCGTGGCGCGGTTGAGCTGGTGATTGCCACCATCGGCCTGCAGATGGGAATCATCAATGAAATGGTCTTCTCGGTATTAGTCGCCATGGCCTTCATCACGACCATCTTCTCTATCCTGCTCACCTCGCCGCTGGCCGAAAAGCTGAAACAGGCACACTAACGCCCGAAAAGAGTGTCGATCTCCAGCCGGTTGAAAAACAAACGGTCCTGCTTTTTGATTTTTGTAAGTGTCTTTCTGGCCATCATCCGCTTGCCCTTTTTTAAGTCAGCGGTATATTTCATGACCAGTCGCCAGCGCTTTTCATCAAACAGATGGCCGAAAGACCGACGGACTTTAGGATTGGCGATGCTGTTATCCACCCGTTTTAAAAAGGCAATCATCTCAGGGCCGGTGATCCACTGATCGATATAAACGAAAAAATCAATATCATGCCGCAAATGAGAAAGGGCTAAATTGACGGTAAGATTGAGGTCGCGGATATTATCCCACAGATTCTGATCCAATGGCTGGGTGATGAAATCCGTAATGCATTGCCGGCGGTATTCATCGTCACTGCATTCAAAATCCAGATAAGCCCCCAAATGGTCGTCATGAACCGGATTCGGCAGAAAATAAGGATGATCAAGACTGCTACCCTGAAGCGCGCTGAAATAACGGCGAACCCAATCAGAACCCATTTCCTGCAGAATAGCTGTTTCACTTTCAACCACTCTGAGCAGTTCCCGTATCCGTGGAAGCTGACCGTCTTTGATTTATCCGGATCCAGCCATACGGATTAACGCATCCAGCGCTGTTTCAGCGGATTCATCTGCAACAGAGGGCTCAGCCTTATATCGTTCAGATTTCATAAAAAGGCGCAAATAGGATGATAGTGCCCCATAAAAACATAACTTATTTAAAATGTCAAAATTCAAACCTGTAAATTGCCCTTCCCACTGCCTGCCCCTCGCGCGAATATTTGAGATGCAGGATTTTTTTAAAACCCGCTTTTTCTATTTGCCGGACACACTTAAGTTCTTTTTCCTGTCCATTCCGCAGCCTGAAAAACGGCAGGGCCGCCACAACCGGGGTGCTGCATTTCATGTTTTTCAGATTTTCAAAAAACCGTAAATAAAGATCGTCCAGTCCTTCCATAATCGTCTTCAGCCGATCGGATTGGATAGATTGATTATGCGGAACGCCTAAATCCCCTTCAAACGCGATAGCGTCAAACGGTTTTTTAAACGGCTGGGTGGCATCGTGAACCAGTAATTTCGCATCAGCAGAAACGCTGAATTCTTTTTTTAACCACGCTGCATTATTTTTCGCTCCTTCAATATGCTTAGGGTTGATATCGGAACCGACCATGTCCCGCCCCATTAAAAGCCCTTCCATAACAAGCGTCCCTCCACCACAGAACGGATCCCATATTTTACCTCTCACTCCCGTTAAATTGATGAGGATCTGAGCCAGTTTAGGCGGCAGCATGCCCATCTGCATACTGCGGAAGGGTTTTTCGTAATCCCGTTTGCTGTACGAATCGATATCCTGGACGGCCGTCGTCCTGCCGATGGTAAAACGGCCCTTATGATTCACAATGATCAGTTCAATTCCCTTCCTGCTGATGGATTTATACTGGGCGGAGGAAATGTTTTTAAAATTCTTATTGATGAAACGGCTCTTAATTCCCTCGGCTTTCAGCCGTTTTTTCAGTTTTAAAAGAATCGGACGCAATTGCTTTTCGGATACCCCGTAAATACTCAGACCATAATCCAGTTTTTTACCCTGATAATCGGATTTCAGAACATCGGCCAGGGTTTCGGTCAGGGCGTCCTTTTTGACTTCTTTGATGAGCTCAGCGGCTTTGACAGAACCCCCAAGACAATTGAATTCCGCCTGGTCCATTTCAACCGGCAAATCCGTCACAACAAAACCAACCCCTTTCACCCAAATCCTGTGTTCCGGATAGCGTGCTTTTATTTCAGCCAGGGACAATTCAGGATGATTGCCAAAAATGAGAATATATGTTGACATAATTTAATTTATATGATAGTTTAATGTCCTTCCTCCCGAAAGCCATACTTAGGCGCCGGGAATTTTTTATATTAGGATTTGTACGATTTGTAGGACCAATAGGATCAATAAGATGTTGTAAATAATTTATAACTATTTTAACCCCATTATGTTAATACCAAATTCAAAATCTTATAGGGATTTAATCGTATGGAAAATGGCTAAAAAGCTAGTATTGAAAATCTATCATATCTTAAAAAGCTTTCCAAAAGAAGAAACATATGGACTGACTTCGCAAATCAAAAGAGCTGCCATTTCCGTTGTATCCAATATTGCTGAAGGTAATCAAAGAAGAAAAAAGAAAGGACGATTGCAACTTTTTAATGTGGCTCAGGGATCTTTAACTGAAATAGATTGTCAATTGGACATTGCATTTGAACTTAGGTTCTTATCCAAAAACGATTATGAAAAATTACTTGAACTGATTAATAAAACAGGATTTTTACTTACACGTTTTATCCACTCAGAAGTCAAAAGAAAAGATCTTATTGACCCTGCAAATCCTATTGATCCTACAAATCCTATTGATCCTACAAATCCTAATAATTAAATTATGAACAAAGAAAAACTCAACCTCATCTTTTCAGTCACCCTGATCCTGACAATAGGATTGATAATCGGTTACACGATGGGATTCTTCCGCGGAACCCGCAGCTGTTTTCCGGAATTCCGGATCGTGGACGATGTGAACCCGGGCATTGCGACCATCAAACTGATGCAGGCAAAAAACGGAAAGCTGTATGGCGAGGTGGCCGGGCAGAAAGCCCGTCTGGTTTACCGGGCGGACGGTATCCTGGAATTGGACAAGGGGGCGTCTTTTGAGATTCCTGTCAGTCAGATAACGCTTAAAGATTATTATCAGGCACGCACTATCCCCGAAAATGCTCAGTTTGTGGCCAGTAAAAACGGAAAATATTATTATTCGGTTTTCGACAAAAGAGGTCTCAATCTTAAATTGGAAACCCGGCTCTATTTTTCAAGCGCCTCCCAGGCCGAAGAAATGGGGTATCTGAAAAAATAGGTAAACTTGTAAATAAAACAAGATTTGTGGTATAATTTTAAAGAAATAAAAACAGAAAAATGATTACATTACACACTTCATCGCTCCACAGATACGGACTGAACCGGATTTTTGAATTTGCCAAAAAAGCGGGTTATGACGGCATCGAGGTAGAAGTAAACAAAAATAATTACGACACCCAGAACGCCGAATACATCAAAAAGCTGTCTAAAGACAACAAGCTGGATATCGTGGCTTTGCACGCGCCGGCCAACGGGGATGAAAAAAGCGTGGAACATGTGGTGGAGATGGCGATTTACCTGAAATGCCCGGTCATCGTCATCACCCCGCCCAAAATCATGGATTTCAAGTTCACACGCTGGCTGAAAAAAGAAGTGCCCAAGCTCCGCAAAAAAAAGCACATCCAGATCGCTCTGGCCAATGCCGGTGGAAAGACGTTTTTGGGGTTTCTGCCGGAGCGCGCGCTGAATAACATCACGGACCTGAAAAAATTCGGCATGATCGCTTTGGACACCACTGCCACCCACTCTAAAAAAAGCGACCTCATCCGGTTTTATGAACACCTGAAAAAACTCATCGTTCACATCCACTTTTCCAACGTGCGCCGCCACAAAGAATATTCCCTGCCGAACGAAGGCATTCTGCCTTTAGAAAGCCTGCTTAAAAAGCTGAAAGACGATAAGTTCGACGGCGCGATCAGCATCCGGGTAAAACCCTCAGAATTATCCGCCGGGGATGATGAAAAAGTCGTGGAAACGCTGAAAAAAATAAAAGATTTTGTAAACGATTATTTCAAATAGTTAGTGGCCTAATTGGTTGTTTTATCACTAGGTCACTTTTCACTGGCTCACGGTTGTGATCAAATGACCAGATCCAGTGTTTTGGTGAAATAACCACCAAGACTCCCATCAGACCACCCGACAAAGCTGAGGTCTATTGTTAGTAATAAGGTTTGACTTTTTTGACTAAGAACATTAAGATAACGTGGCTTTTTAAGTAAATTTCCATGCTCAGCAAACGCAACCAGCGAAAAATGCACAAACGCCACGGCTTTCTGAAACGAGCAGGCGGCAAAGGGGGTAAAAACGTATTAAACCGCCGGCGCCGGAAAGAACGAAAAAAACTCAGCGTCTGATTTTTCATGCTGAATAAAAAAAACCGTATCGGCAACCGAACTGTCGTCGACCGATTGTTCAGAAAAGGAGACCTTTTTAAAAACCGTTTTTTTATTTTTA
>CAZIDW010000055.1:0-8604 GCA_964538225.1 uncultured Candidatus Peribacteria bacterium
TTGTTTTACAAAACGAAAAAATTCCAATGAATTCAAGTTTTTCCCTATTGAAGTAGCGAGCGATGCGTTCCGAACGAAGCGCATGCGTACGCGAAAAATCCAAAAACTCTTTTAAAACTTTTCGGAATTTTAAAGAATTAAGTGTGTCCGGAAAGAGGAGGGCTTAATTACCTGTAATCAAACGGGAAGGCGGCGAGAATACGAACGGGGCTTACAATCCGCGCATACTAAATGAAAATTGCTAAATGAAAATTAATAAAATAAAAAAGCCCCCTAGGGGGATTTAAAAGGAGGGTGGTTCGTAGCGCCGTAGGACGATTATCTACGACTTTTGGTTTTTGTTTTCCAGTTCGTAACCATCTCGACGCTATCTACGACCGTGGCCACAGTATCATGTATAAATTTTGTATGCAAGGTTTTTTTCAACTTTTTTTAAAGAAAAATTTTCGTTAGAATGATTTTAAAGAATTTTTAATTTTAAATCTTTAATTTTCAATAAACAATTATGTATAAGATCAAACTAAACGGTAAGACATATGAAGTCGATGAAAAAAGCGACGACCCCATGATGCAGCAGCTCGTTAAACAGGGGGCGGAGATCACCGCGGCCTGCGGAGGAGCCGGCATTTGCCAGACCTGCGCCTTTAAAATAAAAAAAGGGACATTCACAGAAAAGACCGAAACCGAAAAGATGATGGACCTGCCCGAAGGGCAGCGACTGTCCTGCCAGTGCAAACCTACCAGCGACGGGGAGATCGAAATGATTTATTAAATTACAACTGACAGCTGACAACTGACGAAATTTGTAACTTGTAATTCGTAATTTGTAACTTGCGGCAATCGAGTTACCAGTTACAAGTTACGCCCCGAAGGGGTAAATTACAAATTTCATCAGGCGTCAGGTGTCAAATATTACATGTCATTACCGAAGGTAATATTAGTCGACATCATCCCCCCGGAAACGTCCGGCGCCGATAGCCTGGCACGCCTGAACGAACTCGAACGCCTGCTTGCCACATATGGCGGCTTTGTGATCATCCGGAAAATCCAGCGTCGTCAGGTGCCGGATTACAAAACATACATCGGCAAAGGCAAAGTAGACGAAATCTTAAAGGAGGCACTGGATAAAAAAGCCGATTATCTCATCATCAACAACCTGCTAAAACCTGAACAGCTTTATAATCTGGAAGCGGTTTTTGAAAAAAACGGTATCACAGTATGGGATAAGATCGATCTGATTCTGGAGATTTTTTTAAAACACGCCACCACGCGGGCGGCCAAACTGCAGATCGAGCTGGCCCGCCTCCGTCATCTGGGGCCGCGTATCGCCAAAATGGGACTGGAACTGATGCGTCAGGCCGGCGGCATCGGCACCCGGGGGAAAGGTGAAACGAACATCGAGGTGATGAAACGCCACATCCGCAAACGCGAGCAGGCAGTTAAAGCTCATCTGAAAAAAATCGAAAAAAATCAGGAAGGACAGCGGCGGAAAAGGCAGAATGCCGGTTTTAAAACAATAGCCATCGTCGGCTATACCAACGCGGGCAAATCCCAGCTTTTACACAGTCTGACGAATAAAGAAGTTAAGATCAAAGATGAGCTTTTTGCCACATTAGACAGCCGGATCGGAAAAGTATTTTTGCCGGAAAAAAATGATTGTGTGCTGATTAGTGACACGATTGGATTTATCCGCGACCTGCCGCCTGAACTGATCGATGCGTTCCATTCCACCCTGGCCGAGACCATCCACGCGGACCTCATCCTCCATGTGGTGGACGCGGACGACCTGGATATGGACTGGAAGATAAACGTGGTGAGAGAAGTGCTGGAAAAGCTAAACTGCGGTTCCCGAAAAACCATCTATGCTTTCAATAAAACAGACCGCCTGCGGCCGGAGCAGGTAAAAATGATAAAAAATAAATATAAAAAACTCAGCCCGGACTTTATCTCTGCCCTTAAGAAAAAAAACCTGGGAACCTTAAAAAAACACATCGCCCGTCAGGTTTAATTTTCCTCGATACGAATCGCTTTGCCCTCAGTCAGCGCGGACGCGATCTTTTGATTGGCGGAAAAAAGGGTGCGCTGGAACGTGCTTTGGGAAATATGCATCTTTTTGGCGGCATCGGTCTGGCTGAAACCTTCTTTATATTTCAGGCAGATGGCTTCCCATTCATCCCGTTCGATTACCACTTCCTTCAAAGACCGCAAAGGAATACCCGCCGGTTTAAAATAAAACACATCAGGACTGAAACGGAGCCGGCGGTTTTTACGGGGACGCATCATAAATCAGACAAATAAGACATAAGCGCCCAGCCCGGTCATGATCAGGCCGGCCGCCAGATGGAGGATGCGGATATTCCTGTCTTTCCATTTTCCGGCTTCCTGAACCGAAGACAGACCCAGATAGACCAGGCCGGTGATGACAAGGAGAGGGAGGACAAAAAAGAAATTGTAGTAAAACAGGATAGGCAGGACCTTGGCCATACTTTCATAAGCGGACAGAAGCCCCAGCACCACAAAATAAGGGCCACCGGTACAGGGCAATTCAAACAAAGTCACCGCAAAGCCGACCAAAAAGGCGCCCAGGGGTGAGGTAACGCCCCGGAGCATACTCTTTAAACGAGGCCGCCAGGACCGGGGAATCTCCATCACAAACCCCCCGCTCCCGTACCAGAAGAAATCCTTGATATTGGCCAAGCCAAGGATGATCGCCAGAATACCGACACCTTTAAAAATATAAAAAGAAATGCTCTGAGCCAACTGAAGAGTGTAACTGATTCCCAGGCCGAACAGAAAATAAGAAATATAAATGGCGGTCGTAAAACAAAGCCCGCCCCAAAGCGCCCGCTTTTTTTTCTGGACCATCATCAGCGCCCCCAGAAGGATGATTAAAACCGCGATAGCGCAGGGGTTCACCGAATCCACCAGCGCCAGCCCGGTGATCACCCACAGGGAAACAGGTTCCGGCTTTTGGCTTTCCGCGGATTCAGAGGGCTGTTTTTCAGCACCTTTCTTGGAATCCTCAGCCGGCTGGGAAGATCCTTCCTCAGCTTGCGGTTCCATCGGGTCGGTGGAAATTTCCTCACTTTCAAAAGAAGTAATCGTTTTTTCCGGTTCATCGGCAGAATCAGCTTCAGCGTCGGCCGTCTCGAGCATTTTTTCAATCTCCCCTTCCAGGTTATCGATGATAGGGGTATCGCCCAGAAAATAGGTACCATTCAAAAACACCACCGGCACTCCGCGTTTGCCAAAGGGGACGCCATATTCCTCAAAAGATTCAAGCAGACGCTGGGCGTTCACACGGTTTTTATACACTTCATACTGTTTGACGTCGATCTCAGGATATTTTTGAACGACCTCTTCTATAAAAGGTTTTACCTGGGCGCAATGCGGACAGCCTATGCCGTAATAAAAATAAAGGGTCGGGGCTTCCGCCAGTGCGCGGGGCGCTAAAAAGGCCAAAAAACATATTCCGAAAAAAAGACTTTTAAATAGTTTGCTGATATTCATAGTGCAGAAAGTTAAATCGACACAAAAAGCGTTTAATATTTTAACACTTACGGAAAAAATGGAAAACAAAAGGTTACTTTTCCTCTTTTCCAGAAGGCGCAGATGGAATAAAGCCGCGGCCAAAACCTCTTCCGAATCCCCTGTTGCGGCCACGACCCATTCCCCGGTCACCACGGGGAGCATCAGGATTACAGGGACCCATACCCCGACCGGTCATTTTTCCTTTTCCTTCCGGTCCTGTTTTATCAAATCCAGGCATATGATAGTTGGATTAAAGATTAAATCTATTATGAATATATATTCATAACTATTAAAAGTCAACTGTTTTGATTCAAAACCGAGAAATCTTTTTTAAGATCATCTAACATATCGCTCCGATAAGCGGCTACGGCAGGATGATAAAGAGGAACAACTTTAATGAGCCGGTCGTTAAACGTTGATGTAAACACCTGCCCATGGATACGACTGATTCCCTGGATACGCTCCGATAAACCGAATTGCTCCATAATAAACCGGGTGGCAAAATTGCCCAAACACCCGATCGTATGAGGTTCAATCGCGGTAAGCTGACGCAGAAGATATGGAGTACAAGCCGTGATCTCATCCGGTAAAGGATTGCGGTTTCCCGGAGGACGGCATTTTAAGATATTAGTGATATAAATATCCTCCCGTTTAAGGGATGCGGTCTCCAGCAGTTCATCCAAAACTTTTCCCGCCTGTCCACAAAAAGGATGGCCGGTTTTATTTTCGTTGAATCCGGGGGCTTCGCCCACTAAAACAATCGAGGCCTGATGATTCCCCTGCCCGATCACAGGATACTGCCTCGTTTTATAAAGGGGGCATTTAGTGCAATTTAAAACCTCATCCCGAATAGCCCTGAGCTGCGGATTGATAAAAGTCATATCACTGATCAGCTAATACACGTTTCAAAACGTTCTGAACCTCCCCTTGGTATTCCTGATAACGAAGTCCGCGGTCTTCCAGTGCCGACTGCATCTTATCACCGATTCTGCCGGCAACAACCAAGTCGACCTGTTCATCGGCCAGCCATTTGGCCACCGCCGTCCCCGCCCCGCCCCCGCCGACTGCGAAAGGGTTTTTAAGAGATTTTAAAAGTGTCCCTTTTTCATCAAAAAACATAAAATAAGGGGCCCGTCCGCCACGTGTGCTTATTTCAGCATTTTCATTTTTATCGAGGACAGCAAAAGCGATTATCATAATTCAGGGGGGTTAAGAAATCGATGGATGACAAGTCCGTTGATCACGGAAAACATTATCATATAAAAGGTAAGAACAACCGTAAACGCCAGACCGAAATAAAAGACCATCATAGGAAGGAGGGGTATCTTGACCGCGCGGTTGTATAAAAAAACCGCCATAAACGCATCCTTCATGCCCTTATCTTTCAGGTCGCTCAAAAGCGGATACCACATATAAACAGGCCCGGAAGAAAGGATTCCGCCCGCGATAGAAATCAGCCAGCCTTTTACCCCCGCCTCCCTGCCGATCCATTTGAGGATCTTTTTAGGATCAAGCAGCAGGTTAGATAAAAACATCAGCACAAACACCATCACAAAAACCGGCAGTATTTTCCAGACGATATCAGCAAACTGGACGGTCACCCTTAAAAACCCGCTGAAATGAAAAACCGCCAGCAACAGATAAACCAGCCCCGTCAGAGACAAAAAAATCCATTTTCCGCTGATTTTTTCAAGAAGCTTATTGATCATAAAAACGATAAAGTCAGGACCGTCAGATACGCGACGATCAGAGAGGTAATAAAACTGAAGGCGTTGCGAGCCAACGCGAATCGTTTACCCAGCATCAGCGATTCCGCCGGCAGCTGGATGATGCCGACCGTGACCCAGCTCAAAATAAAAGCGGTCACGGCAATAAGACTGACACCCTGGCTTAAAAGCTCCCCTCCCAAAATATAACTGACGACCGGATTTCCGGTAGAGACACTGCCGACAAACGCGCCCACAAGCGGGTCTATCCAGTCACTGTCGGTAAAGACCTTGGCGTAAAACGAGGCGGGCACGAACGTCAGGACCAGACTGACCAGCATGACTACCCCAAAGATGATAGGTAATATCTGTTTAAAGTTCTTTAAAGTCTTCAGGAGGGATGATTTAAACATATCGGTTTCCATAAGGCTAAAACATAGATTATTTTACCAAAAGGCAGATAAGATTCTGGAAATGACTCCGGCAAGCCCAATAGCAAAAATAATTTCAAACACACTGATGGTCAATGCCCTTTTCCAGCCGAATTCTTTCCACAGGGCGGCAATCGTAGCGATGCAGGGAACATAAAACATACTCACCAACGCCAATGTAATCATCTGCACAGGCGTCAGCACATCAATAAAATGAGTAGTGCCTACCAACGTGCCCAGCATTACCAAAATCAGCTCCTTTCTTAAAACCCCCAAAATAAGCAAAATACCGGTAATGGATGGGAGGCCCAGCCAGCCCACTGTCACGGGGCTTAAAAAATCCGCCAGTACAGGCAGCCATCCCATAAGCCGGATCCCTTCGATCACAACCCCGGACACAATGACCACAGGGGCGGCGATCGTGATAAACTTTTTAAGCCGGAACCAAGTCTGCAGGACCACGACCTTCAGATTAGGCCGTTTGTAATCCGGCATCTCCATGATCAGCTCAGTGGGTTCTCCCGGCAGAACTTTTGACGCCAGCTTCCCCATCGCGAAAATAACAAGGACCGCGAACAGGTACAGCCCCAATGCCCAGCCGATGCCCACAAATTTCCCGACCAGCCCCATCACGATCACCGTTACAGCAGCGCAGGAAATCATCGTGGTCAGAAATCCGGCTAAAAACCGCTCCCTTTGGGTCTCCATAATACGGCAGGAAAGGACCGCTGGCACATTGCATCCGAAACCGAGGATCAAAGGAATACAGGCCTTCCCGTGGACACCCATCTTATGCATAAAGGTATCCGATAAAAAAGCGGCCCGGGCTAAATAACCCCAGTCTTCCAGAAAAAATAAAATCAGATAAAAAGGAATGATATAAGGCAGGGCGATCTCGATCAAAGCGATTGCGCTTTCAATGGCTGACCATCCCAAAGACGCCGGCATTGAAACGCCGAAAACAGATTCCCATGCCGCCTGCCAGCTCGAGCTGGCAGCAGCCAGAAAAGAAGAGGACCAGTCTCCGAATTTAAAAATAGCCAAAAACATCAAAAACAGAAAAAGGATCATAATAGGATAACCCCATATCCTGTGGGTCGTAAGGGTCCCCCATTTTTCTTTCAGGGAAACCCTTTTTGCTTTTGTGACCTTCATGGCTTTATGAAGGATCTGGGAAGCCAGAATACACCGTTCATTGGCGATGACGACCGATGAATCATGTCCATGGATCTCCTCCAGTTCGGCGATAAGCTTTTGAGTTTTACGGAGAACCGTTTTGTCTTTAATCGACTGTCTGATTTTTTTATCTTTCTCCAAAAGCTTTATCGCGACCCATCGCCGGGGATAAGGGGTTTTGACTTTTTTCAGACTATCCGCAAGTTCACCGATCCGTTCTTCCACTTCTTTGCCGTATTTCAATAGAGGCCGATGTTTCACGGCTGATTTTTTAGCCAGCCGGATTCCACCGTCCAGCACTTTAGTGAGCCCTTTCCGCTGAATGCCCGTTGTGGGAACGACCGGCACACCTAGTAACTGTTCGAGTTTGTGGACATTGATTTCCACCCCTTTCTGTTTTAAAAGGTCAAACATATTCAAGGCAACTACCATCGGTTTTTCAAGCTCTAAAAGCTGAAGGGTAAAAAGCAGGTTCCGTTCCAGGCTGGTGGCATTGACCACATTGACTACAAAATCTGGTTGCTGAACAGCGATATACTCCCGGGAAATCAGTTCTTCAAGGGAATAGGTCGTCAAAGAATAAATGCCGGGCAGATCCAGGACATTAATCGAATACCCTTTATAAAACAAAGTGCCTTCCGCCTTTTCAACGGTCTTCCCCGGCCAGTTGCCGATATGCTGGCGCAGGCCGGTCAGATGGTTAAAAATAACAGATTTTCCCACATTCGCCTGTCCGGCCAAAACAATATTCAGCGATTTTTTTTTCATACTATTCTACTTTTACTAAAATCTTTGAAGCCAGCCCCCTGCCCAGCGCTAACCGCGATCCGCGGACTTCGAACTTCACCGGACCGGAAAAAGGAGCTTTTTTTATGACTTTTAAAACAGTTCCCGCCACCAATCCTAAATCAGCCAGCCGTTTGGTCGCCATAACGCCGCCCATAACCGAAATGATCTCCCCCTCCTGGTCCGGTTCCAGATCTGTTAAAAAAATTTCTTTACCCATAATAAAAACGATTAACCATGGATTTTATCTCTTTCTGCCCTGTCTCAGCGTCTTCTCATATCGTTCTGTTAAATTATAACACGGTATTAAATAAAAAAAACATAAAGAATATATATTCATAACTAAAAACGCTCTTTCAAAAATTCACTTGAAAAATTAAAAGCGGCTTATCCTGAAAGCATTCCGATCAGGGCATCCGCCCCTTTGTTTACCCGCTCCCGGAATTTGCCCTCCGCATCCGACGGCTCAGAAGGGAAATCCTCCACCTGGCTGACGTAAATGGAATACGATGAAGCTGTAAAGCCCAGCTCGCGGAATACAGGTACCAGGTTTTCCACCACGCGCGCTCCCCCGAAATGACCGGCCGATACCGCACACACCACCACGGGCTTGCCTATATAGGCTTTAAGCTCCTGGTCCAGCAGCAGTTTCAGCTCGCCGGGATACCCGTGGTTGTACTCGGGAACGACAAATAGAAAAGCGTCTGCTCTTTCAGCAACATCCCGCCACGGCCGGGTGATTTTATTTTCCTCCCATGGCGGGATGGTCTGCCCGTGGATGTGGTCTTTGACATCGATCAGTTCGATATCAATATCATCCCTGCCTTTCAGGATCTCAAAAACAGCCCTGGCCACTTTTTCGGACTGGCGGCCTTTTCGGGCCGTGCCCAGGACCACCGGGATAAAAGGTCTTTCAGCCATACAAATAGAAGTTATTTTAATTCCATTATAAAGCAAACGAATGGGAAAGAAAT
>CAZIDW010000056.1:0-8429 GCA_964538225.1 uncultured Candidatus Peribacteria bacterium
AGAAACCACTGTTGTTTTGATGGAGGAAAAAAAATGGTATAAGCCTTCATCTAAAGTCAAGAAAACCGCTACCGTTAAACAGTGGAAAAAGATCCATGAAACCGCCCGCCGGAATCCCGTGAAATTCTGGGAAAAAGCAGCCAAAGAAATCGAATGGTATGAACCGTGGAAAACACCGTTCAAGGAAGTCAAAAAACATTTTTTTCAATGGTTCATCGGGGGTAAGTGCAACATCGTCCACAATGCTTTAGACCGGCATATGGGCACACCGACCGAGAAAAAGACCGCCATTATCTGGGAAAGCGACCGGGGCGACCACCGGAAAATGACTTACAAGGAATTGAATACGGCTGTTTGTAAAATGGCGAATGGCTTAAAAAGCCTTGGCGTCCGTAAAGGCGACCGGGTCGCCATCTACCTGCAGAACACGCCCGAAATCGCCATTTCAATGCTGGCCTGCGCGAAACTCGGCGCCATGCATTCAGTGGTATACGCGGGATTTTCCGCCAACGCGCTCCGCGATCGTATTGATGACGCGAAGGCAAAAATCCTGATTACCTCCGATGTCGGCTTCCGGAGCGGAAAGGTCATCGATATGTATTCGTTGTGTCATAAGGCGCTGAAAGGCTGTAAATATATCAAAAAAGCGGTTGTGGTCAAACGGCACCCCAACAGCAAAAAAAAGAACAAACGGCGTGATGTCTGGTACGGTGAGCTGGTCCGCAACCAATCATCTGAATGCAAAACCCGCGTGATGGATGCTGAAGACCCTTTGTTTGTCCTCTACACGTCCGGCACCACCTCTAAGCCCAAAGGCGTTATTCACGTCCACGGCGGCTATCAGGTGGGCATCAACCGCACATTCCATTGGGTCATGGATATAAAACCCGATGATATCTACTGGTGCTCCGCGGATCCGGGATGGATTACCGGTCACAGTTATATTGTTTACGCACCCCTGATGGCGGGCGTGACCACTGTGATGTTTGAAGGCGCGCCGAACTTTCCGAAACCCGACCGCCTCTGGAAATTGGTCCAAAAGCACAAAGTCACTGTTTTTTACACTGCCCCCACCCTCATCCGCGCCCTGATGCGCTACGGCGACAAATGGGTCACTAAACACAACTTATCCAGCCTGCGCCTGCTCGGCTCTGTGGGCGAACCCATCAATCCCCGCGCCTGGCGCTGGTATCACCGTGTGGTGGGCAAAAAGCGTTGCCCCATCATGGATACCTGGTGGCAAACGGAAACCGGCATGTTTATGATCACACCGCTGCCGGTCATGCCGCTTAAGGCCGGTTCTGCTACTCTGCCTTTCCCAGGCATCATCGCGGACGTAGTGGACAAAAAAGGCAAGCGCGTTAAACAGGGCGAAGGCGGCTATCTGGTGATTAAAAACCAATGGCCAGCTATGCTCCGGACGTTATTTAACAATCCTAAACGCTACCTGAAGACTTATTGGAAAGAAATCCCCGGCTATTATCTGACCGGCGACCTGGCCCATAAAGACAAAGACGGCTATTTCTGGATCCAGGGCCGTTCCGACGATGTAATCAAAATCGCCGGCCACCGCATCGGCACCGCCGAAATTGAAAGCGCGCTGGTGGCGCACAAAACAGTGGCCGAAGCCGCGGTCATCGGCAAACCGCATGAAGTAAAAGGCGAAGTGGCCAAAGCGTTTGTGATTCTGAAAAAAGGCGTCGAACCCAAAGACAGCCTGGTCGGCGAGCTTAAAAAGCAGATCCGCAAAGAGCTCGGCCCCATCGCGGTGACCGATGAAATCGAATTTGTCGACAAACTCCCCAAAACCCGCTCCGGCAAGATCATGCGCCGCATTCTGAAAGCCAAAGAACTCGGCCAGGAATTAGGAGACACGAGCGCGCTGGCGGATTAAATTAATTTTTTTTGAGAATCTTTGCCGTCTATCAAGCTTTCGACTTTATTCGCGAATTTTTGAGCATCTTTAAATGCCTGTTCCAAATCTTGTTTCGTGGCATCAAGTGAATCATCATATTCAATTTCATGACGGTTTTTCCTCATTTTATCCAGCCTGGTAAAAATAATGTCCATACGATCATCATTCATGAGCAATCTTGAGGCTCGAATTACTGTTTTATGATAGTCTTTACCTTTGGCTTTATAGCCTTTTAATAGCAAAAAAACTTCCCCGATTTTACGAACAGCATCATAAATTTTTGTGTAAATAACATTGTTAAGATGCTCATCTTTAATATCGCTTTCAAAAGTACTTTTAGCGACATGTAAAAACGCAACAGCCTTCGCAAATCTTTTGCTAATCTGTTGGGCTGAAATGCCATGAATGGTTTTTAGCAACTCTTGCTCAAGTAGTTTTTGTATACTCATTTGGATTTCCTTTTAAAAGTATTTTCGGCTCTTCAAATACTTTAACTATAAAATCATTTTTTTGATTTAATTTCTGCACTATTTCACCTTTGTAGTAAATATGATAATTAATTTCCCTTCCTAGCTCATCCTCCAGCTCGTTAATTTTTTTTATAAGTTTGTCCTGATCGACTTTGCCGATTAACATTAAATCAATATCGCTCATTCCATTTTCCGCATTTTTTGCGACTGAACCAAAAACAAAAGCGCATTCAACATTGTCTAACAAATCCGCCAATTCTTTGAGCCGCACTTCAATGCCCAGGGTCTTTGAAACCATTTTTTTAATCTCTTCATAAAGTGGATACTCTTTATTTAATCGAAAATAACGCAAATTGGCTCTATATTCATCCAGCAGAATTCCTTCGTTTACCAAATTTTCAAGACATTTTTGAAAAAAGCCAGGCTCTTGGCCTAAATGCTTACCAATTTCTCTTAAATAATATTCTTTTTCAGGATCTTGAAAAAAAAGCTTAAGAATTTTTCCTGTTCCGTTTCTAAGAAAATTCAGCATAAATAAGATGATTGATTGTTGCTTGGCAATTATAATATATTTGCATCGCATTTGTATACTCCTTTTATACAATCGTATATAATATATATACAGTTGTATAATATTTGTATACACAAGTTCTAAATTTTGATTTGTCACACTCAAATTATATTTTAGTTAGCCCTGATGGATTAATGTTATTTGACAATCGTCCCAAAAACAGGTAAAAAGATTTCCTGATTTATTAAATATGAAATCTTGACTGAACAGTTGCCCAGAAATCTATCGTCTTTTGATACGGTTTGTGAACAGACGGCCAATTTACTGAACACCGGCAAACAGAGGGTTGCCGGGCTGATCCGGCGCGCGATTGAGGATGTGATGGAAATAAACTACAATAATATCCATTGGAACATGCGCCACGAGTCCGGCAACGAAGTGATTGTGCTGATTGAAGACAAAAGATCAGAACAGACACAAGCCATACGCCTGTCCCTTAAAATCCTTTTGCCCCGTGGCGGCGCGGCAGGGGGTTTAAAAGAAAAACGCCTTTTAAAAATCACCCGCCAGACAGATGGCGATTCTGAAGTCGTGGCCAGGGAATTGGTTTAAAGCCCGATTTCATCCGCAATCCCTTTCATGGCATCAAGAGAGATTTCAAGGAACTCGGAAAGCTCCAAGTCCAATTTTTCGCATTCCCGGATGACCTCACGATCCACCTTGGCGGCAAAAGATTTGTCCTTGAATTTCTTTTTAAGGGATTTGACTTTTGCTCCCTCCAGCTTTTTGTCCGGCCGCATGAGGCCATACGCGTAAATCAATCCGGTTGCCGTTTCACCAGCTGCCAATGCGTGCTGGAATTGGGTCGTCCGCTCTTTATTTTTATAATCTCCGCAGTCCGTGCCATACGCGTGGGAAACAATGACCTCGATTAATTCGTCCGACACGCCGGCGTTTTTGAGGATGTCTACGCACTTTACGCAATGCTGACTGACGTCATCTTTTGTTTCATCAAAATCAATATCATGCAGAAGCCCCGCAATGCCCCACAGCTCTTCATCTTCCCCCAGCCGCTTGGCCAACGCGCGCAACACTGCCTCCGATTCCCTGCAATGGTTGCGGATTACAGGGTCTTTGATGTGTTTGTCGAATAGCTCTCTGGCTTGTTCGTAGGTAACACCAGCTTCCATGGTTTTTCAGGTTAAATTGAGCCCCAGAAGGCGGGATTGGCCACTCCCGCCTTCTGGGGCGTTGTTTTACAAAATTTCCTTCAGCCGATTCATTACAAACTCCTTATCCAGCGCGCTGAAGAACCACCCTGCCTGCGGACCATATTCTTTGCCGAGAAACAGTTTGTAGATTGCCTGAAAGCAGTCTTTGGGCATAAATCCATCATTGCTTTTCACAATGCTGTGGATAGTGCCATGGATGTTCTCACCCTCCCATTCATCCAGAACCTCCAGGGTTTTTTGGAGCTCGGTAACAAATTGTTTCTGAATATCTGATAGCTCTTTGGCCGCCGCCGGCAGAGATTCCTGCAGCTCGTAACGATAGCGGTCGGGCGCGTAAGATTTAATCCATTTTTTCGCGTATCCCATACGCAGATCGACCTCTTTCCTATCGTCATCCGTTAACGGTGAGCCTTTCATCTTCTCCACCGCCTCATACACATCGAGCCGGGGGATCTGGATGATGAAAACCAATTGGCTGAACCGCGGCAAAAATCGTTCCACGGGCTTTTTGTCCGTCAGCTGGCTGAGTTCAAACAGGCGCGCCTGGTCTTTTTGTAACGTGTCTTTTTCCTCTTTCATAAAATATATCTGGGCGGTCTGGTCGTGCTGGTCGAACAGGCGGGGAATCGTATCGCCTTCCAAGTCGAATTCAATCGGCTGGTTGGGCTTTTTGCTGAGCATCAGAAATCTCAAAATTTCCGGGGGCACCAAGTCCGCGATCTCCCGCGCTGACTGCCCCAGCCCCTTGCTGGCGCTCATCTTTTTGCCGCCGATGAGGAAAAATTCATAAGGAATGTTAAACGGAATATCCGTTTTAGTGATTTCATTACAAATCGCCTCTCCAATATCATGTGAACCGCCCGCCGCGTTATGGTCTTTACCACCACCTTCAATCGTCACATCATACACATCCCACTTGGCGGGCCATTCCACCTTCCAGGTCAGCTTGGCGTTGCCGTCGAAAGGCGAAATCTCCCCCTCATGCTCACAGCCTTTTGCCCATGTCACCTTGTCCTTTGTGCACACATACTTCACTTTCTCTCCGTCAAAACTAATCACATCCGTACTGCCGATTTTGCCGCATTTTTCACACACAATCGAAACCGGCGACCAGTGTTCAGGCTTCTCGGAGCCGGAAACGCGCCGGTAAACCTCCCGAATCTCATTATTTTTGGTCAGCCCGACCCTGATCCAGTCATTCATCTTGCCGGAAAGGTAGGCGTTGCGGGCGCGGGGGATTTCGGGGTCAAAACCGATTTCTTTAATCACTCCCAGAAACGTGTCTCCATAATATTCCGGAAAATTTTCCGCTTTGCTGTCGGGTGAAGGCACCTTATACAGGGGTTTTCCCATATGTTCGTCAAACCCTTTGCCATCCAGTTCTTTCGGCATGCCGTCCATGGGGTCGAAATCATTGAATTCAAACAAAAAGCGCGCCTTTTTTCCGCGTTCATTCAGCACCTGGGTCACAATTCCGTGGATGACTACCCCTCGTAATGAACCCACATGCACAGGGCCGGAAAGGGTTTTTTCATCACGCACAATGAATTCCTCCTGCCCAAGGTAGGTATCAAGGATTTCATCTACGATTTCATCGACCCAGAACATCTTACAATTTTCAATTTTAAATTTTAAATTTTCATTGAAATCAAACCTCAAACAGGATAACAGCAGATGTTCGGGATGACAAAAGCTTTTTTGATGGCCATTTACATTTGACATTTTGTCTAAAAACTGGAAAATAGGTCCGTTACACCGTTCTTTTACATTGCCAAGATAAGAAAAACCCTCCTTTTATAACGATTTATGTCTCCTAGAGACGAAAGCGGGTTTTTGGTTCGATCCTATCGAGCTGGGAACCCGTTTTTGTTAGGAGAATGGCCGTTATCGGCGATATTGTACCATTTACAAAAGGAGTGATTGTGCGAACAACCGTGCGCGTCAGATGGAGAGATGGCCCGATGACCCGGAAGGCTGCTAAAGCCATCCGTTCACAGGGGGCAAACAAAAAATCTATGACCCAACGGGAAATAGGCCAGATTCTCGTGGCCGGCCTGGATGTGATTCTGGAGGAGCGGATGCGCAGGCAGCGCCTGCGCCAGGAAGCATAAGAAAGGCTAAAAAGGGCAGCTTAAAATGCCCAGCCACGACTGAATTTGTTCTTCATGGTCTCCAGCCTTCTTGTTCCGGCTTGTTTTCTCAGATTCGTCCTCCGAGAGAGTGCCGGAACTGGAAGCGATGTACGTGCGCCCCCTTTGCTAAGGCAGAGGGGGTGTTTTTAAATATATAAATTACTTGAAAAGCAAACAAATGTTCACTATTTTAGCCCTGCTGTCTCCGCGTGCAACATGGAGCCAGCAGGTGTGTCGCACGTGCAACATGGAGCCAGCTAGTCATGTCTCCGCGCGCAACATGGAGCCAGCAGGTGTAGTACCCCTTGGCTGGCTCCAGCCTCTGTCTAGGACATGGTCGCACTCTCTTGGCTGGCTCCAGCCTCTGTCTGGAGACATAAAAGGCTGCATAAATAGCTCTTAATGAATTGATTATGTCACCATCTCCCAGAATCACAAAAAAAGATATTGGCAGTTTTTATTTTTTAACACTTACTGTCATTGAATGGATTAATATTTTTACTAAAGAAAAATATTTTAAAGCTTTGCAAAAGAGCCTTCAGTATTGCATCGACAACAAAGGCCTTGTTCTTTATGAATATGTTTTTATGACGAACCACATTCATTTGATCATTGGTGCCGGGGGCATAATAGGCCTGGATGATATTGTCAGAGATTTTAAAAGGTTTACAACAAAAGAAATTAAAAAACTATTATATAAAGACAACAGGAAATATATTCTCAGGCTTATTAACAATTCTTTTAAGCGCAAAAAAGAAAGTGAATTTCAGATCTGGCAGCGCGAAAATTATCCAATTATCATTGAAACAGAAAACTTTTTAGCCACAAAAATTGAATATATTTGGCAGAATCCAGTAAAAGCAGGTTATGTTACGAACCCTGAAGACTGGCGCTATTCGTCAGCACGCCAACGATTATTGGAATTATCATCGGATCATCCTGATATCGTTTTGCCCTGTAGGGAATGGGGGATGTAGCCAATGTGTCTCCGCGTGCAACATGAAGCTAGCAGGTATATAAACAAATATTCACTATTTTAGCCCTGCTGTCTCCACGTACAACATGGAGCCAGCTCCATTTAGCCCTGCTGTCTCCACGTACAACATGGAGCCAGCTATCCAGCTAGTCCAACATGTCTCCACGTACAACATGGAGCCAACAGGTGTGTCGCACGTGCAACAGGGAGCCAGTTAGGCTAGCCAGCGCAGGGCTGCCGGCACTGCAGGTCTGCATTAATCCCTCTCCAAAATCTTCTCCAGATCATAATCTTCCGGATGATCCACAAATTTCTTGGCGGCTTCGTGATGCTTCTCTTTCAGGTAATGCATATTGTCAAAAGCCAGCTGATAGTCCTGCGCGCTCACATCCACCAATCTCGTTTTAACTTTTCCGGTCTTTGGGTCCGCAATGTCTTTTAGGTAAAGCGGAGAAAATTGACCATTGGCTTTGGCGACCACAATACAGCCTGTATGCCCGTCATCGAACAGTTTTTTAACCCCCATGCCGAGCATGGTGCAGTAGTTCATGTCATAAGCGGAAGGATGGCAAGCGCGCAAGCCATAGCCCAGTTCCACCGGCCGGCTTTTAACGTTAATATCTAATTCTTTCAGCTTTTTCTGTAGCAAAACGTTAAAAATATGGGCTTTCGAAACCGTGCCCAACTCCGGATGGCCATGCTCATCGAATGTAAAATTGATGCCGGAATTTACGATTTCAGATTCCTCCATGTAATGGAATACCCCTTCGCTGATCATAATGGCGCCGTGATGCACATTGATCGTCTTCCGTATCAGAATGGAGGAAACCATCATGTCGATGATTTTGTTAAACGTGATTTTCTTGTTCCTAAACATCTCCGGAATGATCACCAGCGGATAATGGCAGGCGGTTCCGATGCCAAAGGCCAAATGGCCGGCCTCCCGGCCCATCACCGATACCACAAACCAGTTGCCGCTGCTTCGGGCGTCCTCGTAAACGGTTTGGGCAATACGTGTGCCTTCATTTTTAGCGGTTTCAAAACCGAATGTGGGCAGTCGGTCCGGCAGGGGCAGGTCGTTATCAATGGTTTTTGGAACATGGATATTTTTGATATCGACTTTCTGGTCATTCAGATATTTTGTCAGCCGATTAGCTGTGCTCGCCGTATCATCGCCGCCGATTGTCACGAGC
>CAZIDW010000057.1:0-8421 GCA_964538225.1 uncultured Candidatus Peribacteria bacterium
ACGCCGTGAGGCGGACGGGAAAAGCAGGGATAAGGGATCTTGCAGAGTGGTTATTCGGCGGGGTTTTTACCCATTTTTTCCCTTCTTACTAACCGCGTAAACCTGACAGTCGCGTTCCGGATGCGTGAAAACCGTTTGGGCTCACGGAAAAGCCGCCAGAGCCATTCCAGGCCGATGGTCTGCATCCAGCGGGGGGCGCGTTTTATTTTACCGGCGTAAAAATCAAAAGTACCTCCTACCCCTATGGCAACTTTAACACTGTCTAATTTAAACAGGTTGCGGCTGATCCAGAGTTCCTGTTCCGGACTGCCGTACGCCACAAACAGGATATCGGGGCTTGCCTGATCGATGCGGTCACAAATCGCTTCTTCCTCTGCTTCATCCGGCGAACCGGCAAACGAGCCGACAAAACGCGTATCGGGATAAATTTTGTTCAGATTTTGAATGGCTTTTTCAGCCACTCCTTTGGAAGCGCCCAGTAAAAAAATCTTCCATGGTTTAACCTGGGCGGCCTCGATAATCTTTTTAAACAAATCCGCTCCTGTCACACGTTTCTTCAGCGGATTTCGTATACGTTTAGGGCAAAACAAAACCGCCAGAAGTGTCTGGTAAAACTGCAGATAAGCAGAGACTTTATTTTCAGGAAGCGGTCTGGAAAGGTAATGAGCCGCCCACAGCACGCCGATGCCGTCAGGAGTCGTCAGGTCAGCTCTGTTTAAAAGATCAAAAAAATGACTGTCTTCAGAAGCCTTCAGGATCATTTCCGGATTAACAGTGACAATAAAAGTTTGACTGTTACGATTTATATGATTATCAATATGATGCAAAACATCCTGATAAATCACATTGGAAATCGGTACGCCGGCGATGGAAACAATAGGCTTTGATATCATTTTTTCCGGGCAATCAGACAAAGATTAAAACACTGACCAAATCTTACCCGTTTTCCTTTTCGGACGAAATAAAAATCTTCAATCGTCCAATCGGAATCATTGAAATAACGAAAAAATTCGCGCGGCCGGAAAGCGTGATAATAACGCTTAACAGGATGTTTCCCCCAGGGAATCCACAAGTCGTTCCACGCGTATTTAAACCCGAAATGAACCACAAAAGAAAATATTGCGTTAAACCAGCTCTTCAGATATTTCCATTGGAAAAGGTTCCAGACAGTCATGATCAGCACGCCATCCTTTTTCATTACACGATGCATTTCCTTAAGCGCCTTTTTGCGCAATCGTCTGCCGGGGATATGATGAAAAACGGCAATGCAGAAAACAGCGTCAAATGTATTATCCGGTAAATCCAGGTCGACCATTTCCCCCAGCTGAAAATAAACATCGGGAAAATTTTCTTTTGCCCTTTCGATTAAAATGGAATTATTATCCACTCCCCAGTAATCGACTCCTTTTTCTTTTAACAACTCATAAAGGCGCCCGTTTCCACAGCCAAGGTCGAGTACTTTTTCATCATTTTCTATAAATTCTAGAAAATATTGAAATTCTAGCCATTGGCGCTTACGACTCGCATCGAATTCATTAGCGATAGCGCTGTATGTTTTTTTGACGTGCTCCTGAATCTGATCGGTATACTTTTTGCGCATAAGAGATCAAGGCGTTTGCTATTAACAAAAACAGTATACCAAACAACCACCTGATTCCTGAACCTTAACCAATAGTCGTACCGATATAGAAAAACGGAAGCATCACTGCCAGAAGAATGGAGCCGACCAGGATAGCCACGATAAAGATCATCAGGGGTTCGATCATCGTGGAGATGTTCTTAAGGGTGTAATTAATGCTTTTATGGTAATTGTCACGGATCTTTAAAAGCATTTTATCGATGGTACCTGTCGCCTCGCCGATGTGGATCAGCTGGGCCACCTGCAGGGGAAATAATTTGTTCTTTTTGAACTTTTGAGCCTTGATGTCCTCAAGCCCCATCATCTCACTGACGTTTTTTCCCATCACGATCCCGTGCCGGATATTGGATAGCGCCCGTTTATAATGAAGATTATCGATTGTCTTTTCCGTGATTTTAAACGCATCGCTGATAAGGACGCCGCTATTGAGCAGCATGCCCAGGTTCGATGCGAAGACCATGACGTTCTTGTTTTTAGAAATACGGCCGAAGACCGGAATGCCGGCCACCAGTTTTTCCCACAATAACTTGCCCGGTCTGGTTTTAGAAAACAAAAACCACAACACCAAAACCAAACCGGCAAGCCCGCCCAGGATAAAAGGATAGTTCTGAGAAAAGAAATCGCTGAAATCGATGACTGCCTGGGTAAGCGCGGGTAAAGTCCGGCCCGCTTGTTTATACAGATCGGCGACCTTCGGGATCACGAAAATCAGCATACCTGTGACCATGACCAGCGCCAGGACAATCAGGATCACCGGATAAAACATCGCCCCTTTGATCTTGCGCACAAATTCCTGCTGACTTTCCAGGTCATCCACGATCTGCGCCAGCACTGCTTTCAGGTTTCCGCTTTTTTCACCCGCTTCGACCAGAGCCGCCTGCATGGAGGGAAAAATGTGCGGAAAAAGAAACATGGTGTCCGCCAGGCTCATCCCCCCGTTGATATGGTGGATCATGTTCTCGTAAAGTTTTTTAAGGCTTTTTTTACGACTCTGGGCTTTGATAAGGGAAAGTGAATCGATTAGGGTCACACCGGAATCGACGAGCGTGGCCATCTGGTCGTAAAAAGCAAGCCGCTCTTTGGCAGAAAGGCGTGTCCACCGGAATCCGGGAGACTGTTTTTGCGCCGCGGCTGATTTTACTTTCTTTTCTTTCACTATCGTGCCCACCGGAGGCTTTGGCTGCTCCGCGCTTTCCTCTTTTTTCTCCTGAGGAACAGAAGGGGCCGGTTCCGCAGATGCCGGCAGGATATCAGAAGACGATTTTTTTTCCGTTTCAGCACCAGCCGAAGAAACCCCCTCCTGAACGGACTTTTTCCGTTTGAATTTACTTAAAAATAAATCAATCTCCAACCAGAGGTCTGAAAAAATATCCCGGATTTTGCCGACAAGAGCGCTCATTAACGAATGGTTAGTGTGTCAGTGGAACGGCCGTCTTCTGTTTCCGCCGTTATCTCGAGCAAATCCGCCGCGTCGCCGTCGGCATCGTAAAGGGTTTTTTTGCCATAAGGCGCGCTGATATGGACTATAGCGCCGGCGCCTGACGTGAGGCGGATGGGATTGGTGAGGTCTTCACGCTGAAGATTAAAATGGACGAAACGGATGATGTCGGAAAAATCATCGTCGCTGGTCAGCTGGTAGCGCCGTTCGGTGCCCTCCGCTTCATTAAAATAAATACATCGTGAGGTAGAACTGGCGTTCTCAATCCGTAAGATAGCACCGTCCCCGTCGCGCTGAATCAAGTTATCGCCTTCCGTGAATTCGATCTGATAATCCCCGTTACAGGAGGTCTGGTTAAAATCCAAAGATAATGAGGCGTCTTCTGGCTTTTCTTCGATCACCAGATAGTCCGGAAGGAAATGGACGACCGCTTCTTTAAAATCCCCCCGCAAGACTTTGAGTTCTTCCTGGCTAAGGGTGTCCGCAATCAGCCCGGTCACCTCCCTGGCCTTTAAAACATCCTCCAGATACGCGAAGCCGACCACGGAGGAAACGGAAAAAACAGCGATGATCGCCACGGAAACAATCAGCTCCACTAAAGTAAAACCTTTTGGCTTAAATTTTAAATTTAAAATTTTAAATAACAAATGACCATTTTGTTTAAGGCGAACCACTGATTTCCAATTAAAATTTGTCATTTAAAATTGGTTATTTCATTGTCTCATTATTTAGCTTAATCGTTCTTTTGTTAAATTTAAGACATAACCCGCAAGGCTTCCTCAATGGTGATATCGCCGGTCACCGCTTTGAATAAAGCGTCTTTCCGCAGTAAGATCATCCCTTCTTTTACGGCCTGATCCTGGATTTCCTGGTTAGAGGCGCCCTGCACAATCAGTTCTTCGATCGCCGGGGACATCTCCAGAACTTCAAACAAGCCGATGCGCCCCTTGTAGCCGGTATTGTTGCATTTATCACAGCCTTTGGATTTGTAGAAAAACACTTCATTCGGATCCACATCAATCCCATTGCGCAGAAGTTCATGATATTTTTTAGGGACCGCGTATTCCTCCCGGCAGTAATTGCAGACTTTGCGCGCCAGGCGCTGGGAGATGATGAGTTTGACGGCCGTGGAAATCAAAAACCGGTCGATGTCCATGTTCAGCAGGCGCTGGATGGTGCCGACCGCCGTATTGGTATGCAGGGTGGAAAAGACCAAATGCCCCGTAAGAGCGGATTCGATAGCCAGCGACGCGGTTTTCTGGTCGCGGATCTCTCCCACCATGATGATGTCGGGATCCTGACGAACAAGGGTGCGAAGCCCGTCTGAAAAATCAAACCCGATCTCTGTATTGATCTGCGTCTGGGTCACATGGGGAATCTGGTATTCAATCGGATCCTCTAGGGTGGAAATGTTGTATTTGGTGGCATCGAACGTAGAGATCATGGAAAAAAGCGACGTGGATTTACCACTGCCTGTCGGGCCGACCGCCAGGATCATGCCGTAATTGGATTTCAGTTTTTCCTCGACTTTCAAAAGCACATTCGGCAGCATGCCCAGATCCTGGAGTTTGACCAAAGTGGGGTTTTTTTCCAGCAGGCGGATGACCACTTTTTCACCGTAATTTGTAGGGAGGGCTGAAACGCGCAGGTCGACTTCCTTATCCTCAATGGTAAAACTGCTCTTACCGTCCTGCGGCAAACGATGTTCATCGATTTTCAGCCCGGAAATGATCTTGATGCGGGCTACAATCGGATGGTGGTAAATCTTATCAAACTCCTTATGGGGAATCATCTGGCCGTCAATACGGAAATAGACCATCAGCTTGTCTTCCAGGGGTTTAAAATGGATGTCGCTGGCGCGCTTCTGGATGGCTTCACTGAAAATCTTATCCACAAGACCTGGAATTTTGTCTTCATCCACCCCTGCCGGCACAGCCTCCACGGGGTTTTCCTGTTGTAAGGTGTCCAATAACGCCATTTTTATTTTTCTTGTGGTTTTACTTATGTTACTACTTTTGGTTTACTGCTCCCGTTGGTCGCGGTTTACCATAAGTGTTACCACGAGCGTCAGCGAGTAGTCCCACCATAAGTAGTTTCACAACAAGTTAATTAATCTATATATTATATCAAATTTCAGAGGAAAAAGCAATGGTGACTGCCTCTGAAACCAAAATTTCCAGTTTCCCCCTTTTTTGTGCTAAAATTGACTATGATTAAATGATTTATAGGATGGACTATGATGATTACTGTAATTTTGACCGCTGATTAAATGATTTTTGTGATTCAAATAGATATATTATGTTAATCATTTAATCAGTCTGATCCCGGTCAAAAATGAAAACTAAAAATTTAAAATTTAAAATTCCGCGAGGATTCTCCCTGATAGAACTGGTTTTCGCCATGTCTTTTCTGACCATCATCATCCTGGGGGTGATCAGCCTGCAGAGCGCGAACCTGGCCATGATGAACCGGCAGAAGCATGAGATCCAGGCCCACTTTTACGCCAATCAGGGTTTAAAGATCGCGGAGGCATTGGGATACGCGGATTTGGATACAGACTGCCCCAGCAGAACCTGTAAATTTGATAATCCAGACGCCGACTACACTGTAGAAGATGCAGGGGAAGATTTTGAATTGATCGACGGGCTTTATGATCGCCTTTTCACACTCGATCCCGCCGGACTGAAGGACGGATTTAAAGCCGAATGCAAAGTGACCTGGACCGACGGCACCGGCGACCATGAAGTGACCGCCAAACGTATTATTTACCAATAACAAACGATGAAATAACCAATTTTAAATTACAAATGACAAATTTTAATTGGAAATCAGTGGTTTACCTTAAACAAAATGGTAATTTGTCATTTAAAATTTTAAATTTAAAATTTAATAGGAAAGGTTTTACTTTAGTAGAATTAATCGTCTCCGTGGCCATCGCCAGCGTGCTGATGCTGGGGCTAAGCGTGTTTTTTTCTTCCACCTTCCACCACCTGTTTCAGGCAGAAACACAGGGGAAGAATGTGGAACGCCAGTTCGCGGTCAACGAGATCATCCGCAATAAATTCAATGCCCTGGATGACCTGGTGGAAAACAACGGCGATTCCATCATCAGCCTCAATAAACAGGATCGGCACCAGCTCCCCTTCAGCTATATCGGCACCGCGGATATGGATGGTAAGCGTCTGGTGTTTAAAGACGTGATGCTGTTCACCAAAATCATTGACCCAGGTACCGGCAGTCATCTATTCGGCAACGCAGATGGAGTCATCAAAGAAGCGATGGATCCGGACAAGGTAGATAAAGACTTGGGAATTAAAAACTTTGCCGGTTTCACCAAAATAAAAGTAACGGAAAATAAATATGATTATTACGTAGCGGTCCCCGGAGAAAATAAGGTACTCCATTGCCCCTCTGTGGGCGATTGTTCTGAATTAACGTTCGACCCCCCGCTCCGGTCGCCGACTGACGTGACTACAAATAACAACAATCTGCTTTTCATCTCCGATTCGGAAAACGGGCGCGTGGTGCAGTATGACACAGAGAACGGAGTGACAACGGTACTGGTCACTGACCTTGATTACCCCACTGGCTTAGCTTATTACGAAAAAGGGACTGATGAATATCTTTTTATTGCCGAAACCTTTGGTCACAGGGTGCGGAGATATGACTTTTCCACCTTCCTGGCACCGGCGGTCGTGGGCGACGGGGAAGACGCGGACTGCAACAAGACCGCCCGCTTCTGCCGGCTGAACCTGCCGACCGGCTTGTTCGCGGATGCGGACCATAACGCCCTGTTTATCGCGGACAGCGGAAACAACCGGATACTTAAAATGAGCGACCCCGAACCGCTAAAGGGAACACTGGCTGACCTGCCGCTTACCTTTGAACTCGACAAGACCTACGCCTGGAGCAAAATCGTACTTTCCGTTGATTTTACGGGCGGAACCGGCAACCTGCCGTCCGCCATTTACAAAGGCGCGGAGCAACGCATTGAAAACGTTCCGCCCACGCTAGCGCATGGCAACGCGGACTGTGACCTTGACGAAAAACTCTACACCACGGACGACCTGGGAAGTTATAAACTCCAAGCCAGAGACTTTCTGGTGGTCAATGACACGAGCTACGAGCTGACAGACAATCCCGGCAAACGGGTAAATTGTGTAAAGGACGATCCCGATGACATCCAGGACTGGGCGTATCCGATTGATGTCAGCCCGGCGCCGGCAGGCGATATCCAGAACGGGGATGTGGTCTACCTGGGCACCCCGCCGGTAGTGGAAGTGGAACTAAATGGCGTCCAGATCGATAACGGAGGATTCGCGACAATCCAGATCGACACCTATTCCGTTAAAAACCAAATGGTGCCGGCTGAAACGGATTACGCCACCATCCGTGTGGGCGACGGGGTTCTGGGCACTATTGAAGATAAGATGGAAGTCATCGCGTGGAATGAAGGCGAACAGGGATACCTGATGGATGAAAAATTGGGGAAAGTTCAGCTGGAATCTAAAATCATCTTTCCCACCGGCGTGACCAACGCCTATTTCGCCAACGCGGGGAATAAAAAAATCGTCCGTTTCAGCAACGGCAACGGCAGTGAAGTGGACCTGGAACCCATTGACACAAACGGGTTCAGCCGGTTTTATTACACCAGCGAGTTCAGCGTGAACAGCCTGAATTTCAGTTTGCTGAACCATGACAGGATCCTGGAGATGACCCTGGAAGCCGTGGTGGATGAAACCGACACCCAGACTTACAAGATTAACGCCGTCTTACCTTGAGTAAAAAACAAATCAAAATCACGGAAGATCACAAAGGAAGCATCCTCATCTGGTGCGTGATGCTTGGTTTTCTGCTCACCGCGGTCTTTTTCTTTTTCGCCATGCGCCAGCGCAGTACCATCCGTGAACAGCGGGACACGATCGCCATCCTGAACACGCGCACGTATCTGGAAAGCCTGGCGGGGTATTTTGAAAAAAATCCCGACGAAAAAAACGCGACATACGACGGAGTGCGCGTTCTGCTGACGCAAAAAGTCAATTCCATCGAAGGCGCAGTGGATGTGGGGACGGACGGGGACGCTGAATATCACTTCGGCGGACAGATATTTGTGGAATGGAACCGCTGTGATGACATTATGAAAGGCGACCTGGTGGTCAACGGCGTGGTCTATGAACACGATACGGGCGACGAATGCGAAGCAGGCAAAAAATACAATGATGTCGCAGGCCCCATCCATGTAACCAATCCCTTTAAAATCGAAACCCTGAACAAACCTTTTTACTTCCGTATAAACGGGGAGGACTTAAAAGACAATGAATGGCACCTTACCCTTACCGCCGAC
>CAZIDW010000058.1:0-8368 GCA_964538225.1 uncultured Candidatus Peribacteria bacterium
CTTCATCTAACCCCTCTTCCTCTCCCCTTGATCCAAGGGGAGCCGCCTGCCTCCTACCCCTAACTCCCTCCCCGCAAAGCGGGGAGTACTCCCCCTTATGCAAGAGAGGGGGTTTGACATATTCAAATTTCCTGATTTTCGGTTTTTGAATCCAGTACAGATTTTTCTTTACTTTTCCTCACTGACTGTGCTATTTTTTGAAAGAATATTAATAAAGATAAAAAATGGCTAAAAATAAAAAGACTAAGAAAACGCTTAAATGGCTTAAGGACGCGTTTTTTAAGGCGTTGATTTTTCCGGTGCTTTTGCTGATCGGTTATTATGCCCATGCCGCCATCACCTGGCCGGGCACCGACCCTAACCCTGTTACCGGCGTGGTGGGTATGTTTGTGGGGGAGTCGGACAGCGCGTATGACACGGGGGCGGGCTATGAGGATGTAAACCTGTACTGCCAGAACCACAGCAATGCCACCATCGCTGGCAGTCACATCTGCACGCCCGCGGAGATGAACAACAGCCTGAACCACGGCACGCCCGGCGTGTCCCAGATTTTTGAATACGCGGGTTCCGCCACCCTCTGGATCAACAGCGGCCCTCCGGGTTATACGGCCAATTCCAACGACTGCAAAGGGTGGACGGCGACCGACAGTCCCAGTAACAATCCGAATTACGGAACGGTGTGGAATTTTAATGACCAGTATGGTGGTCTGCTCCCCTGTAAGACCGGAAAGAAGTTTGCGTGCTGTAAATAATTTGCCCCCGCACAGCGGGGCGTCATTTGCTCTCCGCCTCGCTCCAGCTTCGGCGGCTCGCGTAACTTGTAACTCGTAATTCATAACTGGAATTGTCAATTACAAGTTACGACGAAGCCAAATTACGATTTACAAATTAAATCCATTAATTCATTCAAATGAAAAACAAAATCCGATTTTTAATTCCATTGATCCTCATCGCGTTCGTGTTTGTCCCGAAAGTCTTTGCGGGCGTTTATGACTGCACGGTCGCGTATCCGGGATCGGATTCCACCAGCCCGTTCACGTATGATGACTGCTGTTATCCGCAGGGCGGGGATACGGAGCCGTATCAGGGCATCTCGTGCCGGCCGGAAGGGGAGATTCTCCAGAAAGCGGGCAATAACCCCACTACTTGTGTGAGCCGGCAGAGTATTCTGGATCTGGCGACGACCACGCGCGACAAAAATCGGGTCGGGTTCAATTGTTTTTCCGACACGGTGAGCGGCACCTGCCGGGGCGGGTACTGTAAGCCGTCCGGCAGTAATATCTGTGAAGTGCAGACCGGCGTTTCCTGCCCCGGGGAACTGAACCGTCAGAACATCTGTCCGGGGGGATGCGGAGGATGCGGAGAAGGTTATGTGTATTGTGTGGACGATTCCCCCGCTTTTCTGCCGAATGAGGAAAATCCGGTGGTCGGCGTTACCCCCTCCTGCCAGCTGGAAAAAGACGGCAGTACGTATCCGGCAAATGGGGGTGTTTCCTGCGCGGATATGGGGCGCGAAGTGCTTAATCCCTGCACCGGCGAATGCACGGACTGCCCTGAAGGCCGGACCCTTTCCGGCCGCACACCGGGCTTATGCGTTACTTTCGGTCAGCGGTTTATCGAGATTTTCGCGGACGGGTTCACCGCGCTGGGCGGTAAGGAACTGACGTATGCCGGAGCAAATTTAGCCCATGCCTATTCATATGGTTCTATTTCCGATGAGGTCGATTGGTCTGATTTCACCGATCCCGCTTTTTACGGCACTATTTTTACAGGCGTTGATTTTTCCGACCACTTAAACTGGGCCAGCCCCACCGTCCCGGCGCCGCTTCAGGACCTTATCATCAATAATAACTATCAATTCTGCGCCGATGACGGCGATTGCCCTGCCGGCAGTCTTTGCCTGGCCGGCATCTGTTATGATCCCGGTGCCAATGCCGGCGATGCCTGCAACGATTCCAGCGATTGTCCCCTTGGGATGGTCTGCTCCCCGAGCGGGGTGTGCGCGTTGCCGGGAGATGGTGATACGAAGCATGTCGTGTATGTCGGCCAGACCGCACCTAATGACGGGGACCAGGGCGGGTATATCAATGTGGATAACCTGTGCGACGGGGTTGAAGAAGACAGCCATGTATGCACGGCCCCGGAGGTCATCCGGTCGTATGTGCTTGGCGTCAGTTTGCCGGGTACGGGTTCGGTCTGGATCAATAACGGCCCTCCGGGTTACGTGAGATACGTTACCAACGATTGCAACGGCTGGAACTGGACGGCCGCTGACGGCACTGAGATTTTCGGTTCGATATGGAATTTCAGCAGTGACGCGAGTTTTGTAACCCCTTGTAACCTGAGCAGGGCCTTTGCGTGCTGTAAATAATTTACCCCCGCACAGCGGGGGGCGTCATTTGCTCTCCGCCTCGCCCCAGCTTCGGCGGCTCGCGTAACTTGCAACTCGTAATCCATCACTGAAAATTACCCTTACAAGTTACGACAAAACCAAATGACGATTTACAAATTACATTCATTAATTCATCCACGATGAAAAAAACAATTCCCATTTTATTATTTATCGGCCTCCTCTTTATCCCCCAGCTAGCTTTTGCAGGCCTGAGTGAAGACTGTTTCCCTGCTGTGGAATGTGACGCGGGGGATGATTATTACGCGGGGGCTTGTCAGACCCATATTGAGGTTCTGGATGATTGCGGGGTCCCGCCGGCGGATAAGTTTTACGCCTTCAGCTGTGATAACGGCTGTTACCTCCGTTCCAATTCAGCGCCGAATCCCTGCCCCGGCGGAGTGATGGTCGGTGGCGTGTGCATGACCACGCTGGAACTTATAAAAGACAGTTCGGACAATAATATTTATAAAATATTCGATAATCCTGATTTAACGCGTGCGGTATACGCGGATTGTCCGGATGGTGAGACGCCTGTGTGGGATGACACTGCCCATGAATGGTCCTGTATGATCCCCGCGGCTACGGCTTCCGGCGTTACCTGCGCCGATGGCGAAGTGCTTTCGTGGAACGATGCGGCCGGCGAATGGGAATGCGGGCCGAAGAATTTTACGTATTGGTCGGAAGGCACGGGCGATGCGAATGATATTTATTATGACACCGGGGATGTGGGGGTCGGGACGGATGACCCTGATTATAAACTTCATGTTCAGAACTCAACTACATTTGATTCAGTAAATCCTGATCGCTTTATGAACTCAGCCGATTCCAGAGAATATTATGGTTTATATAGCGAAGCCAAAGGATCATCGGGCGATATGGGTAACCCCCCCCTTTATTACAATATCGGCATAAAAGGGGTTGCAACCGAAACAAATTCTCATGGGAATTGGGGGGTTTGGGGTGATGTTGCCAATAGCGGTAATTCTCTAATGGGTGCTGGTGTATACGGAAGTGCCTCTGGCGATTATATGTATGGCGTTATGGGTATTAGCGAAAATCACAATGGTGTTCGTGGTGATGGCGCGGATAAGGGGGTTTATGGGGTTGGCGATAATTACGGCGTTTATGGCTACAGTTCTTCAGGCAAAGGTGTTTATGGTTCTTCCAGCAGCGGTTATGCGGGGTATTTTAACGTTGGTGATGTTTATGTGGGGGATAATCTAGTTATTTCAGATGACCTTATATTGAGTGAATTTATTAAGCATAATTATGATGACGATACGTATCTCCAATTCGAAAGTAATACGCTCAATTTTATTGGCGGGGGAAAGGAATTATTCCGGGCGCGTGGCACTGCTCAAGCTTATGCTTATTTGGGGAATAGCGTTGATGATATTGATATCGCTTTAAATGATGATTTGTTTGTGCGCGGAAGCGATGGGCGTGTGGGTATTAACACCCTTAGTCCTGAAGCTACTCTGCACGTGGCGGGTGACCTGAAGATTGATGGAACTTGTATTGGGTGTGGTGCGTGGACAGTGAGTGGATCTGATGTTTATCGTTCGTCTGGCAATGTCGGTATCGGCACCACGAACCCTGCCACTAAATTAACCGTGGCGGATGGCGCCATCCGATCCAGTACTGGTGAATTTACTTATGCCCAGATCAACAATGATGCCAATGGTCCCTCGCTTATCGGAGTCTCAAATACAACGGCTATGAAACCATTGGTCATAGGCAGTTATAATGATGAGGGTATGGCAAGTTTGCCAGGTGGAGCACTTGGTATTGATTTCGAGATAGGTTATATAAGTTCGCCGTCAACCGTGATGAGTATTGATCCTAATGGCAATGTCGGTATTGGTACGTCGTCGCCTACTCACGCGTTAGATGTGGCCGGGGAAGTAGGAATTGATAGTTTTATACTTCATAATGGCAATACCAGCGCTCATTTTGGTTTTGGGGGGGCTGATGAATTTATAATTCGCACCGAAGGTGCCGCCCGTTTTAAGGTTCATTCGGATGGAGATATTCAAATGTGGAAGGACTTATATGTTGATGGCGAGGTCGGTATTGGCACAGTAGCTCCTAATACGAAATTACATGTAAATGGTCCCTCGGGAGAAAGTGCTTTCAGAGTACAGGTAGATGGCAATTCAAAACTTACGGTCGCCAGCAATGGAGGTGTATCGATTGGAGATTATAATGAAACACCTCCGGATAATGGCTTATATGTTAAAGGTGATGTTGGTATTGATGGTGATTTAAATCTTGATGGAAATTTAGATTATACGGGTACGAACATAGGAATGTCTGTTAGTGGCCCATTCAATGCACAATCAATAAATGGTGCCGGAACCAGTGACACAACAACAATGGAGAATCAAAATGAGAGTATTTGTTTTTTAACAAAAGTATACGTTAATGAAACAGATACCAATAATGAAGATGCGGGATGTACTATTAGTACTTATTTGGGTAATTGGGTTTTGTTTGCATATGCTGAAAGTAGTGATGCGGATGCCTATTGTGAAGCAAGATGTCTGAATTTTTAATAATTAAAACATAAATATTTATGTCCACCCACTTCAAATACACTTTACTTATTTTAATCATCGCCTTCCTTGGTTTTGCGGCGGGTTATTTCGCGGGTCAGGCCCAGGTGGCGCAGCCAGCGCCGTCGGTTCAGCCGGTGGTCAGCCAGCCCGCTGTAAAGACGCCGGTTAAAAAAGGCAGTTACGAACAGGGTTATGAAGAGGCTTTGGATTTTGCCCGCCGGAAACTAATGGAAGAGGGCGAATTTGAACCGCGCAATTCGTTAACGGCTACGGTTAAATCCGTTAGCGGGCAGAATATTGTGGTGGAATTTGACGCCACTTTGCTGGATCCGTTTGCCGAGGGTATGGTCACCAAAACGATTGCAGTAGGGGGCGATACTCAGCTGTATGAACGATTGCCAAAGGATGAGGAGGAATTTAAAAAGGAATATGAAGCTTTTGAAAAAGCGATTCAGGATTACGAAACTGCCTTTAAAGCCAATCCGGAAGGTGAGGGGTTAGAAGAACCAGAAGAACCGCAGGAATATACCGTTAAAACACTAACTGCCAGTGATTTTATGGCAGGCGACCGCGTGCGGATCCGGGCCGATCTGATTGCACCCGAGAAAGTCACGGAAGGCGAGGAGGCCGGGGAAGCAATGATGATGATTTCTCCGTTTGAAAGCGATACGGTTCAGGCTACCGAAGTCCGCTTATATTCACGCCCGGAACCGGAGCCGGAAAAAGAACTGCCCACACCAATAGAAGAAGAGATGAAGGAGGCGCCGCCGGAAGAAGCGGTAAGTCAGACAGAGGAGGAAGACGAACCATCTTCCCCTGACGCTGTGGAACCGGATTTAGAGGAGGAAGGGGAGGCTGGTGAAGCGGCGGAGGAGGTGACGCCTTAAATTTATAAGTTTTTAGTTCCTGCTTGCTGGAGACATATTCAGCTTTCATTGTACGCGTGTGTATACGCCCCCCTCATTCACTCTTACGGGGTAAGAGGGAGGGTATATCAGAAGGGAAAGAAAGAAAATTAAAACAAAAGAAAGAAAATACATTTTTCAATTTTCCATTCTCCGTAGTGCAGTTAAATCCTTCGATGCACTACGAGATAGTCAATAAAGTTACCAACGTTTACTACGAAGGATGAATCAATTTTCAATTTTCATTTAAACTATCTAACTGTTAATCCTTAATCTTAATTCACTATGAAATCCAAATATTCTGTTGGCAAAATCATTTTAGTCATTTGGGTCGTCTTTTCCATATTATATGTGGGGTATACCCAATACCGTTATTTTCAATCCTTTGTCGCCAACCGGGCGTACGAAACTGGCTTAAAAGACGCGGTGACTCAGGTTATTCAAAAGTCGCAGGAATGCAAAGCGTTTCCGGTGACCATTGGCGAACAGGGCGTTCAGCTTATTAATGTCGCCTGTTTGCAGCAGAAAGAGGGTGAAGGAGGGGAATAATTATTCAAATTCAAAGCAAGGAGACCGCCTTCCTCCTACCCTTTCAGATTGCTGGTTATTGAAACTCTATTTCCTAAAAAAGCTTTGACATTAATTTGAGGGCTTGTTAAAATCCCTCGTGCTTATTTTAAATCTTTAAATTTAATTATTATGGCTGAAGGAACTTTTGATCGTAGTAAGCCTCATGTGAATGTGGGCACGATTGGTCATGTTGACCATGGCAAGACCACGTTAACGGCTGCTATCACCTCTGTCGCCGCTACCACTGGCGGTGTTAACAAAGCGGTCGCTTTTGACCAAATCGATAACGCTCCTGAAGAAAAGGAACGCGGTATTACCATTGCCACGTCCCACCAGGAATACGAGACCGATAAACGCCACTACGCCCATGTGGACTGCCCCGGTCATGCCGACTATGTTAAGAATATGATTACGGGCGCGGCCCAGATGGACGGCGCGATTCTGGTGGTGAGCGCGGCCGACGGCCCGATGCCTCAGACCCGCGAACACATCCTGCTTGCGCGCCAGGTAAACGTCCCTTCGATTGTCGTCTTTTTAAACAAGATCGACATGGTGGATGATCCGGAACTCATTGACCTGGTCGAGATGGAAGTGCGTGAATTGCTGAGCAAATACGAGTTCCCCGGGGATGAAGTCCCTATCGTCAAAGGTTCCGCCCTGAAAGCCCTGGAAAACCCAAGCGGTCCGGATGCTGAACCGATTAAGGAACTGCTGAATAAACTGGATGAATACATTCCCGAACCGGAACGCGCTTTAGATAAACCCTTCCTCATGCCGGTAGAAGATATCTTCTCTATCAAAGGCCGCGGCACCGTGGCGACCGGCCGTGTGGAACAGGGAATCGTCAAAGTGAACGAGGAAGTCGAGATCGTCGGCATCAAACCCACCCGCAAAGTGGTGGTTACCGGCGTGGAGATGTTCCGCAAGATCCTTGACCAGGGTCAGGCTGGCGATAATGTGGGCCTTCTGCTCCGCGGTGTGGAACGCGAAGATATTGAACGCGGCCAGGTATGCGCCAAACCCGGTTCCATTACCCCTCATACTGAATTCGAATGCCAGGTATACGTGCTTAATAAAGAAGAAGGCGGCCGCCATACCCCTTTCTTTAAAGGTTATAAACCACAGTTCTACATTCGCACCACGGATGTAACGGGCGAAGTGACCCTGCCGGAAGGCACAGAAATGGTGATGCCCGGTGATGATGTGAAACTCAAGGTAAAACTCGGTTCCGAGATCGCTTTGGATGAAGGCACCCGTTTCGCGATCCGCGAAGGTGGCCGAACGGTCGGTGCCGGTGTGGTGACGAAGGTTATTAAATAGTATTTCCACAGAGGGCCCAATAGAGGACCCAATTGATTGTTACGGCAATCAACGGGCCTTCAATTGGGTCTTCAATTGGGAAGACTAATGGCCATTTGGCTACGTCATAACAATTAGCTGATTAACCTCTCTCTTATGGCTGAAAAAAAGTCCAAGACCAAGAAGGCAACGCCTCAGCGTATCCGTATTACCCTGAGAGCCTTTGACCACACGATTATTGATAAAGCGGTCAAGATGATCATTGATACAGCCGAACGGAGCGGGGCTATTATTGCCGGGCCGATTCCTTTGCCCACCAAAATAAAGAAAGTCACGGTGAACAAATCCACCTTTATTTTCAAGGATTCCCGCGAACAGTTTGAAATGCGTATCCACAAACGGCTGATTGACCTTCGTGAGACCACCGCCACTACTATCGACGCGCTTTCTAACCTCGCCCTTCCTGCCGGCGTGGATATTGCGATTAAGATGTTGTAAAGATAGTTTGTGAAGTATTTTTTGTATCTGCCTAACGGCAGTTAGGTCCAAATGAATAAGCGATATGTTAAAACACCAAAATTCCCAAAAACGCATCATCTTTCCGGATGCGGTTTATTTTGCAACGTCCAATACGTTTAATCGGC
>CAZIDW010000059.1:0-8231 GCA_964538225.1 uncultured Candidatus Peribacteria bacterium
GTAACTTGTCATTTGCCCCTTCGGGGCGTAACTAGTAACTTGATTGCTGTAAGTTACGAGTTACTAGTTACGAGTTACTAGTTACAAATTTTTTCACATGTTTCTTGCGCATTCAAATAAACAGTACTACATTATTAATTGCCTTTTTAATCAAAAAAATTATGAGCTTCTTTGACAACACCCTTAAAAATATAAACAAGGCGGCCAAACTCATGAAGCTTGACCCGGAAACGCTCGGCACGCTTTCCCATCCCCAGAAAACACTGGTGGTCACCCTGCCGGTACGCATGGACAGCGGGGAGATGAAATATTTTGAGGGGTACCGCGTCCAGCATTCGGAACTGCGCGGGCCGTTTAAAGGCGGATTCCGCTACCTGCCCGAAGTGAACCTGGATGAAATCAAAGCGCTGGCCACTGAAATGACGTTTAAATGCGCGGTGGTGGGCATCCCGTACGGAGGCGGCAAAGGCGGGGTGTGCTGTAATGCCAAAGAAATGAGCGACGGGGAACTGGAGCGCCTCACCCGCAAATACGTAAAAGCGGTCTACCAGATCATCGGCCCCAACCACGATATCCCCGCGCCGGACATGTACACCAACGCCCGGATGATGGCCTGGTTTATGGATGAGTACAGCCATCTGGTGAATGAGTACCAGCCCGGCGTGGTCACGGGGAAACCGATTGAAGTAGGCGGCTCTTTGGGGCGCAACACCGCCACAGCCCAGGGCGGCGCTTATGTACTCGCGGAATACATGAAACAGAACAAGCTCGACCCCAACAAGACCAAAGTGATTGTGCAGGGATACGGCAACGCCGGTTCCTTTGCCGCGGAGATCCTCCACAGCATGGGCTTTGTTATCGTGGGCGCGAGCGACAGCAAAGGCGGACTGTATAACGAAAAGGGTATGGACCCGTTCTGCATCGCCAAATGCAAAAAAGAAAAGGGCTCTGTAACCGACTGCAAGGAGGGCAAAGTGGTCAAACCTCATGAGATTCTGGAAAAACCCTGCGACGTCCTGGTGCTTGCGGCCATGGAAAACCAGGTGACGGATGAAAACAAGGCCAAGGTCAAAGCCGACATCATCCTTGAGCTGGCCAACGGTCCTACCACTGTGGAAGCAGACGAATACCTGGCCAAAAAGGGTGTGGTGATCATCCCGGACATCCTGGCCAACGCGGGCGGGGTGACTGTCTCTTATTTTGAATGGCTGCAAAACAAACAGGCTTATTACTGGCCGATCGAGGAGGTGGAAGCCAAGCTGAAACGCATCATGGTGGATTCACTGAACCGCACACTCACATTCCAGCAGAAGTATAAGTGCACCCTGCGTGAGGCCGCCTATATCTCCGCCTTTGACCGGCTCGATAAGGCGCTGAAACTGAGAGGAAGCGGAGCGCATTTACGGTGTAAAGTTTATTTCGATAAATAATTTCAGGACACAGAAAACAGGACACAGGAATCAGCTGAGTTCCAGCTGTGTCCTGAATCCTGAGTTCTTATAAATAATTCATTATAAAATGACACTAAAAGAAACCATTATTCAGGATTTAACCGAGGCGATGAAAGCCAAAGACAAGCTGAAGCTGAGCACACTCCGCATGCTGAAGGCAGACATTATGAACTATGAAGTCAGCGGCGCGGATAAAGAAGCCACGGACGAGGTGGTCATCAGCCTGATCAAAAAAGGCATCAAACAGCGTAAAGACAGCGCGGAAGGGTTTGAAAAAGGCGGAAACAAAGAGGCGGCACAGAAGGAGCTGGATGAGATTAAAATACTCGAGGCTTATATGCCTGAACAGATGAGTGAAAATCAGGTCAAAGCGGCTGTACAGGAAGTAATCGATCAGGTAAAACCCGCCGGCCCGCAGGATTTCGGCAAAGTAATGGGGGCGGTGATGGGTAAACTCAAAGGCCAGGCCGACGGAGGGATGGTGAATAAAGTCGTGAAGGAGCTGATGGGATAAAAGCAAACAAATGTTGACAAGCTTGAAAAAATTGATGCTATAATTATTTTAGAAAAATGGCCCAGCGATCGGAGTCTAATGCTCCACTTGATTGGGGGTTATTTTTCTCTATAGATCGTACTCAAATACTGACATCAAAAATTTCTGCCTTCTCCTTAAATCCTCCTTAATCTGAATAAAAAAATATAGGTCACCAACCCGACCAACAAAACGATATAATTTTTCTTTTTTAATTCCATTTCTCTGTTCATAAATGGGCTTTCCTTTTGAATTTTCTATTAATTCAATTGCACACTCAAAAAATAGGACATCTTTATATCATTTCTATCTGAATAATGTCAACAAACCTCAATTCCTATACTCCCCCCAGCTTTTTATCTCCAGCTCCTCCGCCTTATACTTTTCAATGGAGCGGATGAGTGTTTTGACGAACTGGACATTGGTGAGCAGAGGGATGTTCTGGTCTATGGCCAGGCGGCGGATACGATAGCCGTCCGTCACTTCATCATGGGCGTATTTAGTGGGGATGACGATGGCCAGATCAATGGTTCCGTTTTTGACGTATCCGGAGATATTCGGGCTTTTTTTAGTGGAGACTTTGTGGAGCCGGGTAATTTTGATGCTGTTTTCTTTCAGGAAACGCGCTGTGCCTTCCGTGGCAAACAGGTTATAGCCCATTTCCGACAGCAGGCGGCAGGATTCCAGCATACTGACCTTGTCTTTCAGGCGGCCGATGGAAAGCAGGACGTTCTTTTCGGGAATAGTATGCCCCACCGCCAGATATGCTTTTAAAAAAGCGGCTTCCATGTCGTTCCCGAAACACCCCACTTCCCCGGTACTGGCCATTTCGACGCCCAGCACAGGGTCGGCTCCTTTGAGCCGGGGAAAACTGAACTGCGGGAATTTAACACCCACGTAATCCAGATCGACCGTTTGGTAACGGACGTTTTTATCCACGTCGCCGACCATGGCTTTGGTGGCGATCTCGATAAAATTGTACTTTGTTACCTTAGAGACAAACGGGAACGACCGGCTGGCGCGCAGGTTGCATTCGATTACTTTAATATGGTTGTCTTTCGCCAGGAACTGGATGTTGAACGGGCCGGTGATCTTCAGGGATTCAGCAATCTCCTTGCCTATTTTTTTCACCCGGCGCAGGGTCTCTAAATACGTGCGCTGGGGCGGAAGGACGATGGTGGCATCCCCGCTGTGCACACCCGCGTCTTCCACGTGTTCGCTGATGGCGTAAATGAGCACTTTCCCTTTCGCGGCCACGGCATCCATCTCGATCTCCCGCGCGCCTACCATAAACTTGCTGATGACCACCGGCGCGTCCGTATTCACGCGAACGGCTTTGCCCAGAAAATCCTCCAGTTCTTCATGATTATGAGCCACGCGCATGGCCGCGCCCGACAGCACGTAACTGGGGCGGACGAGGACCGGGTAACCGACCTTGTCTGAAAATCTGAAGGCGTCCTCGACTTTGGTAAAGGCCTTCCATTCCGGCTGGTCCACGCCGAGTTTGTCCAGCAAAGCGGAGAACTTATCGCGCGATTCCGCCCGGTCGATGTCTTTCACGGACGTCCCCATAACTTTCACACCGGTTTCCGCCAGGCGAAGCGCCAGGTTATTGGGGATCTGACCGCCCATGGATACCACGGCGCCGTCCGGCTTTTCCTTGTCATGGATATCGAGCACCCGTTCGTGGCTGAGCTCATCAAAATAAAGCTTGTCGCATTCATCAAAGTCTGTACTCACGGTTTCCGGATTGTAATTGACCATAATGGATTCATATCCTTTTTTGTGCAGTGTCTTGACAGCATTCACACAGCACCAGTCAAATTCGACGGATGAACCGATGCAGTATGGACCGCTTCCTAAAACAATTGCTTTTCTTGATTTGTGATTTGAGATTTGTGATTTGAGATTTTTTTTCGAGTTTTGAGTTTCGAGTTTTAAGCTTCCGAAAGAAATATCATCTTTATTCCCCCAGTAGGTCATGTACAGGTAATTGGTCCTCGCGGGGAATTCGGCGGCCAGGGTATCGATCTGTTTTACGACAGGTATGACTCCAAGTTTCTTGCGGTATTCCCGCACGTTCATCTCATCCTCTTTAAATAAACGGGCGATCTGTTTGTCGGAAAAGCCGGCTTTTTTGGCTGTGCGCATCAGGTCTTCGGAAATGCCGGTAAGCGACTTAGCCCGTTTGACTTTTTTGGCGACCATGCGGATATTTTTTATCTTGGCAAGGAACCACGGGTCGATGCCGGTGAGTTTATATAATTTTTCAACGGAATACCCCTTGTCGATCGCCCGCGCCAGCGCAAACGGTCGGCGGGGAGTTGGGGTCTCGATCGCTTCTTTTAAATTCTTAAACTCAAACATATCCGGCTCCAGGCCGTAAGCGCCGATCTGGATCATACGGAGGCCTTTCTGGAGCACTTCTTCAAAATTCCGTCCCAGCGCCATCACCTCTCCCACGGATTTCATCTCGGAACTGATCTCGTCACTAACTTTGCGGAACTTATTCAGATCCCAGCGCGGGATTTTAAGCGCCACGTAATCCAGCGCCGGCTCAAAGCAGGCGGAGGTCTTTCGGGTCACGGTATTTTTGAGTTCCGGCAGTGCGTACCCCAGCCCCAACTTGGCCGCCACGTACGCCAGCGGGTAGCCGGTGGCTTTGGAGGCCAGCGCAGAAGATCGGGACAGGCGGGCATTGACCTCGATCACCCGGTAATCATCGGATTTCGGATCAAGCGCGTACTGGATATTGCATTCGCCCACGATCTTAAGATGCCGGATGGCCTTGAGCGCCAAGTTACGAAGTTTTTGGTACTCGTGATTGGTAAGTGTCTGGCTGGGCGCGATAACGATGGATTCGCCGGTATGAATGCCCAGCGGATCGAAATTTTCCATATTACAGACCGTAATACAGTTGTCTTTACTATCGCGCACCACTTCGTATTCGATCTCCTTCCAGCCTTTCAGATATTCTTCAATCAATACCTGAGGAGAGGCGGCAAAAGCTTTTTTAAGGACGGTATTTAATTCATTCTGATTTTTGGCCACACCCGATCCCAGCCCGCCCAGCGCGAACGCCGCGCGGATCATGACCGGGAACCCGATTTTCCGGACGGCTTTTTTGGCCTGCTCGGGGGTGGCGCAGGCCACGCTTTTGGGGGATTTGATGCCGATTTCATCCAGCGCGTCTTTAAACAGCTGACGGTCTTCAGTGAGCTGGATCGACTTTACAGGCGTACCCAGCACACGGACCTTGTGCTTTTTTAACACCCCGGACGTCCGCAGAGCCACCCCGCAGTTCAGCGCGGTCTGGCCCCCAAAACTCAATGCGATAGCATCGGGCTTTTCTTTTTCAATCACCTGCTCCACAAAATAAGGAGTGACAGGGAGAAAATAGATTTTATCCGCCAGCCCCTTAGAGGTTTGGTTGGTGGCGATGTTGGGATTGATGAGAATAACCTTTATTTTTTCTTCCTTAAATGCCTTAATCGCCTGAGAACCTGAATAATCAAACTCACCCGCCTCGCCTATTTTCAAGGCACCGGAACCTAATAATAATATTTTTTTGAAAAGGGACTTTTTTTTCATGAACAATCGGGTTTTAATTTGTAATTTGCTCCCCTGCGTTAAACGCAGACTCGCGTAACTTGTAACTGGTAATTTTTTTATTGTTTATAATTTATAAAATTAAAGTTACCAGTTACAAGTTACAAATTACTAATTACAAGTTTAAAAACAGCTCCTCTCTGCCGCTGCAGAATAGAGAAACCGCCTTAAGTAAATCAGTGTGTTTAATCATTTTCCAAACCAGTTTAATTTATTTTATTTCAATTTTCAATCATTTTACGGTATCGCCCGTTCTCCGTAATATAAACTGGTATGTACTATTTTGATTGTTAAAAATTATCTTATTCGGTATATACTACGAAAGATAAATCTTGTTATTATGAAAATAGTCCCTTTTAATCCAGACACTTTGCGTGAGGCTATGGATGTCCTTAAAAAGGGCGGAGTGATTGCGCATCCCACCGACACCTGCTACGGGCTGGCCGCGGATATGATGAATCCCGAGGCAGTCAAAAAAGTCCAGACGATCAAAGGCCGTGATTTCAATAAGCCCATGAGTATTATGATCTCGGTGCCGGAACAGCTGAAAATCCGGCAATACGCGGTGCTGGATAAGTTCAGTGAATTTGTCGTCCGCCGGCTGTTTCCCAGCGCGGTCACCATCCTATTGCCCAAAGGGCCGGCGATCCCGGATTTTTATTTTCCGGAAACATCCCTGATCGGCCTCCGCGTGCCCATGCACGATTCCACCCAGGATCTGTTGCGCGCGTTCGGCGGGGCGCTCATCACCACCAGCGCTAACTCCTCCGGCAAACCGCTTTGCTTCAGCTACGAAGAAGCAAAAGCCTGTTTTAAAGGAAAGACCCACCAGCCGGACCTGATTTTTGAGGGGAAGATCACGCGTCACGACAAGGCATCGACGGTCATCAGCCTCAAAGGGAACCATATCCGCATCGTCCGCAAAGGGCCGATCACCGCCTCTCAGATGGAAGGGATCTTGGGAATCGAGGTGAAGGAATGATTTGCGCTTACCTCTGATTTAGCCTAAAATAATTCAGACGTTTTATTGGCTTGGATTTGAAGGATATGAATGATCTGAAAGATTAATTTCTAAAAATGAATCATCGTTCAAATCCTTCAAATTGTTCAAATCCTTACATTATGTACCGAACCCATACCTGCGGACAGCTGACAGCATCGGATAAAGGAAAAACCGTGACCTTGTCCGGCTGGGTCCACAGAAGGCGCGACCATGGCGGAGTGATCTTTATCGACCTCCGCGACCGTTACGGGCTGACCCAGATCGTGTTTGACCCGACTGTTGATAAAGAAAGCTGGAAGACTGCCGACACGGTGCGCCCGGAATATGTGCTGACCGTAAAGGGCGAGGTGAAAAAACGCCTGAAGGGTCAGGAAAATCTCCAACTGACCACCGGGGACATCGAGGTGTATATCGACGAGGTCAGCATCCTGAACTCCGCCAAGACACCTCCGTTCGAGATCGACCAGGAAAAACCCGTGGGCGAAGAACTCCGGCTTAAATACCGTTACCTCGACCTTCGGCACGACAGAATGCGGGATAACATAATCCTGCGCCACAAAATCATCAAAGCCATCCGCGACTTCCTGGATCAGGAAGGTTTTGTAGAGGTCGAAACACCGATCCTCATCAAAGGCACGCCCGAAGGCAGCCGCGAATATCTGGTGCCTTCACGCCTGTACCCGGGCAAGTTCTTCGTGCTGCCGCAAAGTCCCCAGCAGCTCAAACAGCTCCTGATGATCTCTGGTTTTGACAAATACTTCCAAATCGCCCGCTGTTTCCGCGATGAAGACCAGCGGGGCGACCGTCAGCCGGAATTCACTCAGCTGGATCTGGAGATGAGTTTTGCGGAAGAGAAAGACGTGATGGCCCTCAATGAAAAACTCCTCATCGACCTGACCCGGCAATTCGCCCCCAAAAAACAACTCAAAGACAACCCCTTCCCTGTCCTGTCCTGGCATGAGGCTATGAGCCGGTTCGGCTCCGACAAGCCGGATCTCCGTTTCGGCATGGAACTGACAGACGTGTCTGATATTGTGGAAAAATCGGATTTCAAGGTCTTTTCCGGCACGGTAGAAGCGGGCGGCGTGGTGAAAGCCTTAAAAGTGGCAGGAGCCGCCGGCTGGCCGCGCAGTGAGCTGGACAAGCTTGAGGAACTGGCCAAGGTCTACGGCGCCAAAGGCCTGGCTTATTTTGTGTATAAAGAAGAAGGCATCAAATCCCCTATCCTCAAATTTCTGAATGATGATATCGCGGATGAGATCACCAGAGCCACAGAGGCAAAAAACGGCGATATCGTCTTCTTTGCCGCGGACCAGTTCAGCACGGCCTGTGAGGTGCTCGGCCAGGTACGGCTTTACTGTGGTAAAAAATCAGACCTCATCGACCCGGATGTCTTTTCCTACTGCTGGGTCAACCAGTTCCCGCTGTTTGAATTTGAAAAGGAAACCGGCCAGCTCGCGGCCATGCACCACCCGTTCACGCGGCCGATGGATGAGGATCGGGAGGCATTGGAAAACGACCCGGTAAAAGCGCGCGCCGTGGCCTACGACGTCATCCTGAACGGGAATGAGATCGGGGGCGGGAGTATGCGTATCCATGAATCCGGACTCCAGAAACAGATCTTCGATATCTTAAA
>CAZIDW010000060.1:0-8115 GCA_964538225.1 uncultured Candidatus Peribacteria bacterium
TTGATCTGGGATTTTTCATCCTGGCAGGTCACCACCAGGCCGGTGGGCAGATGGGTAATGCGCACAGCGGAATCCGTGGTATTCACGCTCTGGCCCCCATGGCCCGTGGAACGGAACACATCGATCCGCAGATCTTCGAGACTGATCTCGATATCCACCTCCTCGGCTTCCGGCAGGACCGCCACGGTGGCGGCGGAGGTGTGGACGCGGCCCTGGCTTTCTGTGACCGGAATCCGCTGAACACGGTGGGTGCCGCTTTCGTATTTCAGCCGGCTGTACGCCCTGTGCCCTTCGATTTCGAAAATAATCTCTTTAACGCCGCCGGAATCCGCCTCGTTTTTACTGATGATATCTGTTTTAAAACCATGGTCTTCCGCGTAGCGCATATACATACGCGCCAGCTCCGCGGCAAACAGCGCCGCTTCTTCCCCGCCCGTCCCGGCCCGCACCTCTATGATCACATTTTTCTCATCATTCGGATCCTTGGGCAGTAAAGCGACCTTGAGTTCCTCTTCAAGGGATTCTTTTTCCTTTTTGGCAGCCGCCAAATCCTCTCTGGCCATCGCGGCCAGTTCGTCATCGTCTTCGGTTTCCAGGATGGATTTGGAATCCTTGATGGTCTTCAGGGTTTTCTCATATCGCTCGATGAATTCCACCACCGGCCTTAACTGGGCTTCTTTCTGGCCCAGCCGGCGGTACGCATCGGGATCCCCCGCCAGATTCGGGTCGCTCAGGTTTTTGTTGACCTGTTCGTATTCTTCTTTGATTTTCAGGAGTTTATCGAGCATGACCTATAAAATTCATCCCCCGTAGTATATATCAGAGACCAGCGACCGGCAACCAGTAACCCGCCCCGGTATCTGCAACGCTGGCCGCCGGTCGCTGACCACTGACCTTGCTTTTCCCTCTGGGATTTGGTATAATATAGAGATTGATCATAGTGGATTCAATTATTGTGTAACGCCACGATCGAATCCACAATGGAATCCGCAATAGAAATATAAAAAATAAAAAATGCCTGACGAGGACCAACGCATCGACATGGAAGATGAACAGGGCCTGCCGATCGTATCGGACCATCCGGGAGCGTATCATAATAAAGTCCTGCTGGCCTGGAAAGCACCGGAGTTCATCAGCCATCCCAAAAGCAAAAAATGGCTCCTGACCGCCGGGAGTCTTGCCCTGGCGCTCATCGCCTACGCACTGTACACGGATTCCGCGACCATGGCCATCGTGTTCATCGTGCTGGCCGGGGTGTATTACCTCACCCATCGCCAGGAACCGGAGATCATCGACATCAGGATCACAGAGCTGGGCATCTTTGCCGGAGATGATTTTTATCCCTACAACACCATCAACTCATTCTGGATCGTCTACCACCCCCCGTACGTGCACACCCTGAACCTGAGGATGGCGGGGCAGACCTATAAAAAAGTCACGCTCCAGCTCGACCAGCAGAACCCCGTGGACGTGAGGCGGATGCTGTCGCGGGAAATCCCGGAGGTCGAAGGGGAAGAAGAAAGCGTGGGAGAAATTATAACCCGCCTGCTTCGCTTATAAAATCATCAATGACTTTATTCCATCTGCATCACCGGGACACTTTCAAACCCTCCTTCCTGCGGAAGGCGGACGCGCCGATGGCGGAAGTGCTGAGGAGCGCCGAGAAAAAGAAAGCCCCGGAAGCCGCGGAGACGGAAAAAAAATCCCCCGAAGAGCGCATCAAAGCGTTTGCAAAAGAATACGATCCGGAAAAATACAAACGCAAGACGCGCGGATATCTGAGGGAGCTGTTTCAGGAAAAAGAAATCAAAGACGTGTCCGCGGTCATCGACAAAATGGTCAGAGAGTCACTGGCCCGCTATAAAACGCTCTATGACCGCTTCCTCACCAAACTGGATACCACGGGAAAAAACCACCAGGACCTGATCGATGAAGTGGTCGGAAAGACGCGGCGCGAAGGGGAACTCCTGCGCGGCCATGTGGAACGGATGGAAACCGTGCGGACAAAGAAACCGGCCATCGAAAAGGTCTCCCCGAAAGCGAAAAAGACCACCTGGGTACACAGGATCCCCATTGCCGGGAAGTTTCTGAAAGCCGATATTCCTGTGCTTTCCTACCCCACCTACACGGAACAATACCGGGAGCATATCGATTTTAAAAACGAGACACTGGAACGTTTCCGGGAATTCAACCAGGCGCTCAACAAACAGTATTTCAACGACGAATGGCAGAAAGAGCATCTCAGCGAACCTGATTTCGAAAAATATAAAGACCTGGCCGACGAGTTCAAAAGCGGGATGGAGACTTATGTGGAAAACCATCTGGAATACTTCATGGACAACGTCCGAAAAGCCGACTGGCTGAAAGAGGAGCTGGAAGGCCTGCGTGACCGGCTGGTGAGCCGGTACCGCAAATACGCCAACAAGGACGGATTCATCGACCTGCCGGAGCTCACGGATATGCGCAAAAGATCCGAACGGTACATGAATCTCGTACGCCTCATCAATAGCGGGAAAAACATCGAGGCCATCGCCAAACAGGCGGAATACCAGGAATTTTTCCGCCGGGACATGTTTAAAAAAAGTATGGAGATCGCCGCGGACCAGCTCACCGAAGATATGGTGAAAAACGGCAGTGAAGCCGCCCTGGTAAAAAAGGTACAGGAATTGACGGGAAAAGGCCCCATGAGCTACCGCGAAGCGCTGAGCGAATTTAAAGATATCCTGGATGAAAAAACGGACGCCGGCGTGAAAGAAGCGGTGCAGGCGCTGAAAGATTTCAACGAAGCCATTAACGGCGAACGGGCGGAGATCCTGGAACTTGCTGACATCAGCCCCCCTTCCATCCATGGGGAAGTCCGGACCCAGCGGGAGCTGATCGTAAACCGCTTCATCGTGCCGGACGCCGAGGAGAACCCGGACGACCATATCATCGCCGAGTTCATGAGCACGGACCGCGACAGCCGCGACATGATCCTGAAGGGACGGCGGGAGGAGCTGTTCCGGGCCATCCAGAACATCAAAACCCATTACCGTAAAAAATACGACAAAGATTACAAACGTTCTGTCCCCCGGGAAGTCTCCCGGCTTACCACCAACAAAAAAAATCCGGACAAACCCACCCGCCACCAGCGCATCGCGCGATTACTGGCCATGCTCACGTTGGCCAGAGAAGCGGAATGGGTCGTAAAAAACCTGGATAAGAACGAAGCGTACAAGAATGAAAAACTGGCGGATGGCCTGAAAAAGACCGTGCCCGAAGGCGTCCCGCCCAAAATCGACATGGGATTCCGCGACGTGAACAAACTGCATTCCACCCGTTATGTCTCCCGGCTCTCCCGGGGCGGATTCAACGGCCGGGACCTGGCCCTCAATGGGGGCAAGATCCTGGCGGGCATCACGCTGATGGCCAACCTGATGCAAGCGCGCAAACAGAAAAAACTGGGCGCTTTCTTCACCAATCCCTACATCTACGCCTCGGCCGGCGCTATCTGGGGCATCCATAAATACCAGCAGAACCCGGAAATCAAAAACTACCTGTTTGAGACCGAAGGCGGCCAGGAGCGCATCGCCACCCACCTGTCCCTGAGCGGTCTGGCCAAAAAAACCGGCTACCGCCGGCTCAAGGGCTTCATCGGCAGCGCCGATGAATGGAACGCCATGAAAAAGATCATGGAACAGCCGAAAGCCGGCGTAAAACAACTGGAACAGCTCCGCAAAAAAGCCCGCAAACGCGACCCCGACCGCCCCGCACTCACCAAAGACGACCTGCGGGAAGCGATCGGCGACGACGCGGTCTGGAGAAAACTGCCGAAAAAAGGCAATGACCGCATGCGCTTCCTGTTCTACGAAAAATTCCTGCAGACCCCCCGGAACATCCGGCAGCTCAGGGGTTACTGCAAGACTTGGAAATAAACCATTTTACGATGCCAGAACTCCCACCCGACAGCAAAGGCGACGACCTGCTCAGGCAGTATAAAAAAATGGCCGCGGCCCGCGGCCAGGCCGCAGGGACCGGTAAAGAGATGCTCAAGCGCACCGAAGCCGAGACTCTGCGGAAATACGCCCTGACCCCGGATAAACGCTCCGTAGACAAAGCGGAAAAAGATATCAAAGAACAGATTCGTAAGCGGGCAAAAGGCATCCGCCCCCTAAGCCACATGGAAGAGAGGGGTGTGCGGACCGCGGAAACGGAAACCGGAGAAACAACCGAAGAAGCCCCCGCGGCTGCTGAAACCGCCGCCGCTCCCTCGACCCGGGAAAACCAGAAACAGGTCAACCGGGTCGGCCCGCAGGGGCAGAAAATACAGCCCCGCCTGGCGGAAGACGGCCGCGTCCAGCCTCAAACAGAACAGCCTTCTCTGGCGGCTGCCGGCGCCAGAGGCGCCCTGAAAAAAGCCGCCAAAAACGCCCTTCCTGTCGCCCTGCCGTTAGGTAGCGGCCTGGCCGGGGGGATCATCAGTTATTTTATCACCTAAACAGTAACTAATTGACAGCTGATTGACATCTAACTCAACAGCAGTACGCATGTGCGCAAGGTACGCATGTACGCATGTACGCATGTACGCATGTACGCATGTGCGCACCTGCGTAGGTCTGAAAGGCCGCGCACTCGCGCACCATAAATAATTGGCAATCCATAAGCCGTCCATAAGAAATCCATTAGAAATCCATTCGCAGCTGACTATTATGAAAAAGCAATTCCGATTCATCAAAGGCATCCTGCTCACCGCCCTGGTCCTCGGCGTGTTTAATGTCACCGCCCTGCCAGCAACTTCCACAATCGGGTCCACGACCGAATCTACGACTGAATCCACGACTGAATCCACGATTGAAAACCACTTCATTCCCCGCGCCTTCGCGCAGGACGAAAACGGAGACGATGAGAGTGCCGGTGCGGAAGAAGATAAAAAAACCGAAAAACCCAAAGACCCCCTGGACATCCAGAAAGTCGTGGAGACCGTAGCCAAAGCCTCGACCTATGTGAACTCCATCTTTAACCCCCTCATCCACTTCTTCACATTCAACATCGGGAACTTTTTAGGGAACGATTACATCTTTGCCGGAGCTATGGGCGAGATGCTCCAGCGCATCTGGGTGGTGAGCCGGAACATCGTGAACATCGTCTTTGTGCTCATCCTGCTTTTTTTGGCGGTGCGCCACATCTTCAGCGGGGAAGAAGGGGGTAACACGGATTTAAAAAAGACCCTGCCCAAATTCGTCATCATGCTGATTGCCATCAACTTCTCATGGCTGGCCGGGCGGATTGTGCTGGACGCGGCCAATGTGGCCACCAATGTGGTGTTCCAGATCCCCTCGGGTGTGGGGGTAGCGGGTGAAGGGTTTAAAACGGTCCATTGTGAATTGGATAAAGATGGCGGTGTTAAAGGGCACTGCATGCCCACAGCCTTTTATTATCCCGTCGGCAATACCTCCCAAAAACCGCTGAACCTGATCGGTGAAGACCAATGCAATAAAGAAAAAATAGAAGCGGATTACAAAGAGGCTTATGAAACAGAAGGGCCCCCGACCGAAAGCAATGAGGCAGTCGGACGGGCCACCATCTGCTGGAAACAGATGGACCTGGGCGCCTACAACCAGAACAACGCCTCTTATTTCCTGTCCTACAGCATGGCCCGCGTGCAAAACCTCACCCAGGCCAGCACAGGCAAAGATGTCAGTAAGACCGCCATCGGCATCCTGTTTTCACTCATCATCCAGATTGTGTACCTCATCGCGTTCCTGTCGCTGTACATCGCGCTGGTCATGCGTGTAGCGGCCTTGTGGATCTTTATGGCCTTTTCCCCGTTCCTGGTGCTGTTCTACTACCTGAGCAAAGACCTCCAATTACAGGGGGGCGGCATGGGCGAAAGCTTCAGCATCAAGGCGTTCGTGAACTGGGCGTTTGTGCCCGCCATGGTCGGGGCGGTGTGGTCGGTCGGATTCATCATGGTCACCACCGGCCAGACTCTGTCTGCGGACTTTTTCGAAAAACTGAATGAAAGCGGTGGGGTGACCAGCCGGGTGTTCAGCGTCAATTCCCTGTTCCTGGGCATGGACAGCCTTCAGCAATTCATCTGGCTCATCATCACCATGGGCATCATCTGGGTGGGCACGTTCGCCGCGCTCAAGAAAGTGCCGATGATCGACGCGGTCACCGGCAAGATCAACGAATACGGCAAACGCGTGGCCAAAGTGGCGGGCTCCGCCCCCAAATGGGCGCCCATCATGCCGTTGTATGATTACAAGACAGGCAAAGTCGACTGGAACCGCCGCATGAGCCTGGAACAGATGAGCCCGCTCCGCCAGCTGAATCAGATGCGCGCCGAAGCCCGTAAAAAGTATGGGGGCAGCCGGACCCCTACGGAGAAATTCGACAGCGCCTACCGCAAACTGAAAGAAGCGGACATGAACACAGTCGTGCAACTAACAGGCGGCAAAGAGCTCTTTGAGCAGCTGCGGCACTTAAGCGGCAACGCCTTCACAAGGGAAGACATCAAGCACAACACCAGTTCCTTCACCAATATGATCAACCGCCTGGACAACCTGGACAACGGGGAGAAAAAACGCATCATCGAACGGGTGACTCAATACGCCAAACTCCCGGATACGAAATTACCGACCGCGGAAGACACAGCCGCAGCCGCTAACACGGAAGACGAAAAAAAGCCTGAAAAAGAGCCGGCAAAACCTGAAATAAAAAACGAAGCAGCCCAAAAAGCAAATGAACAAAGGGAGAAGGAAGCGAAGGATGATAATGAAAGCTCAGGAGGAGAAGGAGGAGAAAAGCCAAAAGAGTAGAAGAAATAAATAATCCCCTTGCCTGAAAGACCCCCTCGCCCCCGCAACGCGGGGGCACTCCCCCTTATGCAAGGGGGAGATGTTTGTGAATGAGTTAATAGTCTAACTAATAAACAAAATCTCCCCCTCAAGTGAGGGGGAGCATCTCGGCGAAGCCGGAGAGGGGGTCATGGGTGGGAGGCAGGCGGCTCCCCTTGGATCAAGGGGAGAGGAAGAGGGGTTAGATGAAGACGGAGGTGTGATCATAACACCCCTTCCTCAGTGTTTAGGTTGCGCTTGGAGCCCATTGCAAATACGCTCCAGCTTAGGGGGGTGAGGGGGAGCATCTCGGCGAAGCCGGAGAGGGGGTCAGAGGGGGTCAGAGGGGGTCATCCCTCCGCCTTCTTTAAATCATTAATCACTTTCGCGCCCACCCGGCGGTAGATCTCGCGTTCCACGAAATCCCGCTCGCGGGCGTATTTAAGGCGCGAGAGCTGGCGGTAGGCTTCGGCCGCCTCCGCGTCACCTTTCGAAGGGTCGTACACGGTCGACATGGAAAACCCGCGGGAGGTGGCGTTGTCGATGTTCAGCTTGAGGTATGCCTGGTAATTCGCGATATTTATTAAATCCTGTTCGCTGAACACGGGCGAGAACTCCTTGGTCATGTATTCCGCGTCCTGCGCACCGATCTTAAAGCACATCATGCTCCCCACATTCCCGAACACGGCGTCGCGCAGGCTGTTGTCCTCATGCGTCCCCTTCCCGCCCCCGCTCATCTTGGTGATCTGGCTGATATACTGGTGCGCCATGATGAGATCCAGGCGGAATTTCCGCGCCTCGGAAAGGATGGAGGTAAACGATTCCGTCACAAAATTCTGGAACTCATCCACATACATATAAAAATCCCGGCGCTCTTCTTCCGGAATGTCCACCCGGCTCATAGCCGCCATCTGGAGTTTACTGACCATGATCATCCCTAACAGCTGGGCGTTTAAGTCGCCGAGTTTTCCTTTCGAAAGGTTACACAGCAGGATATTTCCTTCATCCATCACTGTACGGAAATCGAACCCGGACTTCACCTGGCCGATGATGTTGCGGATCTGGGCATTGGTGACAAACGGGCCGAACTTGGCCGCGAAATACGGGATGATCTCCTGTTTTTCGCGGGCGCCGGTGGCGGCCATCTGCTTTTCCCAGAACGCCTTGACCACGGGATTCTTGACCTTGCTCACCTTATACCGCTGCCAGCTGTCATCGGAAAACAGCCGGGGGATGTCGATGATGGTGGCGCCTTCCTCGTCATCATCCATCAGTGTCAGGGCGCCGTTGCGGAAAT
>CAZIDW010000061.1:0-1952 GCA_964538225.1 uncultured Candidatus Peribacteria bacterium
AAACAGAGGTGATCCTCAGCTCAGCTTATTTTGAGTTTCTTTGGACAGCAGTGTAAACATGTTTAAAAACTAGACATCGGATGTTAAATATTATTTGGAAATTGGACATTGGTCATCAGACATTGATATAGTGATAACAGCATTAATCGTCTGACAGATGGACAAAAAAGTACTTTTGGTAATTTTAGATGGTTTCGGGGAAAGTCCCCCGGGGCCGGGAAATGCCGTTACATCAGCCAAGACTCCTGTTATCGACAACCTCCGCGGCCGTTATCCGTTCAGTCTGCTTAAATGCACGGGCGAAGCGGTCGGTCTGACCGAGGGCAGTATGGGCGGGTCCGAAGTCGGCCATTTCACTATGGGGGCGGGCCGGGTCGTACCCCAGTTTCTGCTTGCCATCAACCGCGCCATCGAAGACGGCTCTTTTTATGACAATCCGGCCTTAAAAAACGCGTTCCGCGCCGCGAAAAAAAGCGGCCGCAAACTCCATCTTTTGGGTATGATTTCCGATGAAGGCGTGCATTCGCACATCGACCACCTGTTCGCGCTGTTGGAATGGGCAAAAAAAGAAGGTCTGAAGGATGTCTACATCCACTGCATCGGCGACGGGCGGGATGTAGAAGAGCGGAGCATCAAAGAATTTTTAGGCAAACTGCAGAAAAAAATCGATGAACTGGGGGTGGGCAAGATCGCCACCATCATCGGCCGTTATTATTCCATGGACCGCGATCAAAACTGGAACCGGACCGCCAAAGGTTACCATCTGATAACCCAGGGCAAAGGCGAAGAATTCGATGACTGGCATGAGGCGATTGATTATTGTTACAAAGAAGATTCGAAACGGACGGATTATTACCTTCCCCCGATCCTCATCGACAAAAACGGGCTGGTGGAAACGGACGATACCGTCATCTTTTTTAATTACCGCACGGACCGCACCAGGCAGCTCACCGCGGCCTTTGCGGATCCGGATTTCAATCAGTTTGAAAAGACCATCGGGGGCGTGAATTTTGTATGCATGGGGCCGTATTCAGACATCGCCCCGGTGGCGTTTGATGTCCCGGAAGTCAAAAACAACCTGGCCCAGTGGCTGTCTAAAAACGCCATCCGCCAGCTCCGCATCGCGGAAACAGAAAAATACGCGCATGTTACCTTTTTCTTTAACTCCCAGACCGAGCAACATATGCCGCTGGAAGAACGCATCCTGGTCCCGTCGCCCAAAGTGTCCAGCTACGCGGAAAAGCCGGAGATGTCCGCCTGTGAAGTGGCCGATAAGGCGCTTTCCGCGCTTAAAGACGCCCGGCATGACGTGATCATCATGAATTTCGCCAACGGCGACCTGGTCGGCCATTCCGGCAGTTTAAAGGCCGCCATCAAAGCGGTTGAAACCCTGGATGAATGCGTCGGCAAGATTTATAATCAGGCCATGAAATCCGGATACACCCTGCTGCTGACCGCGGACCATGGCAACTGCGATGATATGCGGTATCCGGACGGTTCGGGAAAGCCTGCCCATTCCATGAGTCCGGTTATTTTTCTGGTCGCGGATCCGGAAGACAAAATCAAGGCCGTCCGTGATGGCGGCCTGGCGGACATCGCCCCCACCATCCTGAAACTGCTGGCAATCGATCCGCCACCGGAAATGACCGGCAAGCCTTTGGTCTGATCTTTTGTGTGGCGTCAAGCTTATTTGCTTTACACCAGAAAAGCGGAAAATTATAATACAAAGCCCTTTTGAGGTATTAAAAGAATTCTTAGCATTTAACCCAAATAATGATGACTAAAGATGATAAACAGTTTTTTAAAGGTTTGACTAACAGTCTTCGCGATGAACTCAGAGTAGACATGGGCAGTCTTCGCGATGAACTCAGAGTAGACATGGGCAGTCTTCGCGATGAACTCAAGGGAGACATGGGCAGTCTTCGCGATGAACTCAAGGGAGACATGGGCAG
>CAZIDW010000061.1:2052-4328 GCA_964538225.1 uncultured Candidatus Peribacteria bacterium
TCAGAGTAGACATGGGCAGTCTTCGCGATGAACTCAAGGGAGACATGGGCAGTCTTCGCGATGAAATGAGTGGAATGCGCACAGAATTAAAAGACGATGTTCGTGCTAACGGCATTTTGATTGAAGATCTCAGAGATGATACACGCATCATTGGCTCTCAGGCGACCGATCTGCACAAAAAAATGAAAACAATGGCAACTGACATTGAAGAAATCAAAGCCAATACAATAGACCTCCCGTTTATCCGCCAGATGCTCCGGAAGCATGAAAAACAATTGGCAAAATTGGATTGATCCGCCTTTTGCGCGCGTAACCTTATTTAATTTACTGCAGAATCCCCTTTTCCTTTTGGTGAATAGGGGGAAATTTGGTAAACTCAAAAATGGTGTAATGTACCCTAAAAAAGGAAAAAAATAATTAATATAAACAAAACAACAAGGCAAAAAGAAAACAAAAAACATGATTTGAAATATTTCGCCATGTCGTTAGTTCGTCATATCGTTATTTCATTTTCATTCAAACGCTTCATCGCCGGGTTGCTCGTGGCCATCATGCTGGGGAACCAGCTGGGCAGTCTGGATTTGTCGGTTTTTAGCGTTCCCGAAGCCCACGCCCAGACTGGTGGCGCGCTGACCCGCCTCCTCAAACCTCAGCCATCCAAAGCGGAATTGGGAATCGTGGTGATCCTGGCGGAAAAAGAACTGCTGGAAGATTCGCAGTCTTACAAAACCGGGGGCGGGCAGGCAACGCTCAAAGAACACATTTTTACATATGCGGAAAACATCCAGGCCCGCCTTCCCCACACCCGCGCTATTGTCATCGGGGTGGACTCAAATGAATCCACTTACAAAATCGCCACGGTGCTGGAAAAATTGTACTACGAGGGCGCGGATAATGATTTGCTTGATACGAATCCGCTGAATGACGACCTGAAACCGGAAGACGATAATCAGCTGGCCGGCGTGGTGCTGGTCGGTGATGTCCCCATCCCTGTCGTCCACGAAGAAGAGAGCCGGACGGCCCCCAGCCTGTACCCGTACACGGATTTTTACCGTAAAAAATATATTTACAACCACGAATCCAATCGGTTTGAACTGAATGAATCTGCCCTGGATCCCACTCCGGAGGTGTGGCACGGGGTCATCGTACCCCCCTCTAAAAACGAAGCGGAAGGCCGTTGGCAATTGGCGGATTATTTCAGCAAAAACAACCAATACTCCCAGGGAGAAGAGGGCTATGGCGCCTTCAGCCAGCGCCTGCTGTATTACAACTTTCCGGCGGTCGATAAAAAACTGAACACGTTCGACTATAACAACTACAAGCGCAGTATTAAATATGCCGAAGAAGTCGCCTTTAAACGTTTCAACCGCCGCCTGCTCCGTGAAATGGTGCAGGAAGTGGCGGCGGAGATGGAACCGGAACAACCTCCGGAAGAGCGCACCCCGCTCATCGATGACGCTTCCATCAGCAGTATGAGCGATTCCACCACGGAAGAGGTGATTAAAAAATTCATAAACCAGGAAAACATGGCGAACCCCACGCCGAATTTTGTGCAGGCGCTGAAAAGTTATATCGGACGCCTGAATCCGGTCATCGCCCGTTCCGGCCGGTGGAGCCAGCAGGAATATGACAGTTTCGCCTCACTGATTACCCTGCGCGACGCGTACATGCAGAACATGCTGATGGCCAAAAGTATTGAACTGGAAAAACAGATCAACGCCGCCATCCAGACCGTCCAGGAGCCCGCGCCAGTCATCACCGGAATCGAGATCAGGACCACTGAATGCCAGACTGAAACCTGTGAAGTCGTCGATGAAGTCAGGACTTTTGACCTCAGCGCCTTCACCGGCGGCCAGCCGGCCAGTCTCATCGCCAGCGCGGAACAATGCGGCCTGATGCGCGGTCAGAAAGCGCCCGCCGGCGTCCCCCTTGATAAAAATAATTCCATTCGGGTCGAAGCCAACCGGCTGTACAATCCGGATTCCGCGCTCATCCCCGATCCGGAAGACAACAGCCCGCCGCCACTGGAAGAAATGGAGGAATACATCAATTACGGCGGCTGTGTGGCCAATAATCTGTATGAACTGGATGTCGAGGTAGACGGAGACCGTATCCAGCGGGGACCGGATCACTGCAAACCGGATGAAGCCTATTGGTCTGTTTTTGATTTGGCCGGCTCTAAAGAGAAAGAATTGGAATTTTACGATCCCGCTGTCCCGGAGCCGGATGACCCTGTGGGGGATGTGCCCTGGCGCTGTTCGCCGGATAATCTCAGT
>CAZIDW010000061.1:4338-7923 GCA_964538225.1 uncultured Candidatus Peribacteria bacterium
GCCCTTTCCCCGCCCGCCCGGCGAGATCGACGAATGGTACGACGGCCAGGATGTCACGGACGGGGAGACGACCCTGCGCATGGCAATCAACCGGGTGTACCAGTCTATGGTGGATGCCGGTGAGATCACCGACCCCGCGCCGCCGGATATGAATCTGTATCCGGTTAAGCTGGCCAATTATCTGTCACCCCATCGCCGCCTGCAGTTGGTGGCCCGCGCGATGCTGGAAGAAAACGATAGCGCCATGCGCCCGTTTTTGGATGGAAACGGCAGTTACGTCAAATTCGAAGTCACCGCGGCGACTGCTGATAAACCGAGTCTCATCCGCCATACTGAACCCACCGCCCAGACCCTCCAAAGTATCAAAAAATTCATGACCCCGAACACCCCGGCGGACGGCATCCGGTTTGCGGAATTTCACCGCGGCGGGGAACGCCGGTTGTTTGAATACCCGAATCTGTTCCGTTTGTCCGGCGCCAACCCGCAGGCCATCAACGAAAACCTCCTCCAGATGATCCGGGAAAAAGACGATGAACTCAATTCATTGCTGGGGTATGAGGCGGATATCATCCTCCGGTTTTTCGGGGAAAATCCTGACCTCACGGAACCGATCATGTGGCGGAAGATGGGCGTCGACCAGAAACACCAGCTGATTCTGAAAAAATACATGGACCGCGACAGCTTTATGCCCGTGCCGGATGAAAATCAGCCGGCTCCGGCCTCTAAACCGGACGGCGGGTACGAAGTCCTGCACCTGATGGCGGAAGGGGACAGTAAAGGGTTTGAATTTGCCATCAATGCCTCCCGGTTGAGCGACGCGTTACTGGCGGACGCGGAACTTGACGAAGCGAAAGAGGCTATCAAAGCGGCAGAAGAAGCCTTAGACGAAGAAACAGGGGAAGGCGAAGGCGGGCTGGATACCGATCCGGTGTATTCCTGCGGGCCCGCGGACGGCGTGGAAATATGGGAATGGTTTGACGCGGTGCATTGCTGGATCGAAGAGGAAATCAGCAAACTGGGCGAACTATTAAGCCTCGATAACTCCTGCGGCGCCGGTGGCCTGCCTGAGCCGGAAGAAGAGGAAACCGTTCTCGAAGACACCAGCAAAGCGGTGGAAGATTTAAACAGCGTCCCGGCCGCTTTGGACGTTGCTGTTGAACGGGGCACCCTGGTGCGCGGGGAAAGCGTGCCGGTGAAAGTCCGCGTACTGAACAGCGAAGAGGAGGCAGTTGTCGGTTACCTGGAAGATCCCCTTGCTTTCAGCCTGGCGGACGAGACCCTCGGCCACTTTGATCGAAACGAACTGGACGTTTTTACAGGATTGGGTAAAGTCAACCTGATTACTGAAAACACCCCCGGTTCCACCCGGCTTAACGTCCGCTTGGGGGATCTGAGCGCCCCCGCCATTCCCGTCCGCGTGGTCGAATCCATCGGCGTCAGCCTGAGCGCGGTCCGGCAGACGTCAGTTAAACCCACTTATAAGATCACCGCCATCCTCACCGATCCCGAGGGCGAACCCATTAACAATATCAACACCAAACTCCGGCTCCGCCCGGTAAAACCCGGCGACGGGCTGTTTGAGCGGGGCGGGGTCGTGCGGATTGAAAACGGGCGCGGGGAAAGCGCTTTCTATCCCAATCCCGCCAGCCTGGAACTGGACATCAAAGCCCAGCACCCCGTTTACCAGAGCGACCGCCTCCACATCAGCCAGCCCCCCGGCCAGCCCGCCCGTATCGTCATCGACGCCCCTGAAAATTTACCCATCGGCCAGCGCGTAAATCTCCCCGTCCGGGTCACCGATGTCTTCGGCAACACCACCCCCTCGTTCAATGAGCCGATTCAGGTTAAAATAACAGAAGCCACCCAAAAATACGGCCACCTTGAATCCGGTACCATCGCCATCACCGACGGCGCCGGCACCCTCACCGTGGATGTGGGCGCCGAAACCGCCCCTCTCAATCTCATCGCTTCGCACGAGGCTTTGGTGCCCGGCATAGCCGAACTGCCGATTGTCGCGAAGGTCACCAGCGGGGAATGGGCCGGCACGTACCCTGAAAACCTTTTTGCTTCCCTGGTCGGGTTCCCGGCCGGAAATTTCCTGGAAGAGGATTATTTTGCCGGCACGCATCTGTTTAACGGCAAGACCCAGGCCGTGTTTTCATTCATGTCGGATGCTCCTGTGGAGCCGGAAGCAATCATCCACCCCAACTATTACATCGAAACCTCCCGCCCCCGCCATACCGTCAGCGTCGACGCGCTGGGAAACGAACTGGCCGTACGGATTGAGGATGAAAAAAACCAACGCACCCTGGCGATCACCACTGCCCCCCTGGATTTCACCAAAGCCGGCATGTGGGACGCGTTCAGCGAACCCGCCCCCGGAACGCTTTACTTTGAACTCACCAACCCGAATTACGCCGTCGAAACAACGCCCGACGCCATCCATCTGGCCGATCCGGACGGAAACCCCGTGCTCACCATCCGCAAGGATTATCTGGATTTCAAAAATTTTGACTATCGTCTGGATTATGAAACCGAACCCGATGAAGACTGGATGGAGCTGGTCCTGACGGGCCTGCTGGGCGAGGTCGGCCGCCTGCGCCTGCTGTTCACTCCCCGCTCCATCAATCCGTCCGCGGTTGAATATCATCCTCAGCTCAAGGCCCAGCGCCGGTTCGCGGGCGCAAGCACACGGGATCCGACCGGCCTTATTCTGTTTACCCCGCCCGATGAAAAAGATGAAGAAGCCATGCTGCCCGAAAATTTTGGTTTTGAAGGTAAACATAAATACATCCTCCGTTTTGGAGGCGGAAGTCCGGCGGGCGAGGCTGTGAAGTTCAACCTGCCGCCTAACGCGGTGCTCTTGGGGGATCCGACCATCCGGCTTGAAAACCCCATCACTTCCAGCCTGAATTACGACAACACCATCGGCCGGCAGATCTACCAGGATCCGGAAGGGGCGACGATTGCCTCCCTTACGAATTTTGATTTTGATGATGACGGCGATGAGGATGTCGCCGCGGTGCTGTCGGACGGACGCATACGGCTGTTTACCCAGGGCCCCACCGACCCCGTCATCCGGGACCGCGGCGACATCGCGTTCATGGGAGACGGGGCTTTAAGCATCATCCCGTTTGATTTTAAGGAGGACGGGTATGACGATCTGCTGGTCGCCACGGATGAAGGCCGCCTGGCCATCCTCCACAATGACGAGGAAGTCCTTACCCGCAGTGACGCCAAAATAAAAGTCGGCAAAAAACTGTATCAGATATTAAAGGCGGACATGGACGCGGACGGTCATCCGGATCTCGTCACCGTGGACAGCCGGGGGGATATCCGTATTTTTTATAACCAAAGTCCGGATTTGTTACAGCAGGGCGTTCCGCCGCCCATTCCCGCCGAAGACCAGATTCCGGAAAACGGCGTGTTCATCGGCAATTACGGGTTCAGCCTCCAGCTGGGCCAGAACCTGAAAAGCGACCTGGCGGTCCGTTTTCCCGGTATGCCGCAGCCGGACGGGTCTGTGGCTGATCCTCCGCCGCCCCCTGAACCTCCGCCCCCCGGAGACAATGAATACGGCCTGCC
>CAZIDW010000062.1:0-7667 GCA_964538225.1 uncultured Candidatus Peribacteria bacterium
CCGAACAGTTTGATGAAGATGGAAAGCGCCTCCTGAGCCATGAATTCCTTCTGCTCCTGGGTATGCGCCTCCAGGATGTTCAGCCCCATGGGGCGTTCCTGGTCACCCGGATTAAAGACAATCACATCGTCCGCGCGCCGCCGGGGGATGTGCGGCAGGATTCCTTCCGCGAAATCCCCGTGCGGATCGATAAGACAGCACCCCTCATTGTTCTGCACGTCCTGCCTGAGCATGGTCTTTAAAATCGTGGTCTTCCCAGTGCCGGACTTCCCGATGATGTAAAAATGCCGGCGGCGGTCGTCCTGTTTGATATACACGGGCTTCGCCTCACCGCGATAGACATTATTGCCCAAAAACAGGCCTTCGGTGGGCAGATTGCTGGGCGCGGGCGCGACCTTATATTCCTGCCACTTGATGACCGGAGACCGGTTGTATTTGATGTTGGGGAAATGGAAGATCGAGGCGGCCTCTTCGGAACACAGGACCATGGGGCCGGGATGGATCAGGCGCTGGAACCAGCCTTTCTTGATATTCCGCAGGACAAATCCCTTTAAAAGCGCCTTGCGGGAAAAATATTTGGTCTTGGCGAAACTGTTGTTATTGGGCGCGTTGTACTGGGCAAAGGCGCTTATTACTTCCGACATCAATTGCCGGGTCCGATACCCGGTTTTAGCCGAGGCCACCACACGGATGACCGTTTCAAATCCCACTTTCACGTTTTTCGTTTCCATCAGTTTCACCTGCTCGTCCATCAGGGGGGTGGTGCGGGTGTTCATGGTGTTGGTGTCCAGGTTTTCCGTGAACTTCTCGTGTTCCGCTCCCTGGATAAGCAGGCGGAACAGGGTGCCGATCCAGGAAAACACATTGATCTTCTGCAAAAACGTCTTTTCCTTTTTTCCCTGAAAAAGCTCCCCGGCCTTTTTGCGGCCCTTTTCCTGCCAGCCGTCCGGCATGGGCCGGAGCATCATCTGGATGGCCACGCCCTCATCCGTTTCCACCTTGGAAAGCGCGTTGGCGATGTTGTTAAACGGGTCGGACCCCAAAAACTGGTACGTGCGGATGGGATACATGTTGGATTTCTGCAGGCGGATGTACACACCGGACGCCTTATACCCTTCGCGGAAGATGTTGTAATCCCCGGTCTGCTCGATGAACACGTCGGGGTAAAAGGCCGTGACCTGTTTTTCGAACAGCGACTTCAGGTTCTGGGGCACCACCACAAAAAACCGCAGCAGGCCGTCTAAAATCACATATTCGCAGGAAAAAAAATCCTGGCCCGTGATCTTGTTAATCCAGTCGCTTTCATAAATGGAGTGCAGGGCTTCGAACAGATGGGTCATCACATCGTTCACCTCTTTAAACGATTTGCCGGACGAATACTGTTCACTTTCCCGTTCGCGGTCTTCCTTGGAATCCCGAATAGGAACGGAGACCTGCAGAAAGACCATATTAAGCGACCGCTTCAGGTTCTGCCGCGCGCGGATACGCCAGGCCAGCAGAAAACCAGCCATTAGCACCACAGCGACGATTCCGAGGATTTGTAAAAATACCATTTTGTTTTCAGCTAAAACACAGTCTTAAATAGTATATAACAGAGAGGGGTTTAGGCACAACAAAAAAACAGCGACCAGTTAGCAGTACTGCAGTTGACCAGTCTGGTTACTGGCCACTGGTCTTTGATCACTACTGATTTAAATATCTAATTCCTCTTCCAGATTCACCTCATCCTTTTTCTTCTTCACCGCCTTCTTTTTCGTTTCTTTTTCATCCTCTTCTTTTTCTTCCTCGATATTGCCGTCAAACTTCGGCAGGACCGCCTCGATGGCGCCCCAGTCGGACTCTTCGTTCATCGGGATGATAAGGGTCACTTCATCCCCCACTTCCGCGCGGAAGTAAGTGACTGACGCCAAAAGCACGCTGTACGCCTTATCGTTCGCCAGCACCTGATACCGGCCGTCGTTATACACCAAAGGCCCCACCACAGTCTTGCGCTCCACCGGACCGATCTGTTTGTAAAGAAATTTGCCTTCTTCAGTCACGGTCAGCTTCAGGATATCGCCGGGCACCAGTTTGGATTTGCTGGCGTAATTAGCCGGCACCGGGTAAACGCTGCCTTTGTCATCCATCATGTTCTGGCCGTCAAAAACCCCTTCAATCACCTTGCCGGTACCCGTCGATTCTCTGGATACGGTGGCGGCTTTTTCTTTATAGGTGTCACTTTTCACGCTCTCTTCCTCGCTCAGCCCCATGACTTCCGCCAGAATCTGCTGAGCCACCTTTAAAGCGGATTCGGCGTTATCCACCAATTCTTTGACACGGACAAGTTTTTTTAAATCAGCCATTTTATTTTTTATTAATTAAATAATTCCGATTTACTTATGGTAGGACTACTCGCTAATGCTCGTGGCGGGCTACTCGCTAGCGCTCGTGGTGAGACTTATAGTGAATCGCGACCAACGGGAGCAGTAAACCACAAGTAGCACCGCAAGTAATACCACAAGGTTAATTGGTTAATTAAGCTTAGTACTTTCTACAGAAATGTCAAGCTGTTTTAGCTTTTTTTGCATTGTCTCGCGCTTCAGAAGCCCTGCCTGTGCCCCGTAATAATTGATGACGTAATGCGCGTTTGCCGTGCCGGACAGGAGGGCTTTTTTAAGACTGCCGCCATTGATGACCGCCGCGGTAAACCCGCTGGCGAACGCGTCTCCGGCGCCTGTGGTATCAGTGAACTTATGCCGCGCGACCGGGCAGAAATACAGGCGTTTGCCGTCGCTGGCCTGCGCCCCGTTGCGGCCGTCGGTGATGGCCACCGTGCTGACATCCGTTTTTTCAAAAAACCGGCACATGATTCCGCTCACGTCATCCGCGTACGGCGGCAGGAATGACCGGCGGAGATGTGTGTGCATTTTCGGGTCTTCCTTTTTTACGCCGGCCAGGCGGTAAGGGGTATCGGCGAACTGTGAGGCCTCTTCTTTATTCACAAACAGGATCTCTGTGCGGTCTAAAAGCGGTTTCCATTTACGTATTCCCTGCTCCAGCTGTTCTTTGCCCGGATTCCAGGCCAGTTTGATATGGGGGTTCTTTTTTAAAAGCTTCAGCAGTTCATGGGGAATCCGGCTGTCCTTTTCCGTCAGGTGGTTCAAAAAAATCCAATCCGTCTCTTCCAGCGCTTTGAGCGGGAGGTCTTTGGCGGTGAAATACTGGTTGGCGCCGGCGTAAGCCAGCACCGTGCGGCCACCTTCAAACGAACTCAGGATGGTGGAAAAGGCAGTCTTGTCGCGCCTGGTCTGTTTAATAAAAGACGTGTCCACTCCTTCATTTTTAAGGTTGGCGATGACCTTATCCCCGTATTCCTCCCCCGCTTTGACCACAGTGCTCACATCAAACCCCAGGCGCGCAAAGGCCACGCCTGTATTGGTGGCGCCCCCGCCGAAGGTCTCATGTACTTCTTTAATGGCCACTTTCCCCCCGTAATCCACACAAAGCCAATCGTGATGCTCATCAGGGGTCTTAAAATCCATGAGGGCGTGATGGTCCGCCTTGATGAACATATCAAAGGTGGCGCCGCCGATGGTGAATATCTTTTTTGATTTCATGCTGACATCATTTTACCATAAAACTAATCCGGGTTGACCAGATAATCATATCCGCGAAAGATCAGAGACAGAGAACCGAGGCCGAACGCCACCAAAGCAATCAGAAGAAAGGCGATCTGAAGGCTGTAAAAATCCGCGATCACCCCCATGAGCACCGGCCCTGTGATGCGTCCGATCCGTTCCACAAAATTATTATAACCGGTCACCTCCCCCAGCATCCGCCGGGGCGTCAGGCGGGTGATGGCGCCGTTGTACGCCGGCCGGATGATGGCCATGGAAAGCGAGATGGCCGCGGCCAGCACCATGATCCATACCTGATGAACGATAAAGTAAAGCAGGATGAACGACAGGGCCCCGATAAACAGGCCGGCGGCAATCACATGCATCTGCCGCAAACGGTCCGTGAGTTCCGAGATAAAAAAACTGAAGATGAACGGCATATACATCACCGCCATCAACAGCGCGATGGAACGGAGATCCATCTCGATGGTCAGCGCCAAAAGCGGGATAAAGACAAGTGTGCACATACGGATGGCGCCGTCAAAAAAAGCAAGGATAAAGAAAAAGACCATCTTAGGGCTCAATGAACGGGCGTCCTGGAACAGGCCCGTGATATCCTGACGGGTGCGGAAACACCGCCGGACCGCCCGGAAAAACGAACTAATCCCCCGCTCACGGATATGGGGAAGGATGAACAGGCTGGCTAAAACCCCCGGCACCACAAATAAAAACATGCTGTTCAGACTGTAGTACTGCACGGTGAAGGCCGCGATCAGCATCCCGAGCACCCACCCGCAATAATCCATGGCTACATAATAAGCGAACGGGCCGGTTTTGCCTTTAACATTGTGTTTGCGGATATACGCTTCTGTGCCGACCGCGACGAACGTTATCGCCATCCCGTGGAAAAAAAGGACCAGCAGAAGCAAAGGGATGCTTTTAAAAAGGCCGGCGACGACATAGCCGAGGATGCTGACCAGATACAGCAGTTCCCCGTCTTTAATGATCACCCGTTCCCTCATCCGGTCCGTCACCCGCAGAAGCGGGAGGATGGCCAGAAGAGCGCTGACAGACATCAGGGAGACAAAAAACCCGACCAGCGTGTAATTATCATGGAACTGTTTCAGGTAAATGGAAAAATAAGGATCCACAAAACCCCAGCCGAAACTGCGCAGGAAGATCACAAAAGCCGCCAGCTTGATTCCCAGCGTGATGGAGAGGTAATCTTTCCGGAAACATCGGAGGGCGTTCGCAAACATAAAGTCGGGCTTAATAAAGACTTAAGACGGGCGGCACTGGTGTTTAAGGAGGAGTTTCCGTTTATGGTGATAAAGGAAATAGGCAAAGACAACGGATGCCAGGATCACCCATATCGCTTCCGGGCCGGTGGCCTCGGTCCGCGGAACCCGGTCCAGCTGGTCGCGGTAGACATCCTCATCGAATCCGCCGGGCGGGGTAACGGTGGGCGCGGCCGGCCGGAACGCGGCGCCGCTGGGCGCAGTCTGCACTGCTTGGGATAATTCCGAAATCGGTTCCCCGTTCACATCCAAAGCGGCGACCGAAAAATAATACGGCACCCCATTAATAAGGTCGCTGACAGTGACATTAGTGCGGTTGTCCGGGGTCACCACAAAATCCGTGTACTGGCCGGGGGCAAACCCCATAAACACTTTATAATAAGCCGCGCGCATCCCCCCGAACGCCGGCCAGGAAAGCCGGACCGCGCTGTTCATGGGAGTGGCCTGTAAAGCCAGGTCAGTCGGCAGGGGGGCTTCGGTTTCCACAGGTGTCTCACACCGGTCACCCTCAAACCCCTCTTCGCACTGACAGAGGCCTTCGACGCATTCTCCGTGCTCACCGCAGTCCACATCAGCGCAGGGGTCGGGCGCCGCGGGCGTGGCCGCGATCACCACGCTCATATCCTCACTTTCCAGCCCCTGAGTATCCACGGCTTTGATACCGATGAAATACTGGCGGTCATTGGAAAGGTCTCTCAGTTCCCATTGCGGGGTGGCATCCTGGGTATCCACGCTCAGGTCCAGCGCGTCATGCGAAAGGCCGTAATAAACACGGTAATGATCAATGGGCCGTTCATGCCCTTCCGCTTCAGTCCAGCTCAGCCGGATGACTTCATCGCCCGGTTCACCTTCCAGTCCTTCCGCTTTAGGCGGGGCGGACGGCTGCGGAGCCGACACCGTGACAGTCCCCTGATTAGGGAAATCCGCCCGGTTCGCCAGGCTGTCGACCAGCACGATCCCCACGGGAAAATCCCCGTCGTTCACCGGAGCGGCCACCGTGGCTGAATACGTACCGGGTTCAGACACGGATTCCTCCAGCGGCTGTTCCACGCCCTGCAGGCGCATTTTGGCCTCCTCCAGCCCGGGTTCAGACTGAACAGTGACAGTGATTCGGTCACCGGGGACCACTGGCCCTTCCGGATCGATCTCAAATGAATTGATGACCGGCGGCAGGGTGTCGATGGTCACACTGATAGGGCGGCTCACCTTGCCCGCGTCGGACATCACGTAAAAATCATGGGGGCCGCTTTCCAGGTTTTTGGCCTCAAAACTGAAAAACCCGTCCCCGTCCGTCTCGGCGTCTCCGATTTTTACGTCATTATCAAATACTTTTAAGTTGATGTTTTCTTTTCCCTGGCCGGTCAGGATGACCAGACTGTTCCCCAGTTCCGATCCGTCTGCCGGGGATTTAATCACGAGATCGGATGAATACGGACCGGACACCACCGCTTCCCGGGGGACGATCTCTATCGGATGCTCGCCCATGATCCTGAAATTATTTTTGTCCAGCACCTGGACCGCCTGCCGGCCGAGCTTGGAAAAAATAAGCGACAAGTCAAAGGTAAAACGGCCCTGGTCAGAGGCTTTGAAGGTGTATTCCCCGTTATTGGGCAGAATGGCGTTCTCGTCGTCCGGCACGGAAATAAGGATGGTGCCGGTATAATTTTTAGCCACGTTATTGTCCTTATCGCGGGCTGCCACAGTCATGGAAAGCTCCTGCCCCACCTTAGTGGTGGACGGCAGGCCTTCGATGTCAAAATGGTGGACCGGTCCTGGCAGGACGTCGCCGTCCCCCCCGATATCCGCGGCCAGCAGGCTGGCGGCGAACGGGCTCTGCGTGACTGCCGGGGCCGCCGGCGCCGCAAATACCACTTCCTCGCGGTCTTCCAGAATCACATTGGCGGTGGTGTCGATAGCGGTGAATACCGAAACTCCGGGATATTTAGAGGAGATTTTAAAATTCGCCCGTCCGTTCTTATCCGTCACTCCGCCCTGAAGCGTCTCGATGCGGTCGTCGGAACGGCTGGAGATGAGATTGATATGGTGGTCGGAAATAGGATTGCGGTACTGGTCGTACAGCGTGGCCACTAAAAATGTGACCTCTCTCCCCGCTTCGACCATCTGGAGCGTGCTCCGCAGGCTGGACTGGCTGGAAGAGACCGCGTCCGGATAGACCGTGAACAGGGTCTGAGGAGAAGAAGTGGAAGATCCCGGATACACCATGGCTGCCTTGTACGTACCGGCGATTTTGGTCTGATGACCGTACAAATCAGTCCGCGTGACGCCTTCCAGGTCGGCCTGGGCCGGCAGCTGGACCACCCCGCCGTCCGGCTTTTCCACCACAAAACGGATGTTCTTGTTTGGTTCAATAAGGGACGTACGGAGCGAGGCGGGGTATCCCGCAACCGTGTCCGTGGCATAAACCTGCACCGGCAGAAAGTCAGCCAGCACGGAGGGGGCGAACAGAACAAAAGCGATCAGAATGGCGACAAAGGATTGGAAAGTTTTGAATCTCACGGATTTGTTTTTATATTTAAATCTATTTATTATAGCAGATTTCACTCTAAAAAACAATCTTATACAGGGGTAACAGACAATGGTTAAAAAATACGTCAATTTGATTTCAAAATCCGGCCAACAGACTTTGTACGAGGTTTAATATTAATAATTTTTTGTATTAACCACGCTGTCCTGCCTTTTTCTGTATTCCTTTTTTGTCCTCGCCGGGCGGGCGACCGCTTTTTGGGCGGTCAAAAAGCGGTCAGAAAAACCC
>CAZIDW010000063.1:0-7646 GCA_964538225.1 uncultured Candidatus Peribacteria bacterium
AACGATTCTTTTTCCATTATAAGTCTTCCAGTTTGACGCTAAGATTTTCAAAATCCGCGGCTTTGGAAAGCGCGGTCTCTTTGGTGATGATGCCTTCCCGGGCCAGGTTTTCAAGAGATTCGTCCATTAAGACCATACCCTCACTGGCTCCGATCTGGATCATAGAATAAATCTGGTTGGTCTGGCCTTTTACAATACAGTTCCGGATGCCGTCATTGGTGACCATGATTTCCCTCGCGGCGATACGACCTTCCCCGCTGGCGCGGGGAACCAGCACCTGGGAGATGACCCCTTTTAACGTGCTTCCCAGCTGGGTACGGATCTGCTGCTGCTGTTCTGAAGGAAAGACATCGATGATACGATCAATGGTCTGCGGGGCGTCCTGGGTATGGAGCGTGGAAAACACCAGATGGCCGGTTTCCGCCAGGGTCAGCGCGGCGGAGATGGTCTCCAGATCGCGCATCTCCCCCACCAGGATGATATCCGGATCCTGACGTAAGGCGGAGCCGATCGCGCTGGAAAAACTTTGGGTATGAACATTGACTTCGCGCTGAGTGATCAGGCAGTTTTTGCTCTTATACACATATTCAATCGGGTCTTCGATTGTGATGATATGGGCGCTCCGGCGTTCGTTGATGTAATCGATCATAGCGGCCAGACTGGTGGATTTCCCGCTGCCGGTCGGCCCGGTTACCAGAATCAGCCCGTAAGGGAAATTGATCAGGCGCTCCACCGCGCGGCCCAGCCCCAGCTCAGCCAGTGTCGGAACTTTCTGAGCTATGATACGGAAAGCGACCGCCGGCCCGAAGCGTTCCTCATAGATATTCACACGGAAACGCCCCAGTTTCTGGAAACTGAATGAAAAATCGAATTCATGCTTTTTTTTAAACACCTTCCGTTGTTCCTCATTTGTGATCCGGGTGATCACTTCATCGACATCCTTTTTACTGAGGATGGGGTAGGTGTTTAAGGCGGCGATGGTGCCGGTCTTCAGGCGGATGATGGGGTACTGGCCCACATGCAGATGCAGGTCCGGCGCCCCGGTCTTCAGCACTTCGCCTATCAGGCTGTTGAAATCCATTTTTTTCTTGTGGTTTTACTTGTGGGACTACTCGCTGACGCTCGTGGTGGGACTTATGGTTAGCCGCGACCAACGGGAGCAGTAAACCACAAGCAGTTCCACAAGTTAATTAATCTATATATTATACCAAATTTCTCCCTAAAATACAAGTGTCACTGAATCTTAAGTTCTGATAAACTTAAGAGTTGTGGGATATGTGTGGACTGTGGGAGTTGTGAGAGTGATTCCCATTTCAAATCCCACAACTCACACAACTCTCATCACTCACACAACGCTTATTATGGATAAAAACGACGCCAAAGAGCGCATTGAAAAACTGAAGGACTGGCTGAAAAAGTGGAATTACAAGTATTTTGTGCTGGATAAATCCGATGTCAGTGAAGCGGCGCGGGATAAAATCAAAAAAGAACTGACAGAGCTGGAAGAAACGTACCCTGAATTCGTCACGTCCGACTCCCCTACCCAGCGCGTCGGATCGGCTTTAAGCGGCAAATTCGCCAAGATCAAACACATCACCCCCAAGCAGTCGCTTTCCGACGTTTTCAGCAAAAAAGAACTCACTGACTGGGAAGCGCGCATACAAAAACTGGTGCCCGGCGAGAAACTGGAATACATCACGGAACTAAAACTGGACGGTCTCAATATTTCCGTCATCTACAAAGAAGGCAGATACCACAAAGCCCTCACCCGCGGGGACGGAGTGTACGGGGAGGATGTGACCCACACAGTCAAGACCATGAAGAGCGTACCGCTAAAGCTGAATGAAGTGGGGGGCGTGAAACTTTCCGACTATCCCGTGATCGAAGTGGGCGGAGAAGTGCTGATGACCAAAAAATCTCTTGAAGACATCAACGCTGAGGGCAGCCAGCAGTTCGCCAACCCCAGGAATGCCGCGGCCGGCACCGTGCGCCAGCTCGATCCTGCCGTGGCCGCCAAACGCAACCTGGAGATGTTCTTTTATTCGCTCAGCCTGACTGAAAAATCCCAAATCCCAAATCCTAAATCCCAAAAAGAAATCCTGAAACTGCTCAATGACCTTGGCCTCCGCACCGAATCGCACACCAGCCATCACTCTTCCATTCAGTCGGTCATCGATGAGTATGAAAAATGGGAAAAGAAAAAAGATTCCCTCCCTTACATCATCGACGGGCTGGTCGTGAAAGTGAACCCCCGGTGCCAGCAGAAACAGATGGGCAGTACCGCCAAATCCCCCCGCTGGGCCGTGGCGTATAAATTTCCCGCGGAACAAAGCACCACCAAAGTGCTGGATATCAATATCTCCGTCGGGCGCACCGGTGCCATGACACCTGTGGCCATCCTGGACCCCACGGAAGTGGCCGGTACCACGGTGAGCCGGGCCACGCTGCACAACGAAGACGAGATCAAGCGCAAAGACGTGCGCATCGGCGACACCGTCATCATCCAGAAGGCCGGCGACATCATCCCGGAAGTGGTGGAAGTGTTAAAAGACCTGCGCACCGGCAAGGAAAAAAAATTCCATATGCCCGACAAATGCCCGGTCTGCGGGAGTGAGATCGTCCGGCCGGAGGGGGAAGTGGTGAGCCGGTGCAGTAACAAAGACTGCGGGGCCGTGCGCCAGCACCAGATGGAGCTGTTTGTATCGCGTTCCGCCTTTGACATCGACGGGCTGGGCGAAAAAGTCATCGAACAGCTCATCAAAGCCAAACTCATCGACGACCCGGCGGATCTCTTCACCCTTGAATACCAGGACCTGATGCAGTTAGAGCTTTTTAAGGACAAGAAGACCCAAAACCTGCTGGACGCCATCGAGAAAGCCAAACTCGCCCCCCTCCCCCGCCTGTTTTACGCCCTGGGCATCCGTTATGTGGGCAGCGAGACAGCCGAACTGCTGGCCGGCCACCTGGACCTGAAGACACATAAAATGGAAATCAGCGACGAACAGAAACGCGACCAGATGACGCTGTTTTCGGAAAAAAAATCCGAAAAGGAAGTCGATGTCGCGGAGATCAAAGACATGCTTACCGAGATGAAAAAGATGGATCTGGAGGACCTGGACGCCATCGACGGCATCGGGGATAAAGTGGCGGAATCCGTCCATGAATGGTTCCGGAACGACCAGAACACTGCCCTGCTGAAAAAGCTCGGGGACGTGGGGGTGAAGATCCTGATGGAGGGGGTGACCAAAAAAACCGATAAGCTCAAAGGCCTCACCTTTGTCATCACCGGCACGCTCCCCTCGTTAAGCCGCGATGAGGCCAAGGCGCTCGTCAAGCAGAACGGCGGCCACGCCGCCTCGTCGGTGAGCAAGAACACGGATTATGTGGTGGCGGGGTCGGAACCGGGAAATAAGTATGAGAAGGCGGAGAAACTGGGGGTGAAGATCATCGATGAAAAAAAGCTGAAAGAGATGATAAAATAGCGACATTTTTTAATCTAAATCAAAGCCTATCTTCCGGTCATCCGGCTGGGACAGTTTTTCAATGGCCTGCCAAATACGTCTGAATTCCTGCTCATTTCCCCCGGGCTGTTTCAGGACAAATGCCTTAAGCTCATCTAATTACAAAATAATCCTTCGGCGTTCCGGATGGAAGGAAAGCGCCCCCCTCCTTACTAAAAAATGAAAGAAAAACTCTTCTGCTTTGCGTAACAATTTATATACAAGCTGGACCTTGAAATTTTCGCATGGATTTTTTACAATAACCCCTGCCTTAAAACCTAACAGTTAAAACCATGTTTACTAAAAAACGCACCCCTCACGGATTATTAGTTTTAGTGGTCGTTTTGTCTATTGTCAGTGGTTTTTTAGGCGGAGCGGCCATGGTGAACCTGCTGGGATTCAGTGACGCACTCAGCACCCTGCCGGCTGAACCCGGTGCCGGCGCCCCCCAAACCGTGGAGACGCGCTCGTATGTGGAAACATCGCAGGTCATCGACACGGTCAAAAAAGTCAGCCCCGCGGTGGTGAGCATCGTGGTCACCAAAGACCTGCCCCTTTACCGCCAGCGCCCGCTTGATTTTAATGATTTTTTTAACGACCCGTTTTCTGACTCCTCTTTCGGATTCGGTTACGACTATGAACGCGACAAGGAAGGCAACATCAAACGTGAGCCCCGCAAGATAGGGGGCGGAAGCGGTTTTATCGTCACGGAGGACGGCCTCATTCTGACCAACAAACACGTGGTGGAGGACAGTAGCGCTGATTATACGGTAGTGATGCACGACGGCACGGAATATCCGGCCGAGGTGGTGAACCGTGATCCGATGAACGACATCGCGGTGGTCCGCATCACGGATGAAAAAAGCAACAAAGTGGATGGCCTGCCGGTGGTGGAATTAGGCCGTTCCGGAGACCTGCAGGTGGGCCAGCGAGTCGTAGCCATCGGCAACGCCCTGTCTGAATACGAAAACACCGTCACCACCGGCGTGATCAGCGCTAAGGGGCGCGACATCGTGGCCGGCACGATGCGCGGGTCCGAAAACCTCATTAACCTCCTGCAGACGGACGCGGCCATCAACCCGGGAAACAGCGGCGGGCCGCTGGTAAACCTGAATGGTCAGGTCATCGGCATCAATGTGGCCATCGCGGCCGGCGCCCAGGGCATCGGTTTCGCCATCCCCATCGATGACGTGAAACCCATGATCGAAAGCGTTAAAGAAAACGGGCGGATTGTCCGGCCATTCCTGGGAGTGCGGTACATTCTGCTCACTGAAAAACGCGCCGAGGAACTGAAGATTGACGTAGGCCACGGCGCTTTGCTCGTGGGCAATGAGGCGGAAGGCGAGTTCGCGGTCATCCCCGGCAGTCCGGCGGACAAAGCGGGGCTTAAGATCAAGGACGTCATCCTGGAAGTGGACGGCGATCCGGTGACCGTGGAAGCCCCGCTCCAGAACCTGGTGGGTAAAAAAGCCCCGGGCGATACCATCCGGATGACCGTCTGGCGCAGCGGCGAGGAGCTAACGCTGGAGGCGTCCCTTACAGAGGCGAAATAGTAAACCGATTTCCACTACTAAAAAAAAGGTAAAAGAACTATTTATAAAAGCTGAAATTCCGATGTTGCATCGGAACGTAAGCTGAAGTAAAATAGCGACGCGCCCAGGTGACTAAGCTGCGATCGAAACGGTTCGTAGTGCAGTCTTCTGAGCGAAGCGAAAAGACGAAACCAAGAATGATTATTTGAAAATTAGTGAAAACAATTTTAAAATAATCAAGCTGAGCCCAGGTGGTGGAATCGGTAGACACGCTAGCTTGAGGGGCTAGTGGCCGCCTTTAGGCCGTGGAGGTTCAAGTCCTCTCCTGGGCACCATTCACCCTTTAAAAACCGGAATCCGTTACAAATACGTTCCGGCTTTTTGGGATGCAGACCGCTTAAATCATCAATCAGGCCGCCCCCGGCGCGATGTCCATTCCGTCCCAGCTGAAGAGTTTGGCGGACTGGGCCGGTGCCCTCTGCTCAGAGGACGACGTGCCTTTTACCTGGGGTTTCTGGAAGGTAACGGTTTTGAATTCAAGGGGTACCCGGATGACGGCTTCCGTGCCTTTTTTATCGTTTTGGACCTGGAGTTTTCCCTGAAAATCTGATTCTGCCGTGAATTTGTCGATCCGCGCCTGACATTCCCTGGTAAACGTGAACCCTTCTTTGTATAAAGTCAGGAGCGCATTCTGGCTCTCCTGTTTCAGCTCCAGCCGGATGGCTGATTCCCCGGCGCCTTTTTCTTCGCACATATCGATCAGCATGCATAAGACGACCTGTTCAAAAAGCGACTGGTCTCCGATGCAGGGAGCTTTGATATCTGAGATAAAGGGGGTAAACTGGACGGATTTGTAATTGTCTTCCAGCACCCGCAGGATGTTCCTGGTGAGCAGGGTAATATTGAACCGCTTTTCGCCCGTGAAACTGATATGGTAGTTTTTGGTGTTCTGAAGGGAATCGTTGATACGGGAGATGTATTCCTTGATGCGCGGAACGGATTTTTTAGCTTCGATGTCGCAAAGCGCCAGGATGGAGGTAAGCGAATCGTTGATATCGTACATCATGCGGTCATAAAAAAGCATGCGGGCATCCACCTGCAACCGTTCGATGAGCTCATCGTGCCTGATTTTTTTCCGGACCATAAAAGGGGCCATAACCAAATAATTAATTAAGGTTTGTTTTTGGATTTGTTTTACAGAATGAGTATAGCAGACTTCCTGCGGAACCGAAAGATAGGAAAAGGGAGGTGATAACAAGTTACCACCCCCCCTTAACCTAATAAAGTTGCCCTCCCGCTATACAAGTGCTGATTTCTCTGAGAATGGGTGTCCGAATGACTCTGGATGATCAACAGACCTCATATTAAACAAAAAAAGCCGAATTGTCAATCCTCTATAACAAAACCTTGATTTTGCCTTTAATATAAGCTAAAATAGAGGTGTTCGTACTCATTCACAACATATAATACAACTCAACTATGGACATTATTCAAGTTTTAAAGGATCTCGGCTTAAAAGATAAAGAGCCTGACGTATTTCTGGCATTACTCAGGATGCAGGGCGTCCAGCCGGCAAGCGTGATCGCCAAAAGGGCCAACATGAACCGCACAACAGTCTATAAGACGCTGATGAAACTCGCCAAAATGGGGCTTGTGGTAAAAAGCATGAAGCGGGGCATCGCCGCTTTTTATATAGAAGACCCCGACAATTGCCTGGATAGCCTGCTGGTGACCCAGCGGGAAAAACTGGACCGCGTGAATGAGAGAATGGCGAGCATTCTTTCTGAGATCAAAAGTTACCAGAAACACCAGCTGACCATCCCCCATATGCGTGTGTACGACGGGTTTAACGGCGTGGTGCGTGCGTATGAGGATACCGTGATCGAAGAAAACACCATCCGGTCATTTGAAAACATTGAAAAAATGCCGTCCCAGATAAAAGAATACATGGAAAATACATTTGTCCCGCGGAGAGTGGACAAGGGGAATTTCGCTTATGTGCTGGCGCCTGAAAGCAAAGCGAACATCAATGCGCGGAAAGATGATAAAAAGTATCTGCGCGAAGCCCGATTTGCCCCCAAAGACAAACTTCCCCTTGAGACCGGCATCAACATTTACGGGAATAAGATCTCTTTCTTTTCCTACGACCCGGACGACATGTTCGGGGTGATTCTGGAAAGCGAAGCCTTTGCCAATTCCTTACGGGCGGTATTTGATTTCTGTTGGGAACACTCCAAATAGACTTCTAATGGACAGCTGACAACTGACAGCTGACAACTGACGCCTGATTGACATCGATTAGCAATCAATTAGAAACCCATTAGCGGACCACTTTCCACCGCACCTCTTTTTCCAGCTGTCCCGGAAGGGTAAAACCCGCGGCTTTAGTGTGCCCCCCGCCTCCGTACGCCGCGGCGATATCCGCCACGTTCACTTCTTCGCGAAGAGTGCGGAGCGAGCCTTTGACCTTCCCCTCCCGTTCCGTCAGGATGACACTGTACCGGGCGCCGGGCACGGAATTGACATAATCCACCACGCCTGTCATCTCGGAATAATCCGCGCCGGTGTCCGCGAAATCCTTCTGCTTCACAATCGACATCGTCACCCCGTCCCC
>CAZIDW010000064.1:0-7393 GCA_964538225.1 uncultured Candidatus Peribacteria bacterium
AAACAGAGGTGATCCTCAGCTCAGCTTATTTTGAGTTTCTTTGGACAGCAGTGTCTGGATAGCTTAAATCTTGACAAAACAAAAAAAATGCTTAAAATTTTTTGGCATTCGGACGGTTCCGTTCATGCGGTGACTGTCTGATGATCCTTTTCAATAAGGCCCTCCAATCAAAAAAATGAATAATGTTAACCTGTTAATTGAAAGAAAGGAGTTTGTATGAGAGAATATTTCGAAATTTTCTATCCAAACGGTTGCCAGAGGAAGATCCTGCTTGTGGACGATGAGATGACCAACTTGGCGCTGATGCGTCTGTGTCTCCACAATCTGGGATTCGACAACCTTCTGACTGCCGCCAACGGAAGAGAAGCTCTGGATATCTATTCCAGAATTCAGGGGGAAATCGTTCTGATCATCTCTGACCTCCACATGCCCGCCATGCGCGGTGATGAGCTGTTTTGGGAACTTAAGCGCCTTGAGCATAACGTGCGGTTTCTGCTGTGCACCGGAATGGTGTGCGGTTTTGATCCGCATTCGCTTCGCCAAGCCGGTCTGAAAGGATTTCTTCCTAAACCGTTTACTGTTGACCAATTCTGGACAGCCATCGCTGACGCGATGATGTGAGGAGGGCCGAGTTGATATGAGCCCCGTCCACCATAGCTTTATGCGACGGTGGGCGGAGCTTTTTTCATGTTTCTCAAAAGTATGACATGCTAATATATCGATGAAATCATTTACTATGTCATTTCAACCTACCCCTCAAACCGATCAAGCCGATATCCTCCTGATCAATCCGGATTTCTCCAAAAACGAGATGGGGATTTCGAGCCCGCCGGAAAATCATTTGGGACTCAATCGGATTGCGGGTTATCTGAAAGAAAAAGGAAAGACAAGTCGGGTAATCGACACCACCGGGCGGCCTCAGTCGACCACCGGGCCGGAGGAGCTGGGGGAGTGGCTCAGCAGTCACGCGGACGCGTACCGGATGACCGGATTCCATGTGAATTCCTGGAACATCAACCATATTCTCCGAATTTTAGACAAAGCGAGGGGAATTTTTTCGGGTAAAAAATTATTATTCGGCGGCCCGCTGGCCAGTTCTGAGCCGCTTAAACTGACAGAATTACTGATTGAAAAAGGCCTGACGGGTTTTGGTGTGGTGCAGGGTCTGGGTGAAAAGATAACGGATGAAATTCTGTCGAAAGACCAATTAAAAGGTATCGGTGGTTTATGGGCTTATGAAAAAGGAGAACTGCAGAAAGGCCATAAGGTGACGCTGGCGCCGGATGAATTTGAGGCTCTTCCGTTCTTAGATCTGGAACACAACACCTTCTACCAAAATTACTACAAGCCTGTTCTCGAATCCGGCGAGCTGGGTGACTATGACATGGGGCTGATTTTTGGCTCACAGGGGCTGGAGGTGAACCGGGGATGCCCTTTTCACTGCACCTACTGCAGTGTGCCCCAGTACGAGGAGAAACTGGTTACCTTTTCACCCAAACGGGCCGTGGATGAACTGGAATATCTGGCTAAAGAAGCGGGTTTTTTCATGTTCACATTCACCAATTCCAACATCCTTGCTTTGGACGCGGAATGGATCCGGGAATTCTGCCGGGAGATCATCGGGCGGGGGATGGATTCGTATCTCAATTGGACAGCGTACCATCACCCCAGCATCATCGCGCCCCTGCCGGTTTCCGATTATAACCTGATGCGCAAAGCCGGCTCGGATACGATTGTGTTCGGGATACAGAGTTTCGAGGAGAAAATCTTAAAACTTTTTATGCGGCCTCCCGACACGAAAGGACTGACTAAAATCATCCGCGATAAAACCCGGCAGGCTAAACAGGAACTGACGGTGGATTATATCACCGGTATACCGGGAGAAAATCCGGATGTGATCGAAGAGGCTTTTAACTATTTTGCGGACAACAATATTGAATGCCGGAATTACCAGCTTAAGTTTTACCCCAATACCAAATTGCCGACGATGAATTTGGATCTATCCGACCACGATTTGATTCCGATTACTGGCAATCTGGCGCCCGAACTGGAGGCGTACGCGGTCGTCAACAAAACCTCCAGCCCGCGTGCGGCAGAGCTGGACGCGTTTATCCGAAATTCTAATGCACGCATTCTTAAAAACCGTAAACCGAGGCTTGGTAAATATGTGGTTGATTCCGAAGAAACTGCACGACAGCTTTTGGAGGCTGAAATTCCTAACAATTCCAATATTCCGGATAAAGTGAAGCGGGCGATGACAATAGTGCTGAAAGAAATGTTACAGCCTAAAAAACGCACTCAGGGCATGGCGAATATGGATCCGGCAGAGATGATGAAGGTGGTTGTCACAGCCGGGGACGACGCCCCGCCTGTTGTGAAAGCCATGCAGGAAAAACTGAAGCAGGAAATGGGGGCAGAGAAATTTGAAGCGCTGAAAAAAAAGTATTCTTAATTTTTCTTTTCTTCAGCAATTACCGGCCTGAGGATCTCCGCCATATCATCAAACCCCAATTCTTCCGAAAGAGCCAAAGCCGTGCGGCCGCTCATATCCTTGCGGTTGGCGTCCGCCCCATTTTCAAGGAGCAGGTGAAGCATGTCCGCATTCCGACGGCCCACCGCCATCATGAGTTCGGTGATCCCCCATTGGTCGACCTGGTCCAGGCGGGTTTCTTTTTTATTTAAAAGTGTCTGTACGCCTTTTAAATTGTCAGCTACAATAGCGCGTTTTAAGGGCGTCCAGTTATCAGCCGGATAATTCGGATTCGCACCTTTTTCAATCAGCTGGTCGATTTCTTCAGGAGTGCCCTTGGCGCATGTTTTTAAAAGTCGGTCGTTGAGATTGACCAAGTTGGTGCGGACAGCTTGGCGGGTTTCCGTGGCCGCGACTTCCGGTGATTCGACTAAATTTAAAGATGGGGATGGGGGCTCAGCCTCATCCATATAAGGGGAGGCGGGTACAGTCAGCGCCTCACTGTTTTGACCGGGCAACATAATAAAAGTGGTTATGGTTTATTTTTATTACCTTTTATTTTATCTTACAATTCATTATCAGGAAACCCGTTTTTTGATTTTATGTTCGTGGATTTGCCAGCAATACGGATTTCAGTGTATCTTGGGTTTAACATTTGATATCGCCTTCGGCGGACACCTGACCTTTGACATTTTTGAAATTTGTAATTTGAAATTTGTAACTCGTAACTTGCAACGATTAAGTTACCAGTTACCAGTTACGCCCCGAAGGGGCAAATTACAAATTTCATCAGCTGTTAAAAATAACTTTAATAAAATTATGTTCAGCCAATTTCCTACAATCGGACAACCGCTCGACCAAGAGCATGTCGACTTTTTAAACGTATTGTCCAAAAGCTGCCGTAATGCGATTGTCGCTATGGTAACGAACGCGCAATCCGGTCATCCCGGAGGGTCATGTTCATCCATCGATTATCTGGCGCTTTTGTATGCTTTTATTATCAGCCAAACGGGTGAAGATGTGGTGGTCAGTAACGGGCATGTGTCGCCGGCGGTTTATTCAGTACTGGCGGAAATGGGCTATATTTCGCGCGAGGAATTAATACGGGATTTCCGGAAAAACGGTTCGGTTTTTGAGGGCCATATCACCCGTCATGTCCCAGGCATCCATTACGGCACCGGCCCTTTGGGGATTGGTGTGTCCGCGGCATGCGGCATGGCGCAGGCAGAAAAACTGAACGGGGAAAACCGGCGGATCTTCGCGGTCGTGGGTGATGGGGAATGTAATGAAGGGCAGGTTTATGAGATGATGCATTACGCCAATAAATACAAACTGGATAACCTCACGCTTTTTGTGGATTACAACCAAGTCCAGCTGACCGACAGTCTGGAAAAAGTAATGCCCATCAACCTGAAACAGATTTTTGAGTCGGCGGACTGGCGCGTGCTGGAAGTGAACGGCCATGATTACGACGCCATGTGGAAAGCCATCGGTGATAGTTATGATTCTATTAAGCCAACCGTGATTTTAGGACGGACTGTGATGGGGAAAGGGGTCAGTTTTATGGAACCGGACGGCCAGGACCTTCTTTCTACCTGGCATGGAATCCCACCTAAACCTGAACAGGCGGAAAAAGAACTGGCCGGCGCTTTGAAGATGACTAAGAAAGAGGAGGAATTACTGGACACCTTCCGTAAAAAAGTAGAATGGAAACCGAAAGACCCGTCTGAATATTTCACAAAACCGCTGGCGCTGATGCCAGGAATCAAAACCGGCACACCCACTATTTTAGAAGCCGGCACCAAAGCCGATTGCCGGTCTGCCTACGGCAAAGCGCTTCTGGATCTGGCGAAGGAAAATGAAAACATTGTAGCGATGACCGCTGATTTAGGAGGTTCAGTTAAAACAGCAGTCATGGCAAAGGAATACCCTGAACGCGTACTGGAGGTCGGGATCGCTGAACAGCATATGGTCAGCCTGGCGGGAGGTTTGAGTTTAAGCGGATTTATTCCTTTTGCTTCCACATTCGGTGTTTTTATGTCCAGTCGTGCCAAAGACCAAGCGAGGCTGAATGATATCAACGAAACGAATGTAAAAATGGTCTCTACTCATTGTGGTTTATCAGTAGGTGAGGATGGACCGACTCATCAGACCGTGGATGATATGGGTTCTTTTGTCGGACTTTTTAATACCCATGTTCTGGAGCCGGCGGACGCGAACCAGACCGACCGGATCATCCGTTATATCGCCTCTCATTACGGCAACTTTTATGTGCGTATGGGGCGGCATAAGTTTGAGGTGATTCTAAAGGAAGACGGCACACCGTTTTACGGAGAAGGTTATGAATTTGAATACGGCAAAGCGGACTTATTGCGTACCGGAACGGATGTAACAATTGTTGCCGCAGGTTCCATGGTATCGATTGCCGTGGATGTTGCCGACAAGCTGAAAAATGAATTGAGCGTTGAAGTGCTGGCGATGAGCGCGCTTAAAAAAATCGACCGTGACACCCTGCTCAGCTCACTCAATAAAACCGGTAAACTGATTACGATTGAAGACCACAATCCGCATAACGGATGGGCTTCCCAGATCAATAAAGCCGTGGCGGAACAAGGACTTTCCGTAAAAATCAAAAATCTGGCCGTTGAAAAATATCAGTTATCCGGTAAGCCATTGGAATTGTATGACATGGCCGGCATCGGGCCGGAGGATTTGGAAAAAGCGTGCCGGAATCTCTGACATCCGGCTATCTTAACCTTATAACCTTAATAAAATGACGGACAAAAAACAAACGGTTAAAAATATTAATGTTGAACATTTCCGGGTGGCTATTTTCGGATCCGCGCGGCTTAAAAAAAATGACGCCCGTTATAAACAAATCTATAAACTGGCTGAAATGATCGCTGAAGAAGGCATGGACGTGGTCACCGGGGGCGGCCCGGGCATCATGGAGGCAGCCAATAAAGGGCACAAGGAAGGCCGGAAAGAGAAAAAAGTCCGTTCTTACGGCCTGAACATCCAGCTGCCCAAAGAGCAGATGGCCAATAAACATCTGGATATCAAAAAGGACTTTGAGCGGTTTTCGGAACGGCTGGATTATTTTATGTACCTTTCTAACGTGGTGGTGGTCGCGCCTGGCGGAATCGGGACGATGCTGGAACTGATGTACACGTGGCAGCTGGTCCAGGTGGAACATGTTACCAATATCCCCATCATCCTGCTGGGTAAAATGTGGCCGCCTTTTGTGAAATGGGTGGAAAAATGGCCATTGGAAAGGAAGCTTTTAAGCCCGGAGGACATGCATAAAATCTTTTTGGCGTCCAACTGTAATGAAGCCATGAAGATAATTAAAAAAGCCTATAACGAAGTCGGAAAAGGCAATCCTGATTTCTGTAAAAAATATAAACGATATAAAGTCTGACCGTCTTATGGACTACGACCGCTTTTTTCTCCGTTTGTTCATTCTGACTATCATCGCACTGATTATCTTTGCGGTCGCTTTTTTGATCGGCTGGTTTTTTGATATTCCGCTTGACTCTTTTAACCTGTGGCTGGGCGCGGTCATCGCCTTCTTAACCACTTCCCTCATCTATATCACACCCCTTTATTGGAAGATCTTCACGATCTTTGCCTCTATTATGATCATCGCCGCTTTTCTGTACATGGTTTTTGGATGGTCGATCCTGCTGAGTTTTTTGGCGGGCATGGCGGTGGTGATTTTCATTGTATTCGTCTATCTTTCGATTTAGTTACAATTTTTGCTATACTGAAATCACTAAAAACTAAAATAAGACCATGCTGAAAAAAATGCATAAAAATTATCACAAAGGCGATCTGAATCTGAGGGATTATCTGGGGGCCCACCGGACCTATTTAGCCAACGACCGGACCTGGCTGGCATATATGCGGACCGCTCTGACTTTTTTTGTAGCCGGTGTTTCATTTATCCGCTTCTTTAAATCCCAGGTACTTGCCATCATCGGCTGGACTTTTATTCCGATCGGATTAGCCTTTCTCATCCTCGGATTCTGGAAATACATCAAAATCCGCCGCCTGATTCACAGCATTAAGCACGACACGGCCCGGATTAAAAATATTTAAGCCAGCTCCCCAAATGTCATCGATATCCACTCGCCGGTATAATGGGTGATGACAATTACTACGACCGCGATCAACCAGTGTTCCCCCATCACTTTCCAGGCCGGTTCTTTCTGCGACCGCGCAATGCAATAGCTGATGCATCCTAAAAGAAGCATCCCCCAGCCGATGCTCACCCAAATCGCCTGAGTAAGGGTAAAAAGCAAAACCGGGACGATGAACGAAATAGCAAAAACAAATTTAGCGGCAAAGGTGGCCACTGTGGATTCCCAAATCTCTTTCGTGCTGTGCTGATTTTCGGATTCTTCAGAAATATGGATGCCTAAAGCGTCAGAAAACGCGTCGGCAATCGCAATCGTTAACACCCCTCCCAGCACCGCTAATCTTGAATGCGTGCCCGAATGCAGGCCGACCATCATTCCCAATGTAGTAATAATGCCGGACGTGAGGCCGAAGCTGATTCCTTTTAGGTAAGAAAGTTTCATGATTCTATTCTACTCGTTTTTATCAAATCCGTACAATAACCACTCTGCAAGATTCCTTTTCCCTGCTTTTCCCGTCCGCCTCACGGCGTCCGATTGCGTCTTTTTTTTGTAATGCCATTTTTCTTTGCACTTTTGGCGCCAAAAGTGCCAAAAACGCTGGGGGTCCGCGAGCCAGTTAATCATCGTGGTGCAGTCTGCCATCGCTGGGCACGGCCGCTGCCCCCCAGACCCCCTTTGGCCTTTTTCCTTTTGCGGTACATCCAAAGGGGTCTGTGCTGTACAGGGCTAACGGGCTGTTGTGGTCCGGCACGGCCGCAGGCCGTGATTACCACCGGGGTTT
>CAZIDW010000065.1:0-7274 GCA_964538225.1 uncultured Candidatus Peribacteria bacterium
TAAGTTTCTCCATCAGCCACTACTTGATGAAAATCAATATAAAGATCGGGGGATAAATCAGAAGGATGGGTTGTATTATTGTATAAGGCTTCCAGCTCCGACTGAGACACTGCGTCAGAAAAAGTAGCCATCCAATAGGCTTTACCTTCAAATGCATCTGATCCACCTCCTGATTCATAGCTTGATTTGTCATAAAGCAGACCCAGCCCATCGCTCGTATCATGAGGATTTTCATACCATTCATAAGATTGTTCGTCTTTATCGGTACCATTGGTGTCAACAATATATAATTTTTGTTCATTCACCACCGGATCAAAAGTTAAAGCCACTAAAACATCTTCATTCAGCGGTAAATCACCATAAAGAGCTAAATAAGCCGCACTTGGTATTATACCCTGAATCATGTTGTCGTCTGGATTCCCCTCAATATAATATGCTGCTCCTTCATTTCCGCCTTTCTTAAAAATCAATTGGGTTGTATTACTATACGTGGCATCGAATCGAAGAAACGCGACAAGAGAAAAAGCGCCTGTAGTATAATCAAAGTCATCTTCATCCGCTGTGTCTGTATACAGCCATGATGCGCCATCAAAATGCCAATAAGAGGTAAGAGGGTCTTCAAAACTGCCGCCCCCGCCCCCCACCGGGTAACAGGCACCGCCACTTACCGCGTCGCACACAAACGCGTACCAGTCACAGGATTCCCCGCAGGTTTCGGAACCGGTGGTAGGGTAGGTAAGCCCGCTGATAGCCACCGTGGAATCCGAAGCGGAAGCGCTGATGGCCCATTCCCCGTCATCACAGGTGGGAGCGGAGGCGCCGCCATGGGTGATGGCCGCAGTCTTGCAGAGAGCCAGATAATACTGGTCGCTATTGGAATCGTAACCGTTGCCGGAAAACGATATATTACTTCCCGTATTGGTGGGAGAGGTAGAGCTGGAGCCGCCGTCGGACGGGGTGGCCCAGAAGACGGGGGAGGCGTTCTCGATGCCGACACTGGAAGAAAGGTCTTCCTGGGCTGCGCGGGCCGGGTAAATATTATTATAAAAAACGCCTCCCAAAGCGATCATGACGGAAACCATGAAAGCAAAAAAGTAAAAGGGGGCGCGTGGGGTTTTGGGTGTACGCATAGATTTGTTTTTATTTATAAACCAAAATCAGTATACGCTTCAGGCTGTGGGGGGGCAAGAAAAACTTACCCAAACACCAGCCACGTGGGGTTCGTCAGTAAAATGACCCCCAGAATCACCATGATAAGCCCGCCGATAAAGTGGGAGGCACGGGTGTATTTGTGGGTGGTCAGGCCGATCTTATCGAAGCTGTACAGCGCTAAAATAAAGATGATGATGTCATCGACCATGTACATGAGGATGTAAAGCGCGTTGTATAATTGTTTGCCGGCCCAGCTCAGGTAACTCATATCAAGCACTTTGGTGAAAGTCTGCGGAATACCCACCGAGCAGGCGAATTCGATGATGTTGACGGAAAACGCCAGACCCAAAATCCCCAGCCCGACCATTAGTGTCATGGGTGCCTGAGCGTATCCTTTTATTTTTTCCTGCGTTTTGCGCTTTCTTTCCAGACTGCCGACTTTGCAGGCGGTGTCTTTTTTGTAAAACAGCCACAGGAAATAAGAACCCGCTCCCACAGCAACCAGCCCAACGATAGGGGTGACGATGCGGTCCATGCCCACAAAATCCCACGTGGTCATCCAGACATTGAGGATGAGGTAATACATCACGGCCTCCGCCACGATGAAGATCCCCGCCATCTCAAACATCCGGCGCCGGGAACCGGCCTCGGCGAGGATGGTGAGGAACATCACCAGAACCCACATGGCGCAGGGGTTAAACCCATCCACAAAACCGAGCACAACAGATAAAACTGGCAGGGAATATTTAGAGACATCCACCGGCCCCACAAACGGAACCGTGACCCAGTAATCCACCGCTTCCACCCCGCACTGCAGGGTTTCCCCCTCGATACTGCAGGTGCCGGTATCCGTTTCGATCTGCCGGCTCCCCCCGGCCGCGATGAATTCCTGAAACGTGTACTGGGGCTTGCCTTTGGCGTTGTTGATCAGGGCTTCGAGTTTTTTGCCAGTGGTCTTCGCCGTATCAAACCCCTGCAAAATCACCGCGTCGATGATGGTAATCGGAGTGATCTTGGGGATGCCTTCGAGTTCGGTGAGCTGAATGAAATGTTCTTTGTGCTCCTTTTCGCCGATATCGTGATAGACCACGATCAGATCGCCGCGTGTTTTGGAAAGCTGGTTTAAAAATTCCTTTTCCGCCTGGCAATGACTGCAGTCATCCCGTTCAAACACCTCCACGCGAACCGTATCGGTGGGAGCGTCCACCGCGTGAGCAAAAGGCGTAAACAGCGCCAGAGTGCCGAACAGGACGATCCATAATCTTTTCAGCATACGATTAGTCATAAAAGGTGGAATTATCATAACGGCTCCCTGTAAAAATGACAACTTTAAATAACATTCAGCGCCTTCGTCATTTCGTCATGTCGTCATTTCGTTTATAATAAAAATATGAAAAATACCAACAATGAAATCAGCCAGTGTTTCAATGAGATCGCGGACCTGATGGCGATCCTGAATGAAAATTCTTTTAAGATCCGCGCCTACCGCGAGGCGGCCCGCCGGCTGAAAGAGGAATTCGAGCCCATCACCAAAAAAACCGGTAAAAAAGAACTGATGAAGATGCCCGGTATCGGCGACACGCTAGCCGACAAGATCATCCAGTATCTTAAAAACGGGAAGATCAGGTATCTGGAACAGCTGAGAAAAAAAATCCCCAAACCCGTCCGCGACCTTTTAAAGGTCCCCCATTTAGGCCCGAACCGCGTCCGCGATCTATACCTTAATCTCGACATCCAATCCAAAGACGACCTGAAGAAATACGCCAAAAGCGGTGAGATCGCCAAACTGAACGGTTTTGGAGATAAGCTGGTGAAACAGATCCTGGGCGCGCTGGAAACCGGACAGAAAAAAAAGAAACGCCATGAACGGTCAGAAGTCAAACCCATCGCGGACAAACTAGTCAGACTGCTTGAAAAAATCAAAGGCGTTAAAAAGGCGGCCGTGGCCGGCAGTTACCGCCGCAAAGCCAGAACCGTCGGCGACCTGGACATCCTGGTGGTGGGAAGCAAAAAGGCGGCGGAAAAGGCCGTGGAACAGGTTGAAAAATCATTTAAAGACCTCACTTTTCTGGCCAAGGGAGAAACAAAAGTCGCTTTTGTGATCTTCCCGGAAAACCTGCAGGTGGACATCCGGTTGGTGCCGCAGGAAAGTTACGGCGCCGCGCTTTTATACTTCACCGGCAATAAAGATTACAATGTGATGATGCGGAAAGCCGCGATTGAAAAAGGCTACCTGCTCAACGAATACGGCCTATTTAAAGACGGGGAATATATAGCCGGAAGGACTGAAAAAGAGGTGTTCGAGAAACTGGGAATGAAATACGCAAAACCTGAGATGCGGAAATAATATATAGGATTTTCCAATTTGGGTATCCTCCGGGGATAAAATGTGAGCTTTGCGTTCAGGAACGGAATGAGTGACGACAGGAACAAATGAAGTGAATGAGGCTAGCGTAAATATTTTTGCGACAAAAAAATATTAAGCTAGCAAGCAAAGCCCTTTTGGGCCCCAAATTGGAAAATATCCGCTTGCGGGAAAGACCGCGAAAACCAAAGCGGTTTTCGCGAAAAAAAGACGGGGAATATATAGCCGGAAGGACTGAAAAAGAGGTGTTCGAGAAACTGGGCTTACCGAAAAAACCGCCGGAACAGCGGAAATGACATTGCAAAAAAGGGCACTGGTAAACTACAATAAAATCAAACTGGAACACCCGTTGCTTGCTTATAATTTCCTCTACAACCATATCTATGGGATTCCTAACATCGACCCGCGCTGTGGCGCGTGTCTGCGGAGACCCACCTTGAATCATTCGGGGATTCAAAGGAGGCAAGGAACGGTGTTTCGGTTTTTAAAAAAATGGATTATAATCAAAACAGACATTAAACATAAAAACATGCCAACTAAGAAATCCGATCCAAAAAAAGCGGCCAAAAAGGCCAAAGATAAATTACAGCACAACGCGGTCGCCAAAACCGCAAAGGATATTTTCGGTAAGATTAAAAACAAAACCGATATTGACAATAAAAAAGTAGATGCCTGGCAGAAAAAATGGCTGGCCGTGCCTAAAAACCGCACCAAATACGAACATTTGAAAGACGCGCCGGCCGTGGTAGGCGAAGAACTGTTTGCCATGACCAACGACATCATCGACTTCGTCCAGCGCGAAGAAGGGGGCAAATCCCATGTATTTAAGTCGCTGAAAGAAAAAGGCGCCGCTTTTCTGCACCACCCCATTGAATACCTGCAGAAGAAAGGGGAGGAAGCCGGAAAAAAGGCAAAGGAAGTAAAAAAGTCAGCAAAGAAAAAGGCGAAAAAGACTAAATCGGCTACCAAAAAAGCTGCGAAATAGTATCAATGATGCTTGTAATTGGTAATTTATAATTTATCCCGCTTTACGGGGTGTAATTTGAATATTTTATTAAAATTACGAGTTACAAATTACGAATTACAAGTTACAATGGATAACGTTATTTAGCTATTCCATTATTTGACATGAAGATAAGTTTAAACTGGTTACAGGATTTTATCGACCTCACCGAAAAGGACAATGAAAAGATAAAAGAAATCATTACCGCCCGCAGCGCCGAGGTGGAGACCGTGGAAGACGTAGGCGCAGGTTTAAAGGGAATGATTTTAGGGAAAGTGGATAAGCTCATGCCTCACCCGAACGCGGACAAGCTGACCTTGGCGATGGTGGATAACGGGCAGGAAAAAGTGAAAGTGGTGTGTGGCGGATCGAATTTAAAAGAAGGGATGAAAGTGGCCTTTGCCCCTGTGGGGGCCGTGGTGAAATGGCACGGAACGGACGTGATGAAACTGGAACGCGTCAAGATCCGCGGGGAAGAAAGTTTCGGCATGATCTGTTCCAGCCCGGAAATCGGACTGGAGGAGATGTTTCCTCTTAAAAACGAACATGAAATCGTAGATTTAAGCCATATCAATGCCCCCATCGGCGCCCCGATTAACAAAGCGCTGGGGCTGGACGACGTGGTACTGGATGTGGATAACCACGCCATCACCAATCGCGCCGATCTGTTCAGCCACCGGGGCTTCGCCCACGAATTCGTGGCCAATGGCCTGGGCAAATGGAAAACCGATTCTGCCTCCCTAAAAAAGGAGGCTGGAGGATTTCAACATTCCAACACCCCTGCACCAATCAATATCAAAATAAAAGACCCCGCCCTCTGCCCCAGCTACCAGGCGGTCTACCTGACGGGAATCGAAGTAAAAGACTCGCCGGACTGGATGCAGAAACGGCTGACCGCCTGCGGCATCCGGCCGATCTGCAATATTGTGGACATCACCAATTACGTGATGCTGGAGCTCGGTATGCCCATGCACGCGTTCGACCTGGACCAGGTAAAAGGAAAGGAATGGGTAATGCGCGCCAGCAAAAAAGGTGAAAAGGTCATCACCCTGGATGAGGAGGAAATCGAACTGATCGAGGGCGTGACCATTCTGGACGACGGCCATGAGATCTTCGACCTATGCGGCATCATGGGCGGCCTGCACAGCGGAATCAGCCCAAAGACCGAGCGCATCCTCCTGCACGCGCCCGTTTATAACCCATCACTCACCCGACGAGCCGTGCGCAGTTTAAACGCAATCAGCGACGCGGCCGTCATCTACGAAAAAGGCGTGGACAACGAACTGGCCAAAGAAGGGCTGGCGCGGTCGGTGGAACTGATTTTAGAACTGTGTCCCGGCGCGAAAGTGGCGAGCAAAGTGGTTGAATTCAAAAACTATAAACCGGAAAACCGCATCATCAAACTGCGCAACTCTCAGATTGAACGGTTGCTGGGAACGACTGTTTCCGGCAAAACCATTGAAAAAATCCTGACCGACCTTGGATTCGGCGTAAAAAAGAATAAGGAAGGCTTTGAGATTGCGGTTCCCAGCTGGCGTCTGGGGGATGTTCGTATGGAAGCGGATGTGATCGAAGAAGTCGCCCGCATTTACAGTTATGATGCAATCCCCTCCATCATGCCCCGCGCGGACCTCACGCCTATTCCTATGAACAAACGGCACGCCCTGGAAAAGCAAATTAAAGATAAGCTGGCCGCTTTCGGCTTCAATGAGATCTGCACGTTCAGTTTTTTGGGGCCGGACCTGCTGAAAAAATGCGGTATGGAAACAAACAAAGAAAGTATGGAGGTGGCCAACGCCATTTCCAGCGACCTGTCGGTCATGCGCCAGAGCCTGCTCCCCTGGACGCTTGAAGCCATTGCCGACAATCTGCGTTACCGGCAGGAATTCCGATTATTTGAAATCAGCCGCACTTACCACAAAAAAGGGGATGACGCAGAAGAGCCCGCCCGCCTTATCATGGCGACGGTGGGGGAGGATTTTCGGAACCTGCAGGGCGTGGCCGAAGCATTGGGCATAACGCTGAAACCCGCCAAAAACCCATCAACGTATCAGCATCCCGGGCGAGTGGCGGATCTGTTTTTCCGGAGTAGAAATGTGGGCAGGCTTTATGAACTGCATCCGCAGGTCGCCAAAAATTTTGGCATCAGGACAACCGTGATCGTGGCCGAAATGGACATGGAGACACTCCACGCCATGGAGATGGGCCACCCCCCTAAATTCACAGGATTGCCCAAATATCCGGCCATCCGGCTCGATGTGAGCATCCTCATCCCCCGAAAAGACCTGGCTGAAAAATACACCGACGCTATTGAAAAAACCGACAAGTCCTTGATAAAAAGCATCGAGCTGGCGGATGAATACACAGGCGAGAATATTGAAAAAGGCAAACGAAGCCTGACGTACTCCATCACCTACCGTTCCGACAAGGAGACCCTGACCGACGACCAGGCTGGCGCCATCCACCAGCAAGTGCTGAAAAGCCTGAAATCCGCCGGCGCGGTGATACGGGATTAAATGGAATCGTCAGTCAAATCCTCATATTTTGGATTGACCCGCCCATGCCGGTAAGGACGAGTATAAATATATGGCCAGTCATCCGGTAGACCATGTTTTATGGGATTGTATTCGATGTAATCCATATGGGCATTAAAATCGCGGTCGTTGCGGATGGTGTGATCATAAAAGGATTCCTGCCACTGGAATGGAGGAAATTTATGGCCATTGGGGTATTTTTGTTTAAATTTCAATTGGA
>CAZIDW010000066.1:0-7021 GCA_964538225.1 uncultured Candidatus Peribacteria bacterium
GAGGCGGACGGGAAAAGCAGGGATAAGGAATCCTGCAGAGTGGTTATTCGGCGGGATTTTCTTTTTCCCTTAAGTAAGTAGGTAAAAAAGTCGGTTTTTTAAGGCCTTTTACTTTTTTGACAATATCCAGATCATTCATATTAATCTTGCCGTAATACAGATTGCGCAGGTCCCCGCCTTTTTCAATAAAATCCAGAATCATCCGATGACCTTTGAAGTAAACAAAATCTTTAGTAAACGCGCCGGGTTTTGATGTGTCCGCAAGTCCCCGTTTGGCCTTGAGCGCCACCTTCCAGGCGCGGTCCATACTGAATCCGAGTTTAACCAGTTCCGCATACACATCGGCAAAAGAACCATACATAGCGCGATAAATCCCGACAACGGATGAGGCAGGCCAGTACTTTTTTTCTGTTTCCCCAAATTCGGTCCTTTCCTGGTTATAAACCGCCAATCCTTCTTCGGTAGCTAAATAATCCGCCAGTCCGCGCTGAAATAATTGGTATGGCTGAAGACTGCCGTTCATCGCGGTAAACACATGGGTCTCGATCTCGTGAGTGATGGTGCCTTACATGCGCTCTTCTGAAAACATAGCGTCTGCCATGAGTGTCACGGAATTGTCTTTGCCGGCGATAGCGTCGGAAACCATGTCTTTTTTAATCTTCACGCTCCAGCCTTTTAGACCAAATTCTTTGATGGCCTCTTCGAATAATACTTTGGCTTCTTTGGCACTGAGCAGTCTGGCGGGTTCCGGGAATTCATCAGGCATATTCATGATGATTTTCAGTGCTTCTCTGACTATATCATGGCCCGGAGCGCCGTAAAGGTGCATGGATTTTGCCGTGAAACTTTCCTGGCCGCGGGATTCCAGAAGCCCGATCTTCCGTTTGATCTCATCCGCTTTTTTATGCCATAAAATACCGATTGGTGAATCCGGGAACTCAATTCGTTTCAGGCGGGCGTATAAGTTATTGGGGTCAAAACCGAGCGACTTGTATTCGAATTGAGGATTATAAGTGGGGTCGACCAAAAATTTGTTGTGCTCTTCCTGCAGGTTGACCGGCCTTAAATGCGCCAGCAGGCGAATATCCCCATCGATATTCACAATCTCGTCATCGATTTTCTTTAAATCCGCTTCCGTAAACTGGCGGACGATATGGGCAACGCTGGAGACGGCTTTTTCGCCCGTGGTTTTTTCAGCTTCCATGTGTTTGGTGGGATCGATTAAAAAATCCCTCAGGTCGCGCTGGCCGATCACCATTTTATATTTCTTATGGCTGAAATCCGCTACATCCACGACGGTTTGGATGCGGTGGCCGATCAGATTGAATTTACAATATCCTTCCTCAAGCTTTACTTCATCCGCTATGCTTTTGTCCACCACGGATTTCTGGACGGTGGGGTCGATCTGGGCAATGACTTTTTTATTTCGGTCGCCTTTTTTGCTGATGACCTCCACCCGCTCCAAATTACCGACTACGGGCTTGGCAGGCTTTTTGGCCTCCTCGCCTTTTGGTTCGATCTTCTGGCCGAATATATCCTGGGCAATCCGCACGCCTTTCTCGGGCGTGGCCACTTTAATGCCTTCAATGCGTTCCAGCCGGCGGCGCAAAGGGGCCATGTTGGCGATCTGCACGGCCAGACCAGCCCGGGCGTTGATTTCTAAAAGCATCGGGCCGCTTTTATCCAGTGTGATATCCACAGCCGCGAAGCCCAGGTTAGTGATCTGCTGCACGCGGGAGGCGATGAGCAGGATCTCTTCCCAATGCGGGATTTTGGCGCCCTGGATCGGCCCGTAACCGGGAATGCTGTCGATTGTTTTATTGTATTGGGTGATGTAAGTCATTTCGCCTTTTGCGATGTCGATCCCCACCGCGATGCCGCCGAAATGAACATTGGCCTTCCCCTGGGATTCTTCAGTTGGCAGGCGTATCATGGCCATAACCGGAATCAGGTTATGGACTACCACCCGGATATCCGGCAGCCCTTTGTAGGACATCTTGCTGAAAGGCGGTGGGCATTCCAGGCGCTGTTCAAAAAAGGCGATGTCTGAAATATTGGCGAGTGAATAGCGGCCGTCCAGGATATCGCCCACATGCCGCTCCAGGGCCTCATGGGTCATCAGGCTGCCATCGCTTTTCACCCAGTTCCTTCCCTTGCGCCCCTGGATGATCAGAATCCCTTCTCCGCCGTAACCGGAATTGGGTTTGACGACGAATGAGTCAGGCAGACTATTCCAGTCAAAGTTATTCAATTCTTTTTTGTTGTGGACGGACGCGTAAAATTTGGCCACAGGGATTCCGCGCGCGGACAGGAAATTTTTGGTCTTGATCTTACTGTCCGCCATCATAATGGCTTTCTTGGGATTATACGCTCTGATGTACAGCAGGTTGCGGGCGTTGATGCCAAGCAGACCTGGATTATGGAAGAACCACATACTTATTTCTGATTTGTGATTTCTGATTTGTGATTCAAATCTTAAAATTTAAAATATGACATTGAATCTGAAATCTGAAATCTGAAATGGAAAATCAGAAGAATAATTTTGGTACCAAAATTATTCTTCTGCATGACGCATGACTTCGCGGAAGCGGATGTACTCAAAGAACCGTAGACCGCTCCATCGGCCAAGCCCAAGGTTGACCAGAATCAGGAGCAGGATAATTTCAGGGTAGCTCAAAATGAGATTTTGCAGGAACTGCCATTCCACTACCCAGTAGCAGATGAGGGAGACAGCCGTGGTCTCCAGCATTAAAAGGATGGCTGCGTATACCCCTTTTCCGCTTTGGGCACTCACGAATTTCTCCGCCAGCGTCGTCATAATAAGCATAGGGAACACGGCAATGGAGGCCAGCTCCTGGATGTTCAGATACGTCCCGAACCCAAGCATCAGAAGAATGATGAGGGTGGAAATAGTGAATACGATGGCAATACGCGGGATGTGCAGAAGCCGAACATGCGCCAAAGCCTTACGAAGAATGAAGCCAGTTGCCAGGATGATGATCAGAATCGCCAGCCCGAATTTAAGACCCAGCGCCAGAAAGGAGAGGGCAATAATTGACGGCGTGTACAAGCCAAAAGTGGTAACGCCGACCACCTGCTTTAAAAACGCGATGATCGTGGCAATCACCGGCAGCATCAGAAGCAGTACGATGGTATTGCTGGGAATCCCCTGGGTCAGCATAAAATTGACCAGATAAGACATGAAATTCCATATGCCGATGTGACGCGTTTCCGCGTCGATGATGCGGTATTCGGATACGCCTTCTTTCAGTTCACTGACGAATGTCTCGATGGTCGGGGCACTGATCAGATTGTTCAGTTCGTATTCGCGGGTCAGGACAATCTGTTTGGGCTTGATGATACTAAAGTTACCTTGCATGATCCGGCCCAGCGTCTTCAGGTTTTTACTGGAAATCACGACAATGGTCTTGTCTTTAAGGAATCTCTGGATATCCGGACGCTCGCGCACCAAACGAGTGAGGGCATTGATCCCGCTGCCGCGCGTTGTCCAGATAGCGATTGTATTGGCGCTTGAAATCATATCCACCTGTTCAATGAGTTTTTTGGACAAAGCCTCTTCAGACATAAACGCCGTGTTGCTGTCATAACTATCGATGACATTTACATATACGCCTTCTTCAAAAGCTTTTTCGGTCAGCTTTTCCACGCTTTCCTGCCGGTCAGTGACATCGGTTAAAAAGAGGATAAGTTTTTCATACGCGAACACGCTCCGGATAATGGAATTGCTTTCCTCGCCCTGAGTCACCGTCAGTGTCACCGGATATTCACCAGCTTCTTCATAGAAATGCACCACTTCCACACCAGTCCCCTCAGGGCTTCCGTCACCAAAATCCCATTCATACTGTGCTGGTATTTCTTCGTCCGGCAAAAAAGACTGAGAGGCGTCTAAAATGATGTTTTTCCCGACCTGCACCACATCGTCCGCATCGATCACGGCGCGGATGTCATTCAGATCGAAAGTAACGGCCGCGCTGGCGGTGTGAGGCAGTAAAAAAAAGGCGATGAGCAAAGAAAATAGGAATTTTCGCATGATTCTTTCGTTAATTAGGTCATCGGTATTTTACCAAAAAACCGCCAAAAGCTGAAGCCCCACAATCATGCGTTGTGCTATTTGCTGTTAAATAATCCCCAGCCGCGCCTCGATCTCCTGGTCCACGAACATCTTTTTTCGCCCGTATTTCATGCGGGAATATTTCCTGAGCACATCCGCCATCTTGTCTTTCCCCTGAGGATCCCAGATGGTCTTTAATGAAAACGGACGGGAAGTGGTGTTGTCGATATTCAGCTTGATGTAGGCGCTGTAATTGGCGATTCCCAAGATATCCTGTTCCGAAAGCAGGGGCGCGTATTCTTTGGCCAGGTATTCCGCGTCATCCGCGCCGACCTTAAAACTCATCATCGTTCCCACGTTACCGAATACCGCGTCCCGGACACGGGTATCATCGTGGCCGGTAGGGGTTTTGGTAAGCTGGGCAATGTACTGATGGGCCATAATAAGCGAGAGCCGGTATTTACGCGCTTCGGATAAAATGGAAGCGAAAGTATCGGTCGCGAAATTCTGAAATTCATCCACATACATGTAAAAATCCTTCCGCTGTTCTTTGGGGATTTCCTGGCGGCCCATGGCGGCCATATTGACTTTGTTCACGAAAATCAGCCCTAACAGCTGAGCGTTCACATCGCCGACTCTCCCCTTAGAAAGATTGACGAGTAAGATTTTTTTGTTATCCATGATCTCACGGATATCAAAGGCGCTTTTGGGCTGGCCGATGATGTTGCGGATAGTGGTGTTGGTGATAAACGGGCCGAACTTTGAACTGAAATACGGGATCATTTCCTGTTTTTCGCGCTCGCCGGTGCTCGCGTATTCATGTTCCCAAAACGAACGGACCACTGCGTTAGTGGTCTTGCCGACTTTGTATTTTCTGAATTCGTCATCCGTAAAAATCCGCGGGACGTCGATTAGGGTAGCGCCCTCGTCCTCATCTTCCATCAAAGTGAGGCAGGCATTGCGGAAGTAATGCTGGATGCGCGGGCCGAAAATTTCATTTCCGAATAATTTGATAAAAATCTCCATTGCGTCCAGCGATGCCCGGTCGCGCTCTTCCGGCGTGTGGGCTTCCAGCAGGTTCAGGCCCATGGGTCGTTCGATGTCCGCGGGGTCAAAAAACACCACATCCTTGGCGCGCTCCTTTTGCACGATTTTAAGCGTGTCTTCGACCAGGTCGCCGTGCGGGTCGATCAGGCAGATGCCGTCGCCGTTCCAGATATCCTGGCGTACCATATAGTTCAGCAAGGCTGATTTACCGGTACCGGATTTACCAATAATATAGTGGTGCCGGGTACGGTCGTCGGCCATGATGCGCACCAGTTTTTCCTGGCCGCGGTACAAGCTTTTGCCGATGACCACCCCTTCGGCCGGCAGATCCACAGGCGGCGGAAGCACTTTGTACTTGAGCCATTTGATGATGGGGACCGGGTTATAACGGGAGTCTGGAAAGTGGAATAAAGACGCCAGCTCCTCCTGTGCGAAAAGGGACTGTTTATGCAGCATCCCCGGCATTCGGCGTCTGAAAAGATACTTCATAAAAAAGTTATTGATGAAATCAATCGGAATAATACGGCGATTCTGAAACCAGTTCAGGTACGCGTCGTGGTACACGCTGAATGCCACATTGATGTTGTTGGTGATCTGGATTGCCCGATTTTTTGTATTCGCCACGCCAATAACACGGGTCGAGGTGTCAAAACCCACCTGCCGTGCTTTTTCACCGACTTTCTTGTATGCCTCTTCTTTGGGCGCAAGCATACGGACATAACTGTCGCCTGAAGAAGCGCCTGGCGCCATTGAACCATCTTTGCCCCCCGGCAAAAATAAACGGATAATATTGATTAAAAGCGCCAGAATCGGACCGATGATCGGAATCGGAATCTTCAGCGGAGGAGATTTTCTTTTAAAAAGCAGTTCACCGACTTTTTCCGTTTTGTTCCGCCAGTCATCTGACGCGACCGGGTTGATGATGACCTGGATAGCCGCCTTTTCGCTGGCTTGGAGCTTGGAAAGCACATTGGCTATACCGTTGAGCGGGTCTCCCTCCATCACCTTGTAGGTGTTGATGGGGTACCAGAAGGCGCGTTTGGCGTACATAAAATAGCTTCTTGCCTTTTTTCCTTTTTCAAATACCTGATAGGCTTCTTTGGATTCCTGAATATCGGCGTCTTTATAAAAGGTGGTTATCTGTTTTTCGACAATTCCTTTGTAGTATTCACTGGTCACCACATAAAAATTCAGCTGCTGGTTTTCCAGGAACAGCTCAAGAGAGATGTTGTCCGCCTGCCAGATCTTGGTTTTGATGACATTCCACAGGTTCATTTCCCGGATTTCATACAGCGCGCGGTACAGCTGGGCCATGATGCTTATTTTTTCCTTGAAGTCCTTTTCCGTCCGTCTTTCCTGGTCGATCTTGGAATCACTGCGGGGGAGAGTTACTTTTAAATACACTAGATTTTTAGCTGCAAAATGCAGGTACAGGACGCGTATGATTTTTATCAGGATCTTTAGGGCATACCAGCCGCCCACCACGATAAGCAGAGTCCATAGCCCGTAATTCTTCGTCCATTCGAAGGCGATTTCCCAATACTGTTTTATCTGTTCAGCGTCCATTTATTTTATTGGCATCTGACAACTGACAACTAAAGTCAACTGTTAAAGGTATATTTAATCTATTTATTATATCATTTTTCCCCTCTGAAAACAACCCCAAAAACCGCTTTAATAAGGAATTCGGACATATAACTAAATAAAATGGATGTCAATTGTTGCATAAAAAGGCGGGGGCTCACCTTGACATTGTGTTTTTTGGCATGATATAAGAACAATCCTCGAATATTTTTTTGGTTTAAAAGATTTTTGCATCTAAGTGAATAAAAGGTGAATAAAAGAGTTATGTTAAAACACCGAAATCCCCAAAAGCGCATCATCTTTCCGGATGCGGTTTAT
>CAZIDW010000067.1:0-6785 GCA_964538225.1 uncultured Candidatus Peribacteria bacterium
CGGAATACTTTGCTTGAATCCATTAACAGCGGCCGAGCCGGAAACCTGACTTTAAAAGACGACCTGAACACCCTCGCTCAGGCTTGGAGTGAAAAGATGGCGACGGAAGACTTCTTTGATTTTACCGACCCGGACGGAAACGCGCTGGTAGACACCATCCGTGACGCCGGCGTTAATGTATCCCTGGGCACCTACATCATGGGAAATTCCAGTTTTGCGGACGCGGTCATCCAGGCCGGCGAAAACACACAGCTAAAAAACAGCCAGTGGGAAGATATCGGCATCGGGATCGAGCAAGACAGTCTGGGGATCATCAAAATCACCTTTATATATACTGAGTAACAGATATCTGAACTGTGATTATTATGATTTGTTGATTTAACATGATTCTATTATTAGGATCATTATAATCATGTCAAAAATCATGTTAATCGATCATGATCATCATTTAATCACATCAATCACAATTCAGACATTTATTTTTCATCAGGGGCGTAGAGGTATTCGTAGTTCTTTTTGCTATAACTGAATAATTCGTCTTCCTTAAAGAACCGGGGCACTTCTTTTTCAGCCGTCTCGATGCTGTCGGAAGCATGGATCAGGTTGCTCTGCACACTCATGCCCAGATCACCGCGGATGGTGCCGGGCGCGGCGTCGCGCGCGTTGGTAACGCCGCACAGTTTACGGACCACTTCCACACAGCCCTTCCCTTCCCAGCACTGGGCTACCACCGGAGCGCTTTTCATGAAATCCGCAATGCCTTTAAAAAAAGGCTTATCGACCAGATGCGCGTAATGCTCGTGGAGCAGGCCGTCGTCCAGTTTTATCATCTTGTTACCGACCAGCGTCAGCCCTTTGTCTTCCATATAACCCATCACCCGGCCGATCAGACCGCGCTGGAGCGCGTCGGGCTTGATTAAGACCAAAGTTCGTTCCATAGTAGATTTAAGATTAAAGATTTAAGATTTAAGATTCTATTATATTATCCATGGTTACCGCCGACCTGTTTATCAGGGCAGGCAGGCGCGACGCCGGCGTCGCGCTTTCAGATTATCAGTAGTGCAATAGGCCTGCAAAATGTTCCTTATCTTTATACGGCCCGATCAGGGCGATGCGCAAGTTTTTTTCTTCTAAAATAGCCTGACTCAGACGGAGAATGTCATCCGCTGTTACCGCGTCGATCTTTTCCAGGATGTCCTCCAGTGTGTCGATAGCAGGGAAAAGCAAGGTCTGTTTACCCATCAGGTGGGCGTATTCCTCACTGTCTTCCAGGCGCAGGATGATCTTGCCTTTCATGAAATCCTTCGCCTTTTTCAGCTCCTCTTTTTCCACTTTCTCCTCCATGATCTTGCGGTATTCCACCAAAATCGCCTGAATAGCCAGATCTACCCGTTTCAAATCCACGCCCGCGGCCGTACTCAGGGTGCCGGTATCGGTATAATCGTCTGTGGTGGTGCGAATGTAATATGCCAGGCCTTTGGCCTCCCGCACATTCTGGAACATGCGCGAACTCATGTTTCCGCCCAGGATGATGCTCAGGATCTTTTCTGTGTAATTGTCCCTGTGGCGGGCCGGCACGCCCTCCACCCCCACGATGATGTGGGCTTGTTCAGTCTTTTTGTCCTGCAGAATGGCCTTATCGCCTTTTTCAATCGGCTGGTAGGGAGCCGGCTCCAAGCGCCTCTTCCTATCCTCAAACGGAAAATATTTTTCCGCCAATTCTCTGGCTTCTTTTTCAGTAATGTCCCCTGCCACACTGACCACCGCGTTATCCGGGGTATACAAAGCGTTTTTGTACTCTACGATCTGATCCCGTGTGAGGGATCTGATGATGGCTTTTTCCCCGATCTGGTCCCAGCCTATGGGCTGGTCGCCGAACAGCATTTTTTCAAAATCCCAGCCCACCTGGTACATAGGAGTGTCCTGATACATGTTATATTCCTCTAAGATCACCCCCCTTTCCTTTTCAATCTCATGCGGAAGGAACGTGGCGTTCAGCATCATGTCACCGATCACGTCAAAAGCGATTTCTTTTTTGCGGGAAGCCAGTTTAACAAAATAACCCGCATACTCCTTGCCGGTAAAAGCGTTAAAATCACCGCCCACTGAATCGATGGCCGAAGCCACCTCCACCGCGTTCTGATACCGTTCCGCGCCCTTAAAAAACAAATGTTCCAGAAAATGGGAGATGCCGTTGATCTTTTTATCCTCATAACGCGACCCCGCGCCCACCAGACATAAAACCGTGACGGATTTGGTGCCCTCGATGGGATTGATGATAAGACGCAGGCCGTTTGGCAGTGTGGTTATTTTATGCATAGCTTCAGATTCAAGATTAAAGATTTAAGATTCAAGATTAAAATTATTACGCTCTTAAGTTTTTAAGCTTGTATCTTAAATCCAGCGAAGGAAAGCATAACGAAAAAATCATAGTTCATCAAGCATAATAAAAAAAATTATTTATTAAAAAATATTTTATATATATGACAACCCATTTTTTCTGTAACAAAATTGTTACTTTTGCGCTTTATTGAACCAAAAATGTATACAACTTGGACACGGTGTCAAAAGTTGAACACAAAATTTGTTATTGACCAAAAAATGTATACAGCTTAAATTGGTAACTAAAGGGCAAAAACTAAAAAATATACGATGAATTTTTATAACAAATTCAAAGCGATCTGGCACACTATTACTTACACATTAGCCCCGTGTCATGGCTGGTTTTTTTGTAAACCGTTGACCTCTGACATTTAAAATTTGCAACTAGGAACTCGTAACTTGTAACTTACAGCAATCAAGTTACTAGTTACGCCCCGAAGGGGTAAATTACAAGTTACAAATTTTGTCAGATGTCACATGTAAATCGGAACGCAATGGATAAACAGCTACATATCCCAGTTTTACTCAGTGAGACGATTGATCTTTTAAATCTTCGAGCCGGCAGCAAAGTGGTGGACTGCACTCTGGGATTAGGCGGACATGCCAAAAAAATCCTGGAAACTATTGGGCCAAAAGGGAAACTGATGGCCTTTGATGAAGATGCTGACAATTTAGCCAAAGCTAAATTGAAACTCAAAACTCTAAACTCGAAACATAAAAATGTCATATTCGTCCACGACAACTTTGAGAATCTCAAATCACAAATCTCAAATCAAAAATTCGGAGAAGCGGACGCAATTCTGTTCGACCTGGGGCTTTCCTCCCCTCATGTGGACAGGGCGGAGCGCGGATTTTCATTCCGTAAAGAAGGTCCTTTAGATATGCGCTATGACCAAAGCCAGCCTTTGACCGCCCGACTTGTCATCAATACCTACAACGAAAAAAAGCTGGCTGACCTGATTTATCAGTATGGCGAAGAACGGCGTTCCAGAGTCATTGCCAAAGCCATTGTGGAGGCAAGAAAAAAGGAATCCATTAAAAATACCCTTCATCTGGATGACATCATCAAGACTGCCGTTAAAGGAAAAATGGGTCATCACCCCGCCACCCGCACGTTCCAGGCACTCCGCATTTACGTGAACCGTGAACTGGAGGTATTGGAAAACACGCTCCATCAGGCAATCGAAGTACTTAAGCCCGGTGGCCGGATCGCTGTGATCTCCTACCACTCGCTCGAAGACCGACTTGTTAAAAACATTTTCCGTTATTATACCCGGGATTGTATCTGCCCAAAGGAATTACCAGTCTGTCAATGTAATTTTCAAAAAAAACTTTATCTCTTAACTAAACGGCCTATAATACCATCAGGTATTGAGGTCGAAAAGAATCCGCGTTCGCGTAGCGCGAAACTGCGGGTCGCCGAGCGGCTATGATCAACCTCAACTGCCCCACACAAACACACAAATTCATGTCAGCAGCTCTTTATATAGAAAATAATCCCACAAAAGTGAGACGTAATCCGCTGTCTCATAAAGTAGAGGTAGGTGTTAACGCGCTCGTCTTTGTCATTATCGCGCTGGTAACGTTTATCAGCCTTGCGTATCTCGCCAATTCCAACCGGAATGCCACCAAGGGCTATGCTTTAAAGAATCTGGAAGTCGAACGTTCCGAACTTTTAACGGAAAACGAGGTGTGGGACATGGAAATCGCCCGCGTGCAGGCTCTCGCCAACATCCAGAATGATCCGAAGATAAAACGAATGGTTAAGTCTGATACACCCCTGTTTGTAAGAGGTGATACTGCAATCGCTTCTAAATAACGAAGGGGCGATGTAGCGAAGGAATATTGGTACTTTTTATAATTTTGTTCTATCGTTACGTCGTACTATCGTTATTTTTTTAACATGGAATTAAGCTGGCTCGACATCTCCAAACAGAATCTGATCCACAATTATCAGGAATTTAAAAATCTGGTCGGCCCGGATGTTACTTTGGCGCCGGTCGTCAAAGGGAATGCGTATGGCCACGGGCTTGCCCAAGTCGCGAAGATTTTTGAAGGAGCGGGCGCGGAATACTTGTGTGTCAACACACTGGATGAGGTAGCCGCAATTCGGAAAAAAGGTGTCTGCACCCCTTTACTGATTCTCGGTTACACTCCCAAAAATGATTTAAAAAAGGCGGTGCGGCTGAACGCGGACCTGACGGTCTATAATCCGGACACGGTCTGGAACCTGGGAAGACTGAAGAGAACCGCAAAAATCCATTTGAAGATCGAGACCGGCAGTAACCGGCAGGGCGTCCTTTTAAAAGACCTGCCTAATATGCTTGAACAGATCGCCAAATATCAGAACATAGAGCTAAAGGGGGTTTCGACACAGTTCGCCAATCTGGAGAGGCGCCTTCATCCCACCTTTGCTTTCAGGCAGCTTGAACGGTTTGAAGAAGCTTTGGCGGCCATTGAAGACCATATGGGCGTCCTCCCTCAATATATCCACGCATCTAATACAGCCACCACCGTGGCGATGCCGGAAGCGCGTTTTAATTTTGTACGGGTCGGAACCGGCTGTTACGGGTACTGGCCAAGTAAAAAGACCCGTATCCGGGCTAAGCGGGAAGAAGTCCGGATCGACCTGAGACCGGCCCTGGCCTGGAAAGCCCTGGTCGCCCAGGTCAAGGAGGTGAAAAAAGGAGGTTCCATCGGTTACGGACGGAAGTATAAAATGCCCCATAAGGGGCGAATCGCGATCATCACTGTCGGTTACTGCGACGGGTACTTAAGCGAAATGAGTAATAGCGGCTATGTCATTATCAAGGGAAAACGATGTCCCGTCCTCGGCAAGGTGAATATGAACATGATCATGGCGGATGTGACACATATTGAAAACCTCGACCCCGAAGACCCGGTTACTTTACTGGGGCGGCACGGGAAATCAAAAATAACTCTGGAACACATCCAGCAATGGACGGGGCATGTTCCGGGAAAGATCCTGACATCCATCGATCAGGACCTGAAACGAATTTATTCCTAAATAAGGACACCGATTGTCATTCAGAGCACAGTGAAGAATCTTCCCAGTTAATCAGATATCTATAAGTCTAACCGTTATTCATAATTGATTTAGGTTTTTTTGGTGTATAGTATTAAGGTGAAATTCTTCGCCCTGTTTTGCAGGACTCTGAATAACAATCGGTGACTATTTTTTTTAATGCCTATTATGGAATTGAGCCGGGTCGACATCAGCAAAAAGGCGCTTACTCATAACATCAAAACCTTCCGCTCGCTCGTCGGAAAAGATGTTGTTCTGGCGCCGGCGGTCAAAGCCAATGCTTATGGCCATGGGCTTATTGACTGTGCCCGGGTCTTCCTGAAAGCCGGCGCGGACTATTTATGTGTGAATGCTTTGTTCGAAGCCAAAATCCTCCGGGGGGCAGGAATCAAATGCCCCCTGCTGATTATCGGTTATACTCCCCTGTCCGACCTTAAAAATCTTCCGGTCAACACGGAACTGGTGGTATATAATCCGGAGACCGTGGAAAAATTAGCAAAAATAAAGAAAAAAGTCGGCGTCCATCTAAAAATAGAGACCGGTAACCACCGCCAGGGCATTGAGCTAAAGGATATCCCTGCTTTCATCCGGCAGCTGCAACGACACCCGCAACTTGTCCTGAAGGGTGTTTCCACCCACTTCGCCAATCTGGAAGACCGCGTCAACCACCACTACGCGCTGTACCAGCTGAAACAGTTTAAAAAAGCCATCCGCCAGCTGGAAAACAGCGGCCACGCCCCGCATTACCGGCACTGCGCCAACACCGCGGCCACCCTTTTACTGCCGGAAGCGCATTTTAATTTTGTGCGGACCGGCATCGGGAATTACGGCCTGTGGCCCAGCAAAAAAACCCAACGGGCCGCTGAACGGGCGGGTATTCAGGCCGCCCTTGAACCTGCCCTGACCTGGAAGACCGTGGTGGCGCAGATAAAGGACGTAAAAAAAGGCGGGCTGATCGGGTACGGCTGCACGTATGAGATGCCGGAAAACGGGACGATCGCTGTCCTGCCGGTGGGCTATTACGACGGGTTTGTCCGGCTGCTCAGCAATCGGGGTTCGGTGCTGATACGAGGCAAAAAAGCGCCGGTCATCGGCCGAGTCTGCATGAATATGATCATGGTGGACATCACCGATATTCCGGGGGTAAAACTGGAAGATGAGGCCGTACTCATCGGTAAACAGGGAAAAGAGGAGATCACAGCGGAGATGATGGCTGAATGGAGCCAGACCATCAATTACGAGGTGACGACACGCATTAATGAAAGAATCCCGCGTGTTTACACCTGACATATGACAAAATTTGTAACTTGTCATTTGCCCCTTCGGGGCGTAACTAGTAACTTGATTGCTGTAAGTT
>CAZIDW010000068.1:0-6650 GCA_964538225.1 uncultured Candidatus Peribacteria bacterium
GGGGGTCAGGGGGGGGGGGGTCTAAGAAACCCCCCGCCCCGGAAAAGGCCAAAGGGGGGGGATAGGGGGCAGAGGGGCGACTACGTGGAGGGGGCTATTGATTGACCGTAAATTGTATATAATTTTAGCGATTTTGTCAAGTCTTTCACTCTTGAGAGATAATTGATGTTTTTGGCTAAATTGCTTACAATTAGTCCATCGATCAGACCTTCGATTAGCCCCTCAATCAGCACTATGCTCATCTGCACTCCGGTTCAGGAAAAAACGCAGGGAAAGGCCCTAAAACGGCTCCGGGAGCTTAAAAATAAGGTGGATTTGGCGGAAGTGTGGATCGACCGGATCAGGGATTTGGACCTTAAAGCGCTTATAAATAAGGCCCCCTTACCCTTAGTGGTCGTCTGCAAAAAACCCGCTGAAAAGGGCGCTTTTAAGGGTTCGTGGGCTGATTTGGCCGCTTTGTTGGGAAAAGCGTGCGATTTTGACGCTGAATACGTGGATATCCCCTTCAATATGCCAAAAAATCTGAGTAAAAAAGTTATTCATTCCTCCACTTCGATCGGAAAGAAAAAGAGAACTAAAATCATCATCTCACACCACGATTTCAAAAAAACCCCTTCTTCCCAGTGGATGCTGAAGACCGCCCGTGAAATGAAAAAAAGCGGCGCGGACATCGCTAAAATAGCCGTCAGGGCGCGTTCATTGCAGAACACCTTTACTGTCATCTCTCTGGCCCAGCGCCTGCAGGCCGAAAAAATCCCCCATATTCTGATTGCCATGGGTAAAAAGGGTGTTTTAAGCCGTATTATCACCCCATTCCTGGGCGGAACGATGATGTTTGCTCCTCTTGAAACCTCTCGCGCTACCGCCAGCGGCCAGTTGACCGTGGCGGAGCTTAAAAAGGCATGGTCACTTATTTGCCAATAACCCCGCCGAATAACCACTCTGTGGAATCACAAATCCAATTCCCCTTCACACTGTCCTGCCTTCTTTCAGCCGGCCTTTTTCTGTATTCCTTTTTTGCCCTCGCCGGGCGGGCAACCCCTTTTTGACCGGCCAAAAAGGGGTTTGAAAAAGCCGCCGGGGGCCTATGAGCCGTGTAATCACCGGGGTCGCCTTGTATCACCGTCTGCCACGGCCATAGCCCCCGGACCCCCAGGGGTCGCCTGTATTCAAGGCAGTGCATTCAGGGGACGCGGCTGTACTGCCGGGCGAGGCCCCAGTGGTAATCACGGCCTGCGGCCGTGCCTGACCACGACAGCCCGTCAGCCCTGTACAGCACAGACCCCTTTGGATGTACCGCAGAAGTTCAAAGGCAAAAGGGGGTCTGGGGGGCAAGTGGGTAATGCTCTTCTTCAGCAAATTTTGTAACCAAAATTTAATTCAGAAGTCCTTTGTTCCATTCGTCTTCGTAAACTCAGACTCATTTCTCTTCGGAACGCATTACTCGCATTTTACTAGCGGCCGTGCCCAGCGATGGCAGACTGCACCACGATGATTAACTGGCTCGCGGACCCCCAGCGTTTTTGGCACTTTTGGCGCCAAAAGTGCAAAGAAAAACGGCATTACAGAAAAAAAGACGCAATCGGACGCCGTGAGGCGGACGGGAAAAGCAGGGATAAGGAATCTTGGGGAGTGGTTATTGTACGGATTTAAACTTGTAGAAAAATAAGAGGAATTGTATCCTCATTTTGTTAATTATTTTAAAGATATGAGTTTGAAGATTGGAATCGTCGGCCTCCCGAATGTGGGAAAATCCACCCTTTTTAACGCGCTGACGCGCAGCCGGGGCGCCCAGGCGGCCAATTACCCGTTTTGCACCATCGATCCGAACGTGGGCGTGGTGGAAGTGCCGGATGAGCGATTACAGGTGCTGGCGGAGCTGGTAAAGCCGGAAAATGTCATTCCGGCAGTGGTGGAATTTGTGGATATCGCGGGGCTGGTCAAAGGCGCTTCGGAAGGGGAGGGGCTGGGCAACAAATTCCTGGCCAATATCCGGGAATGCCACGCCATCGCCCAGGTCCTGCGGTTTTTTGAGGATCCGGATGTTTCCCACGTGCATGGGGGCGTGAACCCGAAACTGGATATGGACGTCATCCATCTGGAACTCATTCTGGCGGATCTGGACACGGTGAACCGGCGGCTGTCGGAAACCGAAAAAAAGGCCAAATCCGGCGACAAAGAACTCATCGCCCAAGTCGGAATGCTGAATCGGTTAACAGAACATCTGGAGGCGGAAAAACTGGCCATCAACCTCGATTTTTCGGAAAAAGAGCAGGAATTTATCAGAGAACTTCACTTACTGACCAATAAGCCGTTTATTTATATCGCCAACATGAAAGAGGAAGGATTAGCGGATTTTGATACGGAAAAAGTCAAAAAAGACCTGAATCTGGGGCCTCATGAGCAGGTATTGCCCATTTCCGCGAAAGTAGAGGAGGATCTGGTCGGATTTAATAATCAGGAAGCGGAGGAATACTTGAATGAATTAGGTCTTAAAGAATCGGGTCTGAACGCTTTTATACGGGCCGCTTACCGCTTGCTGGGATTGATGACGTTCTTCACGGCCGGCCCCAAAGAGGCCCGCGCCTGGACGGTGAAAAAGGGTGCTACAGCCCCGCAGGCGGCCGGCGTGATTCACACGGATTTTGAAAAAGGCTTTATCAAAGCCGAGACCATCAGCTACGATGATTTTGTGGCGTTTAAGGGGGAGCAGGAAGCCCGCGATAAAGGAAAACTGCGGATGGAAGGGAAGGATTATGTGGTGCAGGATGGGGATGTGATGCATTTTAAATTTAATAACTAATTGTAATTTGTAACTCGTAACTAGTAACTTGTAATTTATGAAAATAAAAAACAAAAATTACGAGTTACAAGTTACGCGACCCTGTGCTTGCCACGGGGGAGCAAATTACAAATGATAACTATTAAAAAATTAAAACAGTTATGTCGTCAGAAAACGCAAAAATCGCCTACTTTTCAATGGAGATCGCCCTGAAATCCGAGATGCCCAATTACGCGGGCGGATTAGGGGTGCTGGCGGCGGATATCCTGAAATCCTGCGCGGATCTGGATGAGCCGGTGTGCGGGGTCACGCTGATGTATCATGCGAGCGAAGCTCCTCAGTACGCGTTTAAACCGGGGCAGGAATTTAAGAAACGGCCGGAAACCGTGCAGATGCATATCGAAGACCGTCTGGTCACGATCGGCGTGTGGGAATACACGTTAAAAGGGGAGAATGGGGACATCCCCATCTATTTTCTGGACACGAATTTGCCGGAAAACAAACGCTGGGACCGCGATATCACTAAAGACCTGTACGCCAACGACCGTTACAGCCGCCTGTGTCAGGAGGCGATTTTAGGGATCGGGGGCGTGCGGATGCTGAGGGAACTGGGGCATCATGACATTGAAACGTTCCATATGAACGAAGGACATGCGGCTCTGCTGACGCTGGCGCTTCTGAAAGAAAATGATTTTAAAGATGAACCGGTAAAGAAGCTATGCGCGTTCACCACCCACACGCCGGTGCCGGCCGGCCACGACCATTTTGATTACAATCTGGTCCACCAGGTATTGACTGAAAAGGTGCCCTGGCACATCAAAAAACTGGCCGGCGAGGACGACTTCAACATGACCCGTCTGGCTTTATCACTCAGCCGGAAAGTGAACGGGGTGGCCCGTAAGCACGCGGAAATCTGCAACCAAATGTTCCCGGAGTATACATTTCAAGAAGTCACCAATGGCATTCACCTAAAAAGCTGGGCCGGTCAGAGCATGACCCGTCTTTTCGATAAGGAACTGCCGGGCTGGGCGGAAGACCCGGAAAAGCTGAAAGAGGCGGTCAGTCTGCCGGATAACGCCGTGAAACAGGCTCATAATACCGGCAAAAAAGTGCTCATCGACCACATCAATAACAATCCAGATTTCTTTCCTATCCCCGGAAACGAGCTGGAAGACCATGACCTGTTTGACATGGATACCCTCACCATCACGTTCGCGCGGCGTTTTGTATCGTACAAACGCCCGCTGCTGATCTTCCAGAACCTGGAACGCCTGCGGGACATAGGGTACGAAAAGCTCCAGCTGATCTTTGCTGGTCCGTACCATCCGGACAATAAATACGGCATCCGGATTTTAAATGAACTGAGCCATTTCGGACACAGCCTGCGGGGCCAGGTCAAAGTGGCTGTCTGTTCCGATTACAACCTGGCCACGGCCCAGTATCTGGTGCGGGGAACGGATGTATGGCTCAACAACCCCCAGCCTCCCATGGAAGCCAGCGGAACGAGTGGGATGAAAGCCGCTTTAAATGCCGCCCTCAATCTTTCGATTCTGGATGGCTGGTGGATCGAAGGGCACGAGATGGATCCGAAAAGCGGGTGGGCATTCGGCCAGGAGCCGTCCGCCATCATCCAGCCCCGTGAAGACAGGGTGGATGCCGACGCGCTGTACAACACTTTGGAAGACGTAATCGACTGTTACTACAACCGCAAAGACGAATGGACGGATCGCATGAAACACGCTATCGCCTTGGGCGCGTACTTTAATACCCACCGGTGCGTAAAGGAATATATGAAGAAGATGTGGACTTAATTTTTAACCTATGGAAGACCCAATGGAAGACCCATTGATTGACAGGTAGAATAAAAACCATCAATTGGGTCCTCAATGGGGTCCTCAACCGGTAATATGCAACAGCGAAAAAACCCCATCACCATCAACGAAGGCTTCACGTGCGTAAAATGTAAAATGGATGTGAAACCCCACCCCGAAGGCAGCTGCCGGAACCACTGCCCGTACTGCCTGTGGTCGCTGCATGTCGATTTAGACACGCCGGGCGACCGCGCGTCCGAATGCGGGGGGATGATGAAGCCGGTGGGGATCGAGATGAACAAGAAAAAAGGCGTCCGGGTCATCCATGTGTGCCAGACATGCGGGCTAAAAACCTACAACCGCTCCGCCCCGGATGATGACTGGGACCTGATCTGTGAACTCAGCCGCGTGCCGCAGGAACAGTGTAATGTTTTTCCATCCGGATCGTTTTAAATAATAAGGACACAGGAAACAGGACACAGGACTCAGCCGCCCTTCTTTCAATTGTGGCAAATATTCAATATGGCAGCTGTGTTCTGTGTCCTTAGTCCTGTTTTCTAACCAGTTTATATGATTAATCATTTAACAAAGCTAAAAAGAGTCATTATCGCACTCACGGTTTTTAGCGTCATTTTATTCACTCAAATGCCCTTCTCTGAGGCGCAGGTCATTTTCGCGGACGCGGAAGGCCATCCGTACGAGGAAAGCATTGAGTTTTTATACAATCGTGGGGTGGTGGAAGGGTATCCCGACGGCACGTTCGGCCCTGACCGGGAAGTGAACCGGGCCGAGATCATGAAGATCATCCTGGGGGCCAGCTTTGAAGGAGATATCGGCCACCGTCTTAATTGCTTCCCGGATGTGCGCGGGGACTGGTTTGCCAAATACGTCTGCCTGGCCAAGGAGGAGGGGATTATCGATGGGTATCCCGATGGCAAGTTTAAGCCAGCTCAGAACGTGAATATGGTGGAGGCGCTGAAAATGGGAATTGAAAGTTTTCCCGTTACGGTCGGTTCCGCAAACGATCCCTGGTACCAGAAATACATCGATTTTGCGCACGACAGCAATATTTTCTCCCGCTACAGTATCCTGCCCCAGAAAAACATGACGAGGGGGGAAATGGCGTATCTCATCCACCAGCTGATGCTGGATAAAGAGGGGATTAAAGAGTTCACCGGTGTCCATGACAGCCGGTCCGCCGGGTGCGGCAAAAACCCGCCCAGCCCCAAAATAACCAGTGTGATGCTCAACGGCATTCAGCGGAATTTCATCACTGTCGTCCCCGGCGGATACAGCAAAAACACCCCCCTCAGTTTTATTTTTGCCCCCCATGGCCGCACCAATTCCAATTCGATGGTACAGGGGTATTATGGCCTGGACAGGGCAACAGCCGGCAAAGCGATCATCGTCTACCCCAGCGGTCTGCCGGAGGCGACCAGCCCCCGAAACTGGAGCGATGCAGGCGACCCGTCTGACCAGCTGAGGGATTTCGCCCTGTTCGATAAGATCGTCGAGACCTTTACCGATAATTATTGCATCGACGAAGACCGTATTTACGTGGTCGGCCATTCACTGGGCGCCTGGTTCACCAATTCCTTATCCTGCGCCCGCGGGAATGTGATCCGGGCCATCGGCAGTGTGGGCGGGGGAACGACCCTCAACAACTGCACCGGTCCGGTGGCCGCCATGGTGATGCATAACCCTAAAGATCGTCTGGCTCCGTTCAGTACCGGCGAGACCGCCCGCGACCAGCTCATCAGCCAGAATCAGTGCAGTACGCAAACCGTCCCCACGAACCCCAGCCAGTACAATTGCGTGGCGTATCAGGATTGCAATGAAATAGCCCCTCTCATCTGGTGTCCGCACAACGATGATACAGGGTATGGCGGGGTGTATTACCCCCACACCTGGCCCGACAACGCCGGCTCAGCCATCTGGGAGTTTTTTGAAGGACTGGAGTAAAGTATTGACCTTTCAAAATCTTCAGGGTCAACATGAATTCAATTAATCGATAAGAATTCTTCGACGCTTGCGTCGGGGTAAAGCCCTAAAGTGTT
>CAZIDW010000069.1:0-1794 GCA_964538225.1 uncultured Candidatus Peribacteria bacterium
TATATCCTTATTATAACGGTCGCGGACATTGTACGTTTTGCTGACCGCTTCATCCAGGACGTTATTGATATTTTCATCCACCAGGTTGTTATCGATATTAAGATTCTGTGAAAAATCAAAACTCACATTGTCAGCAGTCATCGCCGGCGTGAAATTGATGTAACCGAACGTGCCGGTACCGCTGAACGGGCCGCTCATAGGAAGGCGCGCGCCGCTCAGTTTCAGCTCTCCGTCCTCCACCTGGTTAAAGACCTGCATAGGAAGCGGGGTGCCGATGGTCAGCTGGTTCACTGACACAGTGGCGGGGTTCGCGGAAAGCGTGGTATCCCCGGCCATAACATCGGCGCCTTCGGTATCGACCTTGATCTCGATAGTGCCGCTGCAGCCTTTCACAAGGCTGTTGTTATCGGTCAGCGTATAACGGGCGGCCAGGGCCGACGGCGCCAGCAGTACCAGCGCGGCGGCCAGGGAAACGCCCCTGAGCATTGTTTTTTTCATGATGGTGGACTTAAAAGTAAACATCGTACTAAAGTTGAAAATTAAACTATGATTAAATGATTTTTATGATGGACCATGATTGATGACCACTGATTATTATGATTTTGACCGCTGATTAAATAATTTTTGTGATTCAAACAGATATATCATGTTAATCATTTGAATCAGCGTAATCCTGGTCAAAGATTGAAAATTAAAGATGGATTCATCCTTCGTAGTAAACGTTGGTAACTCTATTGACTATCTCGTAGCGCATCGAAGGATTTAACTGCACTACGGAGAATGGAAGATTAAAAAATTAAATGAAAACGAAATAAAAATTTAAAATTTGGTTATTGAAAATTAAACTATGATTAAATGATTTTTATGATGGACCATGATTGATGACCACTGATTATTATGATTTTGACCGCTGATTAAATAATTTTTGTGATTCAAACAGATATATCATGTTAATCATTTGAATCAGCGTAATCCTGGTCAAAGATTGAAAATTAAAGATGGATTCATCCTTCGTAGTAAACGTTGGTAACTCTATTGACTATCTCGTAGCGCATCGAAGGATTTAACTGCACTACGGAGAATGGAAGATTAAAAAATTAAATGAAAACGAAATAAAAATTTAAAATTTGGTTATTGAAAATTAAAACTCATCCCCTTCCTTAAAATAATTCAGGATAAGCAGGGCGATATCCGGCGAATTGATCCAGCCGTCTTTATTCAGGTCTGCCGGGTCCACGCCGCTGGTGCGGTAGGTCATCAGCATGGTGGTGATGTCAAATGAATTGATCCGATTGTCCGGATACACATCCCCGGCGACCAGTTCAAACGTGCCGTCCAGGGTGTAATCCAGGTCGATGGGGGCGGGGTTCACACCGATTATCACCTCCCGCAGGACCTTGTTCAGATGGCTCTCGCCTTTCAGCGCGATATGGTAACTGCCGATGCTCAGCTGGTCGGTGGTGAAGTCTTCCAGCATACCGTAATCATCCAGAAGGACGGCCTGTTTTAACGTCATGTCACCGATATCCTGATGATAAAAGCTCACATCCGCGGCCAGGCCCAGGTTCGGCCCTTCGGTCACGGCGCGCTTTTCCGGTTTTGCCTTAAAATTAAACGTCACCTGGTCGACCTCCTGATCACAGGCATCCCCCAGTCCGTCTTCATCCAGATCAGACTGGTCGGGGTTGGGGGTAACCCGGCAGTTGTCGTCGTCGTTCAGCACGCCGTCGCCGTCCACATCATCGTCACACAGGTCGCCGATGCCGTCGCCATCCAGATCGGCCTGGTCGGGGT
>CAZIDW010000069.1:1894-6539 GCA_964538225.1 uncultured Candidatus Peribacteria bacterium
TGGGGGTGACCCGGCAGTTGTCGTCGTCGTTCAGCACGCCGTCGCCGTCCACATCATCATCACACAGGTCGCCGATGCCGTCGCCGTCCTGGTCGGCCTGGTCGGGGTTGGGGGTGACCCGGCAGTTGTCGTCGTCGTTCAGCACGCCGTCGCCGTCCACATCGTCATCACAAGCGTCGCCGATGCCGTCGCCGTCCTGGTCGGCCTGGTCGGGATTTTCAACAGCCGGACAATTATCCACTGAATCTAAGACTCCGTCCCCATCGCTGTCCAGAATCACCGTCTGGAAGGTCCGGACCTGTTCTGCCACCGGGTTCCCGGCCATGTCCTCACAGCCGCGGATACGGATGGTCACCGTCTCATTCGAGGCGAAATCCTCCGCCGGATCGATGATAAAATGGCGTCCGTAATCAATAGCGGTCGCTGTGACTTCTTCATCGCCGCCCTGATACGTCCGGGAACCGAATGACGGGGAGGAAAGAGTGATCCGGCAGGTGCCGGCCTTCATGCCTGACCCTGACATGCCGTCCGGGAACGACTTGCGGTCAAAGACATCAAATGAGATCATCGGGTTCAGGGGCTGGTCGGCGCTGCCGTCAGCCGGCTGAACATTAAACAGGCGCGGCGCTTCCGTGTCTGCTTCCGTAGTGAAAGTGAATGCCGCCGGGTTCATGGTATTGGGGCCGTTGGTATCGCCCAGCTGGTCCTGATTGGCAGAAGCCAGGTCTTTATAACCGCTCACCGTGATGGTGATGGTGCGGCCGTATTTCCAGCGGCGGGTGTCTCCGGCAAACGCGGTTGCGGGCGGCCGTTCAAGCGTCAGTTGGCACAAATTCGATCCCCAGACGCCGGAACAGGTATGGGACAGGTGGTCTTTTAAGCTGACCGGACCGGCGCCGTTATCAGCTGTCAGGTCTGCGCCGGCTGAATCGATATCCACGCCGGTACCCACACCGCTGTCATCCCCTTCCCCATGAAGGGAATCAAGCAGGTCAAAAGTGAACACCGCGTCCACCGGGATGCCTTCCGCGCCGTTCGCCGGGGAGGGGTTTTGCGCGTAGGGTTTTTTGGTATCCGCCCAGATATGGAATTGAAAATCCTCCGCGCCGTCCAGGATATCCGCGCCGTTTAAGGCAATATTGCTTTCCGTGGTCTCGCCGATCGTGCCGGTGTTTATGTCCAGTGCCGCCAGGGAGCCTGTGCCATAATCAGCGGCGGTGGGTTTCAGCATCGTCCAGGCGACCGATCCGAAATCCCCGGTGCCGTTAGAATTCTGCACCGGAAAATTATAACCCGTGGATTTAACACGGCCGTCGGCCACCGTCTGATTCTGCCAGTCGCTGAAATACGTGCCGGTGGAAACCTGGCCGGCCTGCGCCAGCGCGGGGTCGTAATCGATCCAGATATTCGCCGCTGTGGTGCCGTCAGAATTGATGGCAATAGCGCCGTCAAAGCTCTGGCCCACATAAAAATAATTTAAATCAGCCGGATCACCGGTTCCGCCGTCGCCTGTGTCATCCGCGCCGGTGAACGGGTCAGCCAGAATCTCAAAATAATCCCCGTTGGGTTCCGCCGCGGACGCGACGGACAGGCTGAGCGCCATCACAAGCGTGAACGCGGTCAGGCGGAGGGCCAGTGGTTTGCGGCGAACGGTTTTCAAAATTAAACTGTGATTAAATGATTGAACTAATGGGTCAAAATTAAAAATTCCGAAGGTCCCCTTCCTCATCCAGATTCCCCAGAAGGATATTAAGGTCGGTCTCATCGACCGTGCTGTCCTGGTTCAGGTTGGCGCGGATATTGTTGCCGGACGTATCGGATGTGCCGAACCGCTGGAGCAGGATAGAAAGATCGACCGAATTGATCACATCATCCCCCATATTCCCCGGCATCGTCGCCGCTCCGCTGATGTCGCCGGCTACCAGTGTGCGGGAACCGACCGTGGAGGAATTGGTCGTATTCGTGAAATTCAGGTAATTTTCCCCGAGCTGTAAATACACGTTGTCGAGCACACGGCTCAAATGCGCCTTGCTCTTAATCGCCGCGTCGTAATTCCCGGCCGTCACATCGGAAGGAGGGACAATATAAACATTGCTCACCCCTGACGTATTCGTAGAGAGTAATTCTGAATGCTCGTATGCAAGTTCCCTGTTCTGATCCTCCGGCGTGTAGATCGCCAGTGCGTAGGTCGTGTCGTAATTGGTGCCTGTGGTGCCGGCACGCTGTTCCGGATGGGCGCGGATCTCGGTAAAAATAACATACTGGGGTTCAGACGGTTTACTGCCACCCGTTTCAATAAGGCAGGAAGCACTGCAGCCGTCCCCGCTGCGCGGAATACAGACTTCATCACCGATCCCCGCACAGTCCGCGTCGGCCGTACAGGAAGTGCCGTCATAACAATGTTTTCCGTCGTCACATTCCTCATCCCCTTCGGCCACGCCGTCACCACAAACGGTGACGTACACGCCGGACGAGACCACATTCACATCCGCAGCGGAAAAAGGCGCTTTAACGGCCCACACAGCCAAAACGAGCATAAAAGCGGTCAGCAGTCCTCCGGAGATGATTTTAAAATAAAAGCGCATTTATTTTTTGTTGTAATCTAAATATTATACCAAATATCACCCAAAAAATCAATGCTTAAAGCATAACCGCCTTGTCTCTGATAAGCGAACGCTATAAAATGGCTACGCCATCGTAATTCGTAATTTGTAATCTGTTCCGCAAGCGGGACGTAACTAGTAATTGATTATTTTAATTAAAATTGCTAGCACTTACGAGTTACGAGTTACAAATTACAAATTACACTATGAAAGCCAAAAAAATACGCCAAAAATACCTGGAATTTTTCAAAGAAAAAGACCATACCATCATCCCATCGGCCCCCTTACTGCCGGAAAACGACCCCACCGTGCTTTTCACCACCGCCGGCATGCATCCGCTTGTCCCCTATTTGCTCGGTGAACCGCACCCCGGCGGCAAACGCCTGGCCGACTGCCAGAAATGCATCCGCACGGGCGATATCGATGAAGTGGGCGACGACACCCATCTGACATTTTTCGAGATGATGGGCAACTGGAGTCTGGGGGATTATTTCAAAGAGGAAGCCATTGCCATGAGCGTTGAATTCCTGACCGGTGAAAAATGGCTGGACATCCCGCTTGAAAAACTGGCGGTGTCGGTATTTGAAGGCGATGACGACGCCCCGCGTGATGAGGCATCCGCTGATATCTGGAAAAAGCACGGCATCCCGGCCCACAAGATCGCCTATCTGCCTAAATCCGAAAACTGGTGGGGCCCGGCCGGCCAGACCGGTCCCTGCGGTCCGGATACGGAAATGTTTTACTGGGTAGGAGGCGGCACGCCGCCTGAAGATTCCAACCCCGGCAATGATGAAGATAACTGGGTGGAGATCTGGAACGATGTTTTTATGCAGTACAGCAAAAAAGAAGACGGAACATTCGAACCGCTGAAGCAGAAAAATGTCGATACAGGATTAGGTTTAGAGCGGGTCGCGGCCGTTTTACAGGGGAAAAAAAGCGTGTACGACACCGAACTCTTCCAGCCGGTCATCGAAAAGATCAGCGCGCTCACTAAGATCCCGTACACCGATGCCGAAAAATCTTACCGCATCATCGCCGACCACCTGCGCGCGGCCGCCTTCATGGCCGCGGACGGCGTCAAGCCGAGCAATGTGGACCAGGGGTATGTGATGCGCCGGCTGATCCGCCGGGCCATCCGGCACGGCAAACTGCTGGAGATCGAGAGCGCCTTTACCCGTATCATCGCCAAAAAAGTCATCCACCTGATGGGCGATGTGTACCCGGAACTCAAACATGAAGAGGAGATTCTGAAGACCTTTGAGGATGAGGAGGAGAAATTTCAGAAAACCCTCCATCACGGCCTGAAGGAATTTGAAAAACGGGTGATAAAAGTCGTGGACCGCACCCTTCACGGCATCGACGCGTTCCATCTGTACGATACCTACGGGTTTCCCATCGAGATGACCGAAGAGCTGGCCCGCGAGCGGGGGCTTGAAGTGGACCGGAAAGGCTTTGAAAAAGCCTTTAAAGAACATCAGGAAAAATCCCGCGCCGGCGCCCAGCAGAAATTCGCGGGCGGCCTGCAGGATAAATCCGAAATCACCACCAAACTGCATACGGCCACCCATCTTCTGCACGCGGCGCTCAGGAAAGTGCTCGGCGGCCACGTGGAACAGCGCGGCTCCAACATCACCGCGGAACGCCTGCGGTTCGACTTCAGCCACCCGGAAAAAATGATGCCGGAACAGCTCGAAGCGGTGGAAAAATACGTCAATGAAGCCATCGCCGCGGATGCTCCGGTCCAGTGTGAGACTATGACCGTAAAAGAAGCCAAAAAAGCCGGCGCCATCGGCATCTTTGAAAGCAAATACGGCGATAAAGTCAAAGTCTACACCATTCCCGGCTGGAGCAGGGAGATCTGTGGCGGCCCGCATGTGGAGCATTTGGGAGAACTGGGAATCTTTAAGATCAAAAAAGAACAATCTTCCAGCGCCGGCATCCGGAGAATTAAAGCGGTGTTAGCGGATGAATAATCCCGCCGAATAATCATTCTACCAACTTCCTCACGCTGTATTCCTTCTTTCAGCCGGCCTTTTTCTGTA
>CAZIDW010000070.1:0-6348 GCA_964538225.1 uncultured Candidatus Peribacteria bacterium
ACGCTCGCGGAGAGATACCCAAGTGGCTGAAGGGGCGGCTTTGCTAAAGCTGTAGGGGGTCTTATCGGCCCCGCGGGGGTTCGAATCCCCCTCTCTCCGCCATTTTATTCATTGCAATGCAAGAAATTGTTGTCGAAAAAGCTAGTGGGGAAGACATATTTCACGAATTGCATTCGATTTATTGCACTTTGAAACAATTATCAAAACCTGATAAAAAGGTTGTTTTTAATCTAAAGAGATTAGATAAAATCCACCCTGCTTTAGCCATGGCAATTAGCGCCTACACCAGGGCAACTGGAAGTAAAATAGTCGCACCAGACAACCCCGGCCTTAGAAAGCTATTAGAAGATATTGAATTCCCGACTGGCACAAACCCTTTAATGGGAAATTATAAGCTAGCAGGGCCTGCCACCCCTATTACCATTATTCAAAAAACGCGAGCGCCAAATGAACGCGAAAAAATGCTCTACCGCTTTTTCAATCTCATATTAAAATTTATTAAAAATGAGGCAGGCCTTAAAAGTGCATTTTATTATCCGATATCCGAATTGGTTGAGAATATATTTGAACACAGCAAAAAAAACATTGGCTTAATTTATGCACAGCATTTCAAGAAGACGGATTGTCTGGAAATTTGTATCGCAGATACTGGTAGAGGAATTAGACAGGCCTATGAAGACGAATTAGGCCTAAGTTTAGATTATGAAACAGCTTTGGCGCATGCTATGGCGGGTGAATCAACAAAATCGTCAGACAGGGGTTTCGGTCTGCGCACATCTAAAGACTTGATTTGTAGAGGACTTGGTGGAGAATTTATGCTAATATCAGGACAGTCAGCATACGCCGTCAGGGGAAAGGATGAAATATCCCCAGTTATCCCGGAATTTAATTGGCAGGGGACTTTGATTTATTACAAATTTCCACGACCGACATCTCCCGTAAATATCAACTTATATTTAGAATAATTTAAATTCCAATGGAAAGAAGAATACCTGTCATCAAAACCACTGAAGTTCCTGTCATCACCTCAAGAGATGTAATTTCGCTATTTAAGAATGAAGTAAGGCAATTAAGTAAAGATATCGACAAGGTCATTATTGATTTTAATGGAATTGAGTTCATATCCAGGTCAGCTGCTGACGAATTAGTTAGATTTAAAGAAATGGCCAAAAAAGATATTGTCTACACCGGGCTTGAAAAAAATTTAGCGCTTTTTTTAAGATCAGTTGCTGCTAATAAGGTATACAAAATTAAAAGTGAGCAGCCTGTGCCCGAAAAAAAACAACTAGCAGAATTGCTTTAAGACATTTTATAAATCAAGCCTCAGACCCTGTTTGAGCTTCTTCCTGCTCCGATAAACCACCAACGCATCAATCAGCCCCTGTTTTTTTAGTGAGCGGTATAATGTCGGCCCGGGTTCGACCAAAACGGACGAAATACCCTGATCGGCCAGATAGGCAAACAGTTTTTTGAGGCTAACCTGTTTTTGGGTGGGGCTTGCCCAGATGTTCATCCCCTTCCGCCCCCGCTTGCGACAGGTGGCAATCAGATGATTATCATCCTTCAGCGCCTTGGCGGACGGAGGGGTGCGCAGGTTAGAATCCACGACAATCCGCAGCGGGTCCGGCCCTTTGACCAGGCGAACGGTCAGGCGCGGGTCGTCGGACAAGACCGTATTGATGCCGACCATAATCGCCTGATGCTCAGCGCGCAACCTGTGGACTTCTTTGTCTTGTTTGGCTGTGGTAAAGCGTACCGGACGGCCAGCCGAACCTGCCACAAATCCATCCGCCGACAGTGCGATTTTAACTGTGATGTAAGGCCGTTTTTTGGTGACCCGGGTGAAGTAAAATTTATTGAGCTCCCGACACTGTTTGGCAACCAATCCTCTTAAAAATGCGATTTTCAACTTTCCGCTTTCAGCTTTCCACTCTTTTTGAAACGGATCCCGCGATCCGCAGACCACCCGGCCGATTCCCATCGTTTCAATAAAATCCAGACAGGGCGGTGTTTTGCCGAAATGCCGGCAGGGCTCCAGCGTTACGTATATCGTAGCCCCCTCCAGGTCTGATTTTCGCTTAACCGACTGGATGGCATTGATTTCCGCGTGCGGGCCGCCAAACTGTTCATGATAACCTTTACCGATTACTTTACCGTTTTTGACGATAACCGCCCCTACCATGGGGTTCGGCGCGACCGCGCGGCCGCCGAGGCGCGCGAGGCCTAAAGCCTGTGACATGAATTTTTCGTCAATGGTCATTTGGTCAATTTATTTTCTTTCTTCCCTTTTCTTTTTGTTTTAATTTTTCTTTTGCCCTTCTGGACAAGTAGCGAGCGACGCGTTCCGGAGCGTAAGAAGTCCTCCGTAGCCATGGGCGAAGGGGGACGACTGAAGTGCAGGGCTACGAAATGTAAATTTGCGCAGAAAATTTACTTTGAGTAGAGCGGAGCCCTATTGATCGGCCCTTTAGGGCCCGCAAACCCCGGAATGATGGGGCGCGCATGTATGCAAGTCAAAATTTTAAAATCTGAAATGCTTCTCCCCGCTTCCCTCTTCATAATGACTTACCCTCTTACCCCAGATATAAAGAAGGGGTGATATATACGCGTGAAGAAAAAAATTTGACACCACTAAAAATACCATGATATAAAGTCTTCCTCGAATGATATTTGTATTTAATTGAATTTTTTGCATCCTAATGAACCAGCGTTATGCCATCAAAACTGACCAGCATTGAACTCCACGGCCTGGAGGGATTTTTAGTGGATATTGAAGTCGACCGGCGCCCCAGCAACCCCAAGGTGATTATCGTGGGGCTCCCGGACGCGGCTGTACAGGAGGCCAAAGAACGCGTGACCAGCGCGGTCAAAAATTCAGACTTCCGCTTCCCCCGGGGGACGGTGATCATCAATCTCGCACCCGCCGACCTTAAAAAAGTCGGCCCGCGTTACGACCTGCCGATGGCGCTGGGGATTTTGGCCATGATGCGTTACATCCCCCCTGGCTGTTTTCAGGACGCGGTCGTCATCGGTGAGCTGGCCCTGGACGGGCGCGTGCGACCGGTAAACGGAGTGCTGGCGAGCATAGAATACGCGCGGAAAAGAGGTTTTAAAAAAATCATCCTGCCCAAAGAAAACGCGGCAGAAGCGGCTCTGGTCCCCGGGCTCAAGATCATTGCGGTGGGACATTTAAAAGAAGCCGCCATGCACCTGAACGGCAAGCTGAGCGCCGTCAGTATCCAGCCGCCGGCGATCGCAAAAAAAGAAGCGGCGCAGGCAGACATGGCCCTGGTCAAAGGGCAGGCACAGGCGAAAAGGGCCTTAGAGATCGCGGCGGCAGGAGGGCATAACATTCTGCTGTGCGGAGCGCCCGGCGCCGGCAAGACCATGATGGCGCGCGCCCTGAACGGCATTCTGCCATCTATGACACTGGAAGAGATGCTGGAAACAACTAAAATCTATTCAGTCGCCGGCCTGCTGCCCAAAAACCAGCCCCTTATTACCCGCCGCCCTTTCCGCATTGTCCACCACACCGCATCGGCTATGAGCATCGTGGGGGGCGGTAATCAGCCGGGGCCCGGAGAAATCTCGCTGGCGCATCGGGGGGTGTTGTTTATGGACGAAATCGCGGAATTCCCACGAAACGTGCTTGAAGTATTAAGACAGCCGATGGAGGACCGCTTTATAACTGTGTCGCGTGTCCGCGGAACTTGTACATACCCCTGCCAATTCACACTGGTGGCGGCCATGAACCCCTGCCCCTGTGGTTACTACAACGTGGAAAACGCTAAAAAAGTATGCGACTGTTCTGTTCTGGAAAGACAGCGATACCACAACCGGCTGTCCGGACCGCTTTTAGACCGCATAGACATGTTCATCAGCATCAGTCCGGTAAACCATGCCAAGCTGACCGGCACAGCTGCATCCGAGACCTCCGCAGTTATCCGCGAACGAGTCAACAAGGCGCATACGGCGCAGGTAAAAAGGTTGGCAAGCGCGCCAGCCCGTTGTAATGCAGAGATGGACAATGAGGATATCCGTAAACATTGCGCTCTGAATGCCAAAGCCAAACAGCTTATTTCAAAAGCCATTGAGCAATGGGGCCTGTCAGCCAGGGGTTACTTCCGAATTCTCAAACTGGCGCGCACAATTGCTGATCTGGAACAAAAAAGCGCGGTGGGAGAAAGCCACATCGCTGAAGCACTGCAATATAGAAATAAGATTTTACGAAGTTAAAAAATTGGCTTATTTAAGCACTTTTTATAAGATAGCTTGTATTTTTATATTGCAATTTTTTCTCTTAATTGCTACAATGATATAAACACAATAAAATTTGAAAAACTTAATCATGAACAAAGAAATATCAAAATGGGTAGACAGAAACATCAAGCCGAATCAACCCCATAAAAAACATTTTCACCACAAAAAACACAAAAATCCTGCACACGGCGGCGCTAAAATGCGCATCATCCCGCTAGGCGGGCTGGAAGAAGTGGGGAAAAACATCATGGCTATCGAATACGGGAATGACATTATTGTCATCGACTGCGGCATGTCTTTTGCCGGCCCGGAAATGCTGGGGGTGGATTACATCGTCCCGGATGTTTCCTATCTGCAAAAACGCAAACAGAATATCCGGGGGATTATTTTTACCCATGGCCATTTAGACCATACCGGCGCAGTGCAGTACGTGCTCCCAAAACTCGGCAACCCCCCACTGTACGCCACTAAGCTGACGGCAGGCCTGCTAAAAAACCGCCTGCGGGAATTCGCCCTGGACAAAAGCGCCAAACTGCATGAATACGACGAAACCAGCACATTAAAACTGGGGGCCTTTGAAGTGAAATTCTTCCGCGTAAACCACAGCATTCCGGATGGGATGGGCGTATTTGTGAAATCACCCGCGGGCACCCTGGTGCATACCGGAGATTTTAAATTCGACCACGCCCCCGCCATCGATAAACCGGCCGACTTACAGCAAATCGGTAAAATAGGCCGCGAGGGCATCGATGTGCTCATGATTGACAGCACCAATGCGGTCCGCCCGGGATCCTGTAAATCCGAACAAGAAATAGCGGACAACATGGAAGACCTGATATCCAAAACAAAAGGACGGCTGATCATTGCTTCTTTTTCGTCGCTCATCGGGCGCATCAACCAGATCTGCAACATCGCCCCTAAATACAACCGCAAAGTCTTTCTTTCCGGCCGGTCAATGATAGAAAACATGAAACTGGCTGAAGAGCTGGGATACACCACGTACCCAAAAGGCACGGTGCGGAAAATCGGCCCTCATGCCAAATCCCTGCCGCCCAGCCAGACAATTATCCTGACGACCGGCTCCCAAGGGGAAACTTTAAGCGCCCTTACCCGTATGGCCATCGGTGAACATGCCCACATCAAAATACGCGAAGGGGATACGGTCGTGATTTCTGCCAGCCCGATTCCCGGCAATGAACTGGCGATTGTGAGTGTCATCAACAATTTATACCGACAAGGGGCAAAAGTCATCACCAACGGCGATATGGATATCCATACCTCCGGCCATGCCCACCAAGAGGAGATCAAGCTGATGTATTCGCTTATCAAGCCCCGATGCTATGTGCCTATTCACGGGGAACTGTTTATGCGCATGGGGCATATGGAAATGATTAAAACCATCGCCGACCCAAAAATGACTGTTACCATGCTGGAAAACAACGGAGATGTACTGGAAGTCAGCAAACAAGGCGTGCGGAAATCCAAACAAAAAATCCCGGCCAATGACATTCTGGTAGACGGTTTAGGGTTCGGGGATATCGGTTCCAAAGTCATCCAGGAACGTAAGATTATGTCCACCGATGGCATTCTCATCCTGCTTTTCCACGCTTACGAAAAAACCAAACGTCTTGTGTCCGAACCTGATATTATTTCCAGGGGGTTTGTGTATGTCAAAGAATCCCAGGCCATCGCCTCAGAAACCAAACAAGTGGCGAAAAAAGCCTTTGAACAAGTCGTGCAGAACAACCGGGGCGTCGGCCTGAAGCAATTAAAAAAAGAGCTTGTCCCGCCCATCAGCCGGTTTATCCGTAAGCGCCTGGGTCGCGAACCCATGATTATGCCGATTATTATGTACATCTGAATTTTTTCGGTGTCGTTAAGGGGTATGGTTGTGGCGGCGCGTATCGGTGTCGTCTATAGGTATCGAATTGAATTGTTAGCATTTAACTGAATTATAATGAATTTAAGAAGTTTTAAAGACCTGGAGGTATACCAAAACACTTACAAAGCCATGCTGGAAGTGATGCGGAAAATAATCACTGCTGTCCAAAGAAACTCAAAATAAGCTGAGCTGAGGATCACCTCTGT
>CAZIDW010000071.1:0-6238 GCA_964538225.1 uncultured Candidatus Peribacteria bacterium
GTCTTACGTTGTGGGTGTCGGCTAATGGTCGTCAACGTTATACGCTACCGATACGCGCGGCGATAACACTAACGTTAAACCACAACTTTTTATAAATTCCGTATGGCCGTGTTGCCATTTTGTAACTTGTAATTTACTCCTCCGCAAAGCGGAGTCGCGTAATTGGTAATTTTAAGTAAGGCTAGCTTAAATTTACCAATTACGAGTTACAAGTTACAAATTACAAAACCTATCGAATTAAAGAAAGTTGATATAAAAATATTCAAAAATAATTGTCAATGTAATAATTGTAAAAAAAGTGGTATTATAACAAAGATGCAGGTAATACTATTACGCGTTTAATTTTTAAGCCCTTCTATGGTCAACGATGAAGCGAGACGTGAACGGCATGCGAAATTAAAACAGCAAAATATTCCACTCAAAAACCCCACAAAGCCGGGGGCGGCTGTCTTTGGTTTTTTGAACAATAGCCGGCAGCATCTTTTTAAAGATCAGGACAACAATCCGCTCATCATTCAGCTATGCAGAAAGATTATCGGGCTGACGGTGGCATTTTTGCTGATTTCCCCGTTGCTCACCACTTACCAGATCACGCAGGGGTCGTCTATCGGCTATCTGGAAGAAGACATCAATGTCCTTGAACAAACTGGACAGGGAGCGGGCTACGCGATTGCCGAGGTGATCACCAAAGACGGTTTTCTGCTGAAACCAGCCATCAATTCAACCGAGGGCGACCGCACAGGGTCCAGTGACATTTTTATCTACACTGTCGAACCGGGCGACACACTTTCCGGCATCGCGGCGCGGTTTAACCTGAAAAAAGAAACTCTGATGGCGGAAAATAACCTGTGGAATCCCAACCGCCTGCGCGTGGGTTCTAAAATCAAGATCCTACCGGTCGACGGCTTATCTCATGTCATTAAAAGCGGGGAAACACTGGATAAGATCGCTGAAAAGTACAATGTGGAAAAAGAAAACATCCTCGCGCAGAACCAATTGTCCGAAGAAGATGAGCTGGTGGCGGATGCCGCGCTCATCATCCCCGGTGCCAAGCGCGAAGCCCCGGTTTACGCCTCTTACACCGCGCCAGCGGCACCTGCCAACTATAGCGGCCCTGCCGCAATCGGCCGTTTGGTCTGGCCCACCCAGGGCAAACTCACACAGGGCTACCACCGCGGTCATCTGGCTATCGATATCGGCAACCGCGCCAAAGGCCCCATTTACGCGGCCGCCGGCGGGAAAGTCGTTAAAGCCCGCACCGGCTGGAACGGGGGATACGGGAATGTCATCATCGTGGACCATGGCAACGGCATGCAGAGCTTGTACGCCCACAACGAAAAACTATACGTAACCGAAGGTCAGTACGTGGAACAGGGCCAGACCATCGGCTGGATGGGCAATAGCGGCCGTGTGTACGGGCCGACCGGAATCCATCTGCATTTCGAGGTTCGCATCAAAGGGGTGAAATACAATCCGCTGAACTTTTTCTAACCGAAAACCTTTCAAAAAGGTTTTCGGCCTTTCCAAACAAGTATTCTCACTCATCGCTTTTTCGCTAGGCTTCGAAACGTCCCTTCGCGGGACCCACGAGACCCGCTCGGGGTTTTCTACGCACGCTCAAGAAGCGCTTCGCTCGCTTATTTATAAAGTGGCCCCGCCCTCCGTTGCACGCGGCATAAATAGCCAGAAACATTTTGATAGTCCTAAAACGGCCCTGTGCTATCATAAAACCATGAAATCCGTCTTCCTCTTTCTGTGGCATATTCCCCGCAACCTGGTTATCGGGCTCGTTCGCCTGTACCAAAAAACCCTCTCACCCGACCACAGTTTCTGGGCGAAATGGGTGTATCCGCACGGGCATTGCAAATTCCGGCCGACCTGCTCTGAATACGCCAAGCTCACCTACCAAAAAAACGGCTTCATCATCGGCACCTTTAAAACCGTGTGGCGGTTACTGCGCTGTCACCCGTGGGCGAAAGGCGGGATCGATATACCTTAATGACCAATTTCCAAATGATATCTGATATCTAATTTAAAAATCCGAAATTAATTTTGATATTAAAAATCCGAATTTCGAAATCGTTTGGAAATTGGAAATTGGAATGAATTGGACATTTTACAGCTGGTCGGGCGCTGGTTTGGGCGGTTCTTTCATCAGCGATTCCTCCGGGATGGAAGGCATGGGCTTGTTCTCCGGTTTTTGGGATTTCGGTTGTTCACCCTGAGACGATTTATGAATCGTCTTTACGGCCTCGCCGGCAGGCGGGCGGGATTCGCCAGCCCCGCCTTCAGTCGGTGCCGCATCGGGTTTCTTTTTGGGTTTGCGTTTCCGGCGGCGTTTTGTGGGTTTGTCGGGTTTGGGCTGTTTGTTGTCAGGATGAGTATCCTGATTTTCAGAGGTTTTAGGGGCCCTGAAGTCCAGATAAGTGGATTGTCTGGGTTGGTCGGGCTGGGGTTTTTCACCCTGAGACGATTCATGAATCGTCTTTACGGCCTCGCCGGCAGGCGGGCGGGATTCGCCAGCCCCGCCTTCAGTCGGCACCGCATCGGGTTTTAATTCTGGTTTTTTCAAATCATCCTCGTGCAGGTTCAGGCGATCGGCCTGGAACGCGCGTACTTTGGCCACCACTTCGCTCACCACCTGGTCAAACGGACGGCCGTCGCGCACCTTGAATCCCGCGGCGCGGGCATGCCCGCCGCCGCCCATTTCCGCGCACAGTTTGCCCACATCCACCTGACTGCCGGTGGAGCGCATGCTTACCGACACACAGTCCGGATTATGTTTTATCAGGAAAATAATCTCTGCGCCGGGCGCGTTGGTGAGCAGGTCATCGATGACCCCTTCGGTTTCTTCCGGCGAGGCGTCTGCCTCTTGCAGGTCTTCTTTGCTGATGGTGGACCACACCATCCGATGGACCGGGTCGACCTGGATTTTGGAAAGGATGATGCCCCATAATTTTAAGGTACTCAGTTTTTTGGTCTTGTAGACGTTTTTAATGATTTCCTGCTGGCGCGCGCCTAAATCCAGCAGTTTGCCCGCTGTTTCCATAGCGCGCGGGGACGTGTTGGCGTGCTGAAAACTGCCGGTGTCGGTGATGATGCCGGCCAAAAGAAGGGTCGCGATGTCTTCCGTAATCAGTTTCTGCCCCAGCTTCTTTTCCCAGTACACCAGAAATTCATACAGCACCTCAGTAGTAGAGGCGGCTGTGACGTTTACCAGATTCACCTGCCCAAAATCCGTGTTGCTGGAATGGTGGTCCATATTGATGACCGGCGTTTCATAGAACATCTCCACATTGGCATCGTAGATCGGCCCCAAATGCTCGAAGTTGCCGGTATCCAGAACGAAAATCAGGTCGTATTTATTTTTTCCGTGTTCAAACGAGACATCGTCTTCTGAAAACACTCCGTCCTTAGGCGTGATGATGATGTTCAGGCGATCGTTTTCGGTGTTGTATTTGATTTTCCCGATTGGCGTTTTGCCGGTGTCCAGGCTGATGATGAAATCCGAAGAACCCGCGAGCGAGTTTTGCAGGGTGTCAATGGCCGGCAGAAAATACTGGTTTTCCTGAACCGGGTCGTTAGCGACCACGGCCACCTCTTTTCCCATTTGTTTTAAAACCAAATACACGGAAAGCGCGGCGCCCAGGCCGTCGCAGTCTGCCTTCGCGTGAGTCAGAAGCAGGATTTTTTGGCTCTTGCTTACCAGGCTGATGATTTGGTCGTAGAGGCTGGTATCCATACTATATATAAGGAAAGGGAAGAATTATATAATTAAAATAAGATTTGTAAAGGAAAATTGTGTTATTATACTATTATAAAATATAATAAAAAAATTGTCAAGAAAAACCCTCAAGACAAAAAGATTTTTTTATTTTTCAGTCAGCCGTTCAGCCAAAGCGCCGATACTCCCGGCGCCCATCACCAAAATCACATCAGTCTCTTGGGCCTCCTTTTCCAGCAGATGGAATGTATTGTCCAAATCCTTTCCCCACGTCACATCAGAATGGCGGATGGCCCTGGCCAGTTTGTCGGCATTGATTTTCGCCTTGTCCTCTTCCGTATCCCGCGCCGCGTAAATATCGGTGATGATCACTTTGTCCGCGGCGCCGAACGCTTCTTTAAATTCCTCCAGCATCTGGTGCGTGCGCGAATGCTGATGGGGCTGAAAAACACAGACCAGCCGTTTGTCCGGGTGAGCCTTTTTCACCGCCCCTAAAGTCAGCCGCACTTCGGTGGGGTGGTGCCCGTAATCATCAATCACCAGCGCCCCCTTAAACCGCCCCTTGTTTTCCAGCCGCCGCCAGGCCCCGGCAAAGGTCTCCAGGCTTTCACGCGCCTTGTCCGCATTGGCTCCCACCGCTTTGGCGGCGGCATAGGCGTGGACCGCGTTGAGCTGGTTAAAACCGCCGATGACTTTTAAGTCCAGATCCATTTTTTCAACGTCTTCTTTCCCCACCATCACCACTTTGCCCGCGCAATAGTCTGCCAGGGCGCGCGTGTTTTTGTCGTCCCGGTTCGCCACTAAAAAACCCTCCGCCGGAATCCTTTTTACAAACTCCTGATACGCCTGCACGTAATCCTGCTCGTCTTTGTAGTAATCCAGATGTTCCGCCTCGCAGTTCAGGGCCACCACGCCAAACGGCCGCAGGCTTAAAAACGACCGGCGGTATTCACATCCCTCCACCACAAACAGGTCGCCTTCCCCTATATATAGGTTCTTCTGGCCGAACTCCTTTAATTTGCTCCCCACGATGACCGCGGGATCCAGCCCGGCGTTGATGAGCGCCAGGCCGAGCATGGCTGTGGTGGTGGTCTTGCCGTGCGTACCCACCACGGCCACCGTCCTTTTGGTGCGGGAAACCTGCCCCAGCGCCTGAAAATAACTCAGCAGAGGAATGCCCAGCGTTTTGGCTTTCTGGTATTCAGGATCGGCCAGCGGGTCAATCGCTTCGGTGTACACGACCAGATCCGTGTCTTCCGTCACAAGATCGCCATCGTGTCCCACGATGACCGTGGCCCCGTTTTTGTGCAGGTCGTCCAGCAACGCGGAATCCGCCACATCGGAACCGGTTACCTGCTTGCCTTCCGCCAGCGACAGGTAAGCCAGCGCGCTGATGCCGATGCCGCCGATGCCGATGAAATGAATTTTTTTATAATCTTCCATGCCTGTTTATCATAAACTCGAAATACGAATACCGAAATACGAAAAAATTTTAACCCCGAATATCAAATGTTCCAAATTTATTTGGATATTGGCAATTAAAAAATTCGGCATTTTTCGATTTTCAAATTTCGAATTTCGAAATTTATACGTTATAGTTGTTTGTGCTGAACTTAGTCCTATAGCCAATGAACCGAAACAGGTCCTTTGTCATCCAGCTAGTGATTGTGAGCGGTTTTCTCACTTTTCTGTACATCTTTTTCGCGCTGGCCACATCCATCTACCGGGATTACCAGCTGGAGGTCAATATCCAGGAGTTTGAGGACGAGATCAGCCGGCTGGCGGAGCTGGCCGAACAGAAACCCGGGAACGTGGGGTATTTTCAGTCTCTTCAATACAAAGACAAGTACGCCAAAGAGAACCTGAACCTGCTGAATCCCGGGGAAAAACTCATCATCATCCCGCAGGAAGACACAGTGGTCAAAACCGAAACCATCGTCATCGGCCAGGAAAAATACTCCGATGTGCTGGACCTGCCCACCCGCAACCAGTGGTGGGAATATTTTTTCGGCCATACATTGTCGGTGCGCGTCCCGGAAAACGACACCATAGGGCCAACAGAAGACTACATTCCCACACTGGAAGAACGGATGAGGGAGGATCATGGCATGGATGAGGAGTCGTTACTGGAGAGCTAGGCTTATGGATTCAGATAAAGAAATCGCTGAATAAGTTATTTGCTTTTTTTGTTTAAATACCTATAATAGCCCCGCGGGGTAGAGCAGTGGCAGCTCGTCGGGCTCATAACCCGGAGGTCATAGGTTCGAATCCTATCCCCGCAACCACCCAAAAGCAGGCTCCTGTCTGCCAATCCGCCTCCGCGTTGCTCAGGCGGCTTGTTCGACATACGCCTGCTTTTGGGTCCCGCTCCGAAAAATACCCTCCGCCTTCCTCCAGACCTCCTCGCATTTTTCGGAGAACTAAACACAGGTTGCGGGGCCAGTATTCTTTTTTGCAGTCCTCCGCGTTGCTCAGGCGGCTTGTTCGACATACGCCTGCTTTTGGGTCCCGCTC
>CAZIDW010000072.1:0-6215 GCA_964538225.1 uncultured Candidatus Peribacteria bacterium
AGTTTTGTATGAACTTTTATCGGGAAAAAACACCTAAAAAGTTCCATTATGCCTAGATTTTAAATATGAGATTGAATCTGAAATCTGAGATTGTAAATCAGAAATGTTTTAGTTGTACACATAAAAATTTTATGATATGGTAAACTTTAGTGGTTAAATTTTAAATTGTGAAGCAATGGCCTCTCCTAAGTACCAAACACCGAAAGGCGTCCATGATATCCTGCCGAACGACCACCTTTATTTTTCTTTTATCAAAAAGGTCGTCCGCCACCGCTGCCGCGAAGCCGGGTTCCGCCGGATCAGCACGCCGGTCTTTGAAGAGCTGGACGTATTTGTGCGCAGTCTGGGGGATACCACGGATATCGTGGAAAAGGAGATGTTCACGTTTGAAAGTAAAAGCGGAAAAAAGCTGGCCCTGAGGCCGGAAGGCACGGCCGGCGTGGTACGCGCGTACCTCCAGCACGGCATGCAGCAGCTCCCCCAGCCCGTGGAAATGTATTACATCGAGCCGTTCTTCCGCTACAGCCGGCCGCAGAAAGGCCGTTATCGTCAGTTTCACCAGTTCGGTTTCGAAGTCATCGGGGAGTCCGATCCGGCCATCGACGCGCAGGTCATCTACCTTTCTCATAAGATCAACCAGGACCTCGGCGTGGCCGACCGCCTGAGCCTTCAGCTGAACACCATCGGCTCCCAGGAAGACCGACAGCAATTCAAAGAAGACCTGATAAACTTCTACACCGGCAAGGAGCGCAGTTTATGCCCGGACTGCCAGAAGCGGATGCACCGGAATCCCCTGCGCCTGCTGGACTGCAAAGAAGAAGACTGCCAGATTCTTGCTTCGATGGCGCCGAAATTCAAAAGTGTGATGAGCGGGGAAAGTAAAGAGCATTATGAGCTGGTGAAAGAGTTTCTGGATGAACTGAAGGTGCCGTATGAGGAAAATCCTTATCTGGTGCGCGGGCTGGATTATTACACCCATACCGTATATGAATTCTGGAGCCGGAAAGACGGCAGCCAGAACGCCACGGGCGGCGGCGGGCGTTATGACGGGCTGATTGAACTGTTCGGTGGCCAGCCGACCCCGGCTATGGGGTACGCGGCCGGCATTGAACGGACCATCGAATACATGAAAGAAGCCGGCATCCGGCCGCCCAACAAAGACCGTATCCATGTGTTTATGGCCCAGCTCGGGCATATCGCTAAAAAACGCTCCCTTTCGCTTTTAAACGAACTGCGTGAACGCGGAATCAACGTGGTGGGGTCGGCCGGCAAGGATTCCATCAAATCCCAGATGAAAGTAGCGGACCGCCTGCAGGCGAAATACGCCCTCATCCTGGGTCAAATCGAAGTGCAGGAAGACAACATCATCCTGCGCGATATGGACAAGGGCAGTCAGGAAACCCTGCCCATGGACAGGATCGTGGATGCGGTGGCGAAAAAGATAGGGGAAAACCGTTTAGATAAGAAGCCGATGTGGGAAGAGTAATTTTATTTCTGATTTGTGATTTCAGATTTCTGATTTAAATCGCAAATCATAATTCACAAATCACAAATGAAGACCTATGGAATCGTCGGTCACCCGGTTATCCATTCGCTCAGCCCGGCCATGCACAACGCGGCCATCAGACATCTGAAAATCGACGCGGAATACCAGCGGTTTGATATCGACCCCGATAATCCGGACAATTTGGCGAATTTCTGCTATGAGACCGATGTGAACAATATCGGCGGGTTTAGTGTGACTATGCCGTATAAGCGGGAGATCATGGCCTATATGGACCATTACGACCCTTTGGCCAAAATCGTGGAATCGGTGAATACGGTGGTGAATGAAAACAGCAAGCTCATCGGCTATAACACCGACGCCATGGGGGCGCTTCAGGCCCTGCGGGAAAAGACGGTGATTAACCGAAAAAAAGCCCTGATTATGGGCGCGGGCGGGGCCGCGCGCGCCATCGCCTACAGCTTAAAGGAATACGGGGCGGAAGTCTTTGTCTTTAACCGCACGCCGGAAAAAGCCGAGGACCTTGCGGATAAATTTAAAATCGAGACTATTGAATTCCGCCACATCCCCCAGGGGGATTTCAGCATCATCGTAAACGCCACGCCGGTCGGCTCCCTCCCCAACAGCGAAGAATCCCTGCTGAACGCCGGCCAGATCCCGGAAAAAGCCGTGGTGCTGGATATTGTCACCAACCCCATTAGAACCCGACTGCTCAAAGAGGCCGAAAAAGCCGGAGCCACCCCGATTTCCGGCGAACGCATGCTCCTGTGGCAGGCCGTGGACCAGTTCAAGCTGTTTTTCGGATACAAGGCGCCCGCAGAAGTGATGGAGAAGGCGCTTTATGAGGAATTGGAAAAACGGAAGTAGACAACTCGTTTCTGCATAACATTTCATATAATACGCAAGATTTAGTATACAAGGGACCTAACACATCCGACAGGAACGAGTTAGCCAAAATACTGCCCATTTTTCTGATATAATACAGAGGAAATCTTGAGAACATTTTTAACAATTTTACTAAATTAATCATGGTAAAATATACCTTGGTTTATACCTTTAAACATAAATGCAAACTTTTAGAATTGAATTCCTTAAAATCAACGGTGAAATTGAAGTTTTGCCTGATAAAAAAATAGAACTAGCAGATGATATAAGTGTAAGGATAAAAAAATCAGGACACATTGAATCGAATGGAAACGAGCATTATATAATTGACTCAATAACAATAACTTTAAAAGGGATTTCACAATCAGAAACTCTTGCTAGAGCAAAAAACAGACTTTATCAAATTTTGTCCTATTTAGCAGCCAAAACCGGTTGCAAATTAGCTATATCAAGACCAATAGAATACCAATTTCATTATTCAGACAATAGGAGAACATTGCCATCACAAGATTTACAACTTTTTCATAAATCTTACCCAATTAGGGCGTGTCTAAAAGAAAACTTTAGTATGTCTCAATATCAAATTTTGCCGCAAAATTTAAAACATGCTCTTCATTTCTATCAGGCAGCAATGGATGATACAAATCCTGACGATTATCGATTGTTAAATTTTTGGCGTTTTTTTGAAGCCTATTCGAATACCAGTCAAAAAAATAATATTATAAAAAATATTTTAACTATTTATAAAACCATTTCATCTGATCTAAATCATATTACTGAGTATCCACACGTAATGAATCAAAAAAATCTCAAAGAAATATTAGAATTAATATACGATGCCTACCGATGCCCAGTTGCTCATTTCAGAAGCAAAATTCCAGGTATCTTACCTAATTTTAACGATGCAAGAGTTGTTGAGGGTGAATACAGAAGTAGAATCAGAATTATGTTGATGTTTTTAGAGGATCTATCGAGAGAAATTGCAAAAAAAACTTTTTCATAAAAAATTAAAAATGTTTGACAAGTAAACATATGTTCACTAAACTATGGATAGGCATACAAAACAGCAACGGAGCTATAACATGTCTCGTGTCAGGAGCAAAGATACAATCCCTGAAATCAAATTCAGACAATATATTTGGAGCAAGGGCATTAGAGGTTATAGGCTACACGGTAAATTAAGAGGCAAGCCTGATCTTTACTTCCCTAAAAAAAAGTAGCTGTATTCCTTGACGGATGTTTCTGGCATCAATGCCCAACATGTTTCACAAAACCCAAATCTAATAAAAAATACTGGAATCAGAAAATCCGGAAAAACATTGAGAGAGATTTAAATACAGATATTTTTCTAGAAGAAAATGGTATTCACGTGCTAAGATTATGGGAGCATGAAATAAATAATGAAATCGGCACGTGCTACGCCAAATTAAAAAAGCTAATTACTTAATATGCCCCAACAAAATCCAGTCACCGACTATTTAAAATTAGGCGAATTCTTCTGCGGCCCTGGGGGCTTGGCTTTTGGCGCTATCACAGCAATAAGTTCAAATAATAATACTGTTCTGAAAATCAAACATGAATGGGCTAATGATTTTGATACTGATTCATGCAGAACTTATCGTCACAATATTGCTAAAAGTAACGATTGCAAAAGCGTGATATGCAGTGATGTGCGCACGCTGGACATCAAAAGTCTTTCGCTAATCGACATTTTTGCCTATGGTTTCCCGTGCAACGATTTTTCCATTGTCGGGGAGCAGAAAGGTATGAAAGGCGAATACGGCCCGCTTTATACTTACGGTTTACAAGTGTTAAATCACTTTAAACCAAAAGTTTTCGTTGCTGAAAATGTTGGCGGCATCGTTTCTGCCAATAATGGCAAAGCATTTCAGCAGATTCTGAATGATCTTGAAAAGGCTGGTAATGGTTATAACATAACCGTCCATTTATATAAGGCAGAAGAATATGGCGTGCCACAAACAAGACACAGGTTCATTATCGTCGGCTTCGATAAAAATCTGAATCTGAAATTTAAAGTCCCTGCACCGACCCATAAGAATAATTATGTAACAGCCAAAGAAGCGCTTTCAGATATTGAAGCAGGTGCAACAAACCATGAACCAGCCGGCGCCTCAAAAACTGTAATCGAACGGCTTGTCCACATTAAACCTGGCGAAAATGCCTGGACTGCAAATCTGCCAGCTCATTTACAGCTGAATGTAAAAGGTGCCAAAATGTCCCAAATTTACCGCAGGCTCCATCCTGACCAGCCTTCATACACAATTACTGGTAGCGGCGGGGGCGGTACGCATGGATATCATTTTGAAGAACCGCGTCCCTTAACAAACAGAGAGCGGGCACGCATTCAGTCTTTCCCGGATTCTTTCCATTTTAAGGGCCCATATCAAAGCGTAAGAAAGCAGATAGGTATGGCTGTGCCGCCAAAATTAGCAAATGTCATTTTTACAGCTATTTTAAACACGCTGAACGGCGTACCTTATTCTTTTATTAAACCTAACTACAATTTTGAGGTTAACCAGCCTCTGAATTTCAATTTTGAAAATTATGACAAGCGAAGAAGCACAACGGATTATATCCGAAAAACTAAACATTCCCTTAGCGGAAGCAGAAGTTATTCTGGCGAAAGCAAAAGCAGGACAGGAATATGCCAGTGATGATGAGATAGGAAGATGGCTCAATGAACGGTTTCTGCCCAACATTATTTTGATAAACGAGGAAGGCTACGCAAAAATGTGCGTAGATGCACTGAAAATCTTAAAACGGACTGCGGCAACTGACTATGGCAGTAGCAGGCAAAGGGATCTTGGGCAATTATGGGGAGATATGACTAGGGGCTATTTAGCAGAACTGGCTTTTATTCTGTATTTAAAACAAGCTTGGGGCATTGACGCAGAGCTTGATCATGAAGAAGGTGAACTGGAAACCTTTCTTCCGACCGATATTCACAGAATACGAAAAAACGGTGAAATCAGAGAGCCAAAAATTAAAATCGGCATTAAAGGCACTAAGTGGAATGGGATATGGTTTGATATTCCTGGCGCCCAGTTCCACCATTCAGATATTCAGATTCTTGTGAAGGTCGGAACAAGCAGAGACCATTTGTTTGCCTATTTCAAACATATTTCCGTCTTTAAAGATAAAGTTTTGAAGAAAGGAATTGAGGTTGGTTCGCTTGATCAGCAGGAAGCAGATGCACTCTTTGACCGATTACCGGTATTCCAGCCAATTCCTGCTTATATTTCTGGATTTGCTGTTGTAAATCAAAAATACAATGATTTGCCATATACAGGCAGAAAAGGCCGTATCCATTTTAAAATTCAATCGTGGAAAGGTGAAATGAAACCAGGTGATTTAGCGCGAATCAAAGAAAAAGAAGGCCTGCCAGCTAACGGGAAAGTTCAATTTGAAGGAATCGGCGACTTCGCCCATGACAAAGGTTTTTTGTTCAATGTTGGAAGCCTGTTATGGAAAGAGGAAGATTGGAAAAAATACGTTATTGATCAATTGTAGAATTGTTAAAAATGTTCTAAAAGGCTTTTGTTTAGATTGAAAAATGGGCAGTACTCCTGACGGCCCCGCTGCGCTCTCGTCGTGCGTATTTTATTTGATATTAATTGATGTACACACGACTCGGGTCGGCTAACAGCAGTTTATGCGGCTCGCCACTCGGCTCGTGGCTCGACCCACATTGGTCAATGGTTGCCCCGCTAGCGCGGGATAGATATTATACCAGCGTCAAACGTCGTATACGCGCAAACGCACTAGTGTTGCGTTAAAAAATGGCTAAGGGAAGCTGTTTTTCCGT
>CAZIDW010000073.1:0-6075 GCA_964538225.1 uncultured Candidatus Peribacteria bacterium
GTATGCAAGAAACATGCCGAGATATAGGCAAAGAAATAGCCTCTTCATAAATCATCTTGACAAAATTTTTTAATATTAATTAGTTAAATCAAAACTATGAACAAACAACAAAAACAAAATCCAAAATTTTCCAAATTCCACGGCGTTGACCGTGACACAATCGACTGGCATCCGACTGTGGATGAAGGCAAATGCGTCGGCTGTGGGCTGTGCGTCACCACCTGCGGGCGCAACGTCTACAAATTCGATTATGGGAACAAAAAATCGAAGGTCGTGAACCCGGACAACTGCATGGTGGCCTGCCAGACCTGTGCCAACTTGTGCCCCATGAAAGCCATCTCGTTCGCCGAGAACGACGCCACGCGCGAAAAGGCGCAGAAGATCGTCCGCGAAACCGGCATCATGGCAACGGTGAAAGGCAAATTGGAGCAGAGAAAAGAAGAATTAAACTATTGAATTAAATTATGAAACTTAAAATCATCACATTCACAGGGCTGGCAGTAATTATGATGGCTATCACGGCTGTTTCCGGTTTTAATCTAAAATCCGGCGCGGACAGCGTTAACGAAAGTAATGAAAAAATACGCATAGCCGCCTGCCCGAGCTGTTATAAGGTCGCGGGCAGACTGGATACGGCACGCTACAAGATTATTCCGACGCAGTCCACTTCCCAGAGTATCGCGCTTTTGCAGGCCGGTCAGGCGGATATGATTTTAGCCGGACGGACGCTCAAACCCGGCGAACCGCTGCTGGACTCTGTGGCGCTTGGGGAGGGGTATTCGTTCCTCGGGTCTGAGGAAATCAGCATCCGCTCAAGTCAGCTTGATGATTACACTTTTTTTACCGATCTGGATGCGGAAAAAATCAGCACTCTTTTCGGCATTACCAATGTCACCCACACGGATGATGTTTATGAGTATCTGGAAAAGGGGATAGTTTTGACGACTTGGGAGAATACCGATTATGGCAAAGCCCGTGTTGTCCATGTCATCGAAAACGATGGTCAAAGGTTCGCCCTTTCCCGCCGACCCACGCTTTATTGTCCGAAAACCTGTGATGACGAAACAGCTTCTCAATTTATTTTAGCCGTTAAAGACATTCAATCATGAAAAAATTTCTTCTCTTCCTATTAATCATCCCTGTTTTTCTTTTATCCGGTCAGGGCTGGCAGGCGATAGCGGACACACCTGCCGTTAATGTTTATTTTTTCTGGGGTGAAGGCTGTCCTCACTGCGAACATGAAAAACCCTTTCTGGAAAAACTTGAGGAAAAATACCCCAACGTTAACGTTTATGATTTTGAGGTGTGGAAGAGCAGTGAGAACAGAGATCTGCTGATCGAAACAGGGAAAGCCCTGAACGCCAATGTCTCCGGCGTGCCGTTTACGGTGATCGGCAATCAGTATGTAAGCGGCTATCTGAACGACCAGACGACGGGAAAGCAGATCGAAGATATGATCACAAACTGCATGTCCTGTCCCGATGTGGTGGGCAATCTGATCGATCCCGAACCTGAGCCTGCCAAGGCGCCGGAGGAAAGTCCCGCGGTAACGCCGATGCAGGAAGAAACGGAAGCGCCTGCTGATGAAGCGCCTGCGAAGATGGATGGGCAATCAGAAGAAAGTGTTCCCGCCGAAAATCCGGATGGGGAAAGTCCGGATGATATTATTTCGCCTGATGAGCCCGGGGAAACGGCTGATACCCCCTCCGCGGGGATTACCGCCCATTTCTTTTATGCAGAAGGCTGTCCGCTTTGCTCAGAAGAAAAAGAATTCCTTCAGTCTGTGTCTGCCGAAGACGAATCAGTCCATATCATCTATTACGATGTCGCCCGGGACAGCCAGGCGCGGGAGCTTTACGAAAAAGCTTTGGAGGAATTTGACGTTAAATCCGCCGGCCTGCCTTTTATTGCCGTCGGCCAGCAGTATTTTATGGGCTGGAGCGGAGCGGAAACCGAAGCGTCTATCCGCGAAGCTTTCGAGTGCATGCGGGAAAACCATTGCCCCGATAAAATCCAGCGGTTTCTTTACAGCGCTGTCTCGACCCCTTCCGATAAAACCGGCCACAGCATGATTCCGGAAACCCTCGATCTGCCTTTAGTGGGTGAAATCCAGACCAGAAATGTTTCCCTGCCGGTGCTTACCATCATCATCGGCGCGCTGGACGGTTTTAACCCCTGCGCCATGTGGACGCTCCTGTTCCTCATCAGCCTGCTTCTGGGCATGAACGACAAAAGGCGCATGTGGATCCTCGGCACCGCTTTTATCGTCGCCTCTGCCGCTGTTTATTTTCTATTTCTGGCGGCCTGGCTCAATTTACTTCTCTTCCTCGGTTTTGTTTTCTGGGTACGGCTGATGATCGGCTTCGTGGCTATGGGAGGGGGCGGTTATTATTTAAAAGAGTTCTTTACCGAAGAAGACGCGACCTGCAAGGTGACCGGAGGCAAAAAACGTCAGCGGATATTTGAAAGGCTCAGGGCGCTGACTCATGAAAGTCATTTCTGGATCGCGCTGGGGGGTATCATCCTGCTGGCTATCGCGGTCAATCTGGTCGAGCTCATCTGTTCCGCCGGCCTGCCCGCCGTTTACACGCAGATTTTAACGCTGAGCGATCTGGCCAAATGGCAGTATTACCTGTATCTCCTCCTGTACATCTTTATTTTCATGCTCGATGACCTGTTCGTGTTTTTCGCGGCCATGATCACGCTCCGCGCGACCGGCCTTTCCACCAAATACGCCCGCGCCTCTCACCTGATCGGCGGAACGCTGATGGTCATCATTGGTATTCTGCTTATCTTTAAACCGGAATGGCTGATGTTCGGGTGATTACAAGTTAAGGCGTGACAGGTTTTATCATCACTCTGTGCATGGTACTGCCGCCTTTTTCGTAAGTTCCCATTTCCTCCGTTTCCAGATTTATGCCCAGTTTTTCCATGAGCTTCCGGAGTTTATCCGTAACGAATTTGTAACTGGTCTCTTCCCGGAATTCCGCGTAAATGGGAATAAAGTTACCTTTATCCAGATACTCCCGCTTATACAGCTGAATAAAACCGTCCACCAGCACTGCCCCCGCTCCTTCATGCCCGGGCTGGCGGGCAAGGTCGGCCACGTAGAGGATAGGCTGGTTTTTAGCTTCTTCAAGTTTTCCCTCATACACCAGCATGTAGGCGCGTGTAGATCCGCCTTTATCCGCGTATTTCAGGCTCATATTCGCCCTGCCCTTTATGGTGTTATTCAGGTCTTTGGCGATGAGCGCGTTTTCCATGTTGTGCAGGTTTTCCATCAGACTTGTGTTATCCGCGTACGCCTTGCCTTCCAGGTAAGCCACCGGTAGGGCGTCTTTAAAGGTAAGGTATCTGAGATGCCTGTCTTCGAGGCCTGTCGGAGCCGTCAGATAGTTTTGATCCAATCCGGACGCAGTCCTTTCAGTTTCCGCCTCCGAACGGGGAAAAGCGGGCTGGGTAACATCCAGTATTCCCACCTTTTCATCCGTCTTATCCGAATAACTCATGGGGGCGAGCGGAAGGTAGTGATTTTTTTCCGTGGGCAGAGTTCCCAGCCTGTTAAAACTGGTGCTGACAAGGGCTTTTCCGGGATGGACCTTTTCCGGATCATACATTACCCGAAGATAGTGATGGAAAAAATCCGTGTAGAGCTTTTTGAGCATGTCCGCGTTTTGGTAATTCGGGGCGGCTTCCACACTGTCCAGCCCCAGAAAGTGGGGCAGGTTTTCCGCCAGCACGCTGTCATCCATAAAATCACTAAGATGGCTGTCCTGTTTTATTTTTTGGGTTATTTCGGCAATCGTAAGCGGGTTTTTCGCGTTCCCGAAGAACATGTCTTCGGTCATCACGCTCTGGGCGATGGTGCGCCACGCGCCTTTGCCCGCTTCCCGCTGAAGGGTAAAAAGGGTGCAGACGGGATTGTAGATATACAGTGTGTTCTTGCCGTCCCCGAAAGGCATACAGCAGGCGGTGTCATTGCCGGCCACCACGGCTTCGGGACTGCTTTTCAGGTTCACTTTCGCGCGGTATTTTTCGCTTTTAAGGCCGTAGCCGGCCGGATCAAAAAGAACTAATTGCCGTATTTCACGTTCCTGTTCCTGATTTAAATTCAAAGCTCCCTCCATAATATCCTTAGCCGCTTGGTAATCCCTGTCTTTCCCTGTGATTATTTTACCAACGGCAAAGACAAGCTGGTTGGGATTTTTAGCTTCGCCTTTTACGCCTTCGGCGCGGCTCCCCGCCGCTTTTTTAAGCAGTGAGGAAAGGGGCATGGAAGCCAAAGCGGGGTAGCGCTTATCCCGTGGGATGCGGTAAACAAGCTCAAAGGGCTTCCAGCTTTGGAGCTTATCTATTTTTCCCTCCACCAGCCCGTCCCGCAGGTCTTCGGCCGAAAGATCCAGATTGGGCATCTCCACATAATTGCTGGGTTTTTTCAGGTGATGCAGGCCCGGGTCATGGCTACAGGGAAGCCCCAAAAACTCTTCCGGATCTTTCCAGAACATAAACACCTTGTCCATTTCGATTCCCGGATGGAAAGCCAGGGTCTCGACGTAATCGTATAATTCATTTTTGCCTTCCTCTTTAAGCCCCTTCAGTTCTTCCAGAAGTTCCGCGCGCTTTAAAATTTCATGCAGTTCGTGGAATTTTTTCAGGTTCGGCCAGCTTGCGAAAATAGCGGCCGGGTCTTGAAAAAGCTCAACAAGGCTCTGGAGCTTATTGATTTCGGGATATTTTTTAGCTTCCTTGATGTCTTCCGCGAAATCCGCAGTTTCCAGGGAGCGGGCGACGGCGTTCAGGTGATGATAAGACTTCCCGCCTTCGTAATCCGCCGTGTCTTTAGCGGTCTGCAGGAGTATCTGGCCGTAAAACCGCCCGGGCTCCAGCCCGGATTTTTTATGCAGGGCTATGATTTTAGGAAAGTCAAAAAGGTGATCATGAAAATTGTTGTTGTCATTTTTCCCCACATATTCAAACATCTTTTTAAATCCGAAAACCGCGGCGCCTTCCTCGAAATTTTTGTTAAGTGCTTCATCACTGTAAATACCGGCTTCCTTGTATTTTTCCCAGAGATACTTATATTTTTCATCTTTCTTCTTACTTTCGAATTCCTCCCGTTTAAATCCGGCATCCTTGAGCCGATGGAGATCCCGCGCGGTTATAAAGTCATTGGTTCCGATCAGATCCAGATCAGCGGAATCGATGTTCCAGTTTTCGCTGTTACCATTCAGATACTTCAGATAAGACTGTTCCTGTTTCACAAAAGCCATAAAACCCTTTTCTTCCCCGCGGCTTTTAAGCAGGGTGTAAGCGGCGGCGGGATTGCCGGTAAGTTCTTTTTCAAAAAAGCCAGGGGTAAAAACAGCGTTGTCTGTATCCAGCTCATCGCGGATTTCAAGTGCATCGTCCACCCAGCCCTCTTGCAGACAGCTGAGGAACCCCTGTTTTATTTCATCCGTGAAATCCACCCCTTCCCCCAGCTCATCGCGGATTCCAAGTGCATTGTCCAGCCGGTCCTCTTGCAGACAGCTGAGGAACCCCTGTTTTATTTCATCCGTGAAATCCACCCCTTCCCCCAGCTCATCGCGGATTCCAAGTGCATTGTCCAGCCGGTACTCTTGCAGACAGCTGAGGAACCTCTGTTTTATTTCATCCGTGAAATCAATCCCTTCGCCCAGCTCATCGCGGATTCCAAGTGCATTGTCCAGCCGGCCCTCTTGCAGACAGCTGAGGAACCTCTGTTTTACAGCCGATTCATATCCCGGCAGGGCGGTGAAATCAATCCCTTCGCCCAGCTTATTGCGGATTTCAAGGGCATCGTTCACCCAGCCTTTTTGCAGATAGCTGAGTAACCTCTGTTTTATTTCATCCGTGAAATCAATCCCTTCGCCCAGCTTATTGCGGATGTCACGGGCATCGTCCACATAGCCGTTTTCAAGGCGGTCGAGGAAGCCCTGTTTTATCTCAGCGGTGAAATCAATCCCTTCGCCCAGCTTATCGCGGATTGTAAGGGCACCGCCCACCCGGCCCTCTTGCAGACAGCTGAGGAACCCCTGTTTTATTTCATCCGTGAAA
>CAZIDW010000074.1:0-5944 GCA_964538225.1 uncultured Candidatus Peribacteria bacterium
ACCGTCCCTCTATCGGTACGGTCACTGTCGGCGATACCTCCGGCGGGGGCGGCCTGAACCCGGCCTCCGGCACCATCGAACCCGGCAACACCATCTACTTCAACGCGGCCATCACGGATAACGACAGCGACGGCAGTCAGGACACTGTGGACATGTACGTGTGCGACAGCGCCGGTTTCACCTACGGCGCGTCACCGGCCTGCGACGGCACCCTGATCTGTTCCGACACCGGCGTCGACCCCACCACGGATTACGCGGAATGCGGTGACGGCGGTTCCGAGGCCCCCGTCCCCACGGCCCACGGCACCTACAACGCCTATGTCTATGTGCAGGATAGCCATGATTTCGGCGATGACGGCACCAATAATTCCCACACGTATGATGTGGAGGACGTGGCCCCCACGGTGGTCTCTTACAGCCTCACCGACACCATGGATCCGGCTGCCGGCGGCAACGACACCATCAGCTGGACGGCGGTGGTGGCGGATGACAACGGCGACGCGGACATCACGGGCGTGGAAAGCTATTTCTACGACAGCAACACCATCTCTCTCACCGCCGGTGCCTGCACGCCGCATGAGAACGACTGCTACAAGGATTCCGATGACTGCGACCTGAACGCCACCTACGGCACCAACACCCAGGTCGAGGCTTCCTGTTCCACGGCCATCTGGTTCAACGCCAACCCCAGCACCCTGGGATGGAAAGCCCATGTGAACCCCACCGACGGCACCAGCACCACCACAAGCGGCGCGGATTCCGACGGCATCACCAACCCCGAACTCCAGGGAATCAACGTGGACAATATCTCTGAAATCACTTACGGCACCATCGCCATCGGAGGCACCTCCGACCGCAAAGAAGTCTCCCTCGGCAACGTGGGGAATGTGCCGCTCGACCTTTATCTGGACGGCATGGCCATGTCCTGTCAGACCTCCGGCAGCTGCGGCACCAGCACGGTTCCGGTCTCCCAGCAGAAGTGGTACCACGAAGACCAGTCGTGGGATTGGAACGACACCACTTCCGCTCCCGGCCCCTACACCTTACAATCCTCTGCCTCCGGCACGGACGACGAGACCGGCTGCCTGAACCGCGACATCGCGGTGCGCGACGACCACACGTCCACCACGGAAAGCAATGAGTCCATCTGGTTCAAGCTCCGCATTCCCGATACCCAGCCCGCCGGCTCCTACGCCGGCAGTAATACCTTCACCACCACTCCGTCCGATACCTGCACGGAGGCGCAGAGTTATTAGGGTTTTATGCACCACAAAAATCCTAATTCCGGCATTTTGGCATTTGGGTATTGCTGTACACGGTAGCCCCTTCGCTCCAGAAAGGATTTAAGCTCCTGGCTGTTTTCACCTTCCGTCCAGTCATGGTATTCAAGGAAGATATGGTCAATTTTGCTGAATAATGATCCGGGTGTCGAGTAGATGATTTTAAACTCACTGCCTTCACAATCCAGTTTCAGCAGATCGCATCGGCCGAGTTTGTTTTTTTCAAAAATCCCCTGCACAGTCGTGGTCTGGATTTTTTGGGTTTCCCCCGTGGGTTCAATGGCTTTTTCCAGAGAATGGTTTAAATCTTCTTTGCTGAGCCGGAGATGTGTTTCGCCGACTGAATCACTCACGGCCAGCTGTTTCGGGAATACGTTTTTAATCCGATTTTGTTTTAAATTGGTTTTCAGGATTTTAAAATTGCCCGCGTGGGGTTCGAAGGTGTAGATAGGCACTGTCGGGTTTAGTGTGCTGGCCAGTAAGCTGAAAAAGCCTAAATGACCACCTATGTCAATGATGGAATTTGGGCCACTTCTGGCTCCAGACATAGCCATGGAGCCAGCCTTGGTCGGTGGGCCGCTTCTGGCTCTATACATAGCCATGGAGCCAGCTAACCGTCCAGCTTTTTTGATGGCTTCCTCACAAAACCGGTACTGGCGGTCCAGGAACAGTTCATTGGCCACAATAAAATCCCCCTCATTCCTCAGGGTCAGCTGGATGGGCTGGCCGTTTATTTTGATTTCCCTTTGTATCATCGTGGGGCAATTGATACACTATTGTTGTTTAAATTCTAAAAAAAATCCAATGAAAAAAACAGCGGTAGCTAATAAACTGAATGTCACGGCCCTGGCGATGGCTTTTGGCCTGACATGGGGTGTTTTTATTTTTCTGCTGACACTGACCGCCATGTGCTGGGGATGGGGTTCGGCTTTTGTCGCGCTTTTGAGTGATGTATATATCGGCGTGGTCACTACCTGGTTCGGCGCGGTGATGGCTTTGGTGTGGGGATTTGTGGATGGATTTATCGGTGGATTGGTCTTCGCGCTCCTGTATAACTTTTTCGCCCCGAGATTTAAATAGCATGGTCGGTTGGTGGGGAATCCTCCAGCCTCCTTTATCCCACTTCCGCCGGAAGCTCCGGCGGGCAGGCAAGGAGGCGAGATCAGCAGTCAGGTCAATTGGAGGCATTGTTTATTCATCCATTTCCAATCGCCGTGGAGGGGCGCGTTGATGTGGCCGGCGCCGGGGAGGATTTTAAGGGGGATTTTTAACTTGTCCGCCAGCGTCCTGAATTCGTGCTCCAGAATAAAATTGTCGTTATCAGAACCGATAACCAGATAGGGCTGGCTGCTTAAATCCAGTTCCGGGAGCGGGAAAAAATCCGACAACTCCTCAATGCCGCAGTCATTCAGCGGCGGGGAGACCAGGAAGGCTTTTTTGGGTCTTACGTCCGGATGCCGGGCGATGTAACGCAGCCACAGGGCACACCCCAGGCTGTGGGCGGCCACGATTAACCCCGAGTCCGGACTCTCTCCTAAAATATCCTCCAGATATTCCATCCACTCCTCTAACCGGGGCTGATTGGCATTCGGCAAGTCCGGAAACAGGACTTTCTGCCCGTTATCCTTCAGCCGGTTCGCCAAATAACTTTGCCAGTGTTCCGGGTGTGTGCCACCGTAACCGTGCAGAAGTAAAAAAGTCGTCATGTCAGGCGTTTAGAATCAGAAGGGTGGTGTTTAAGTACGTCGCGAAAAGCACCCATAACAGGTAAGGGATCAGCATATACGCCGCCCTGTGGTTGTTTTTGAACGCCACCAGGATCATGAGCTCGATCACGATAATCAGGCCGATGATTACATACAGCGCCCCGCTGATGGACTGCTGAGCGAAAAACACATACGGCCACAGGTAGATCAGCGCTCCGTTGATGACATACAGGGCGGCAAAGATTTTTCTCAGGCGGTCGCTTTTGTAAAAATTCCATATGTGGTAAGCGGACAGGCCGATGAGGACAAAAAGCGCGGTCCACACAAACGGAAATACCCAGCCGGGAGGGGTAATTTCGGGTTTGAGCAATGATTCGTAAAACGTCCACTCATCCCCCTGCATCATATTCCCGCGGAACCCCATCAGAAAAATATAAGTAAAAAAGATAAGACCGGAGATCAGCTTTTCTTTTTTAGAGGTCTGTTCGCGGTGGAACAGCCGCTGGAGCCAGTTAAACATAGTTTATCGGTTAATGAATAGATAACGAATAGCTAACAGACAGATTGCAAACGGACAGCCGATTCTTTTTTATTTTACCCTGTGAGCGGTGAGAAATAAAGCTAAGAAAAATCCTAATTCGATTTAGCCAAAAACCCCGCGCGACTAAACGCGGGGTTTTAGAATGGACAAGTTGAAGACGAGATTAGCTCAGGTGCTTGAAGACCAGTTTGGTCATTTCAAACATGCTGACTTTACCCTTGCCGCCAAATACCTCTTTTAAGTTGGCATCCGCATTGATCATGCGTTTGTTGGCTTTGTCCTGAAGGCCCTGCTTTTTGATGTAGGCCCACAGTTTCTTGATGACTTCGGTGCGAGGCATTGGGCCAGGACCGACGACTTTTGCCAAAGTGGCAGAAACTTTCATGGGTTTCATGAATTCTGGATTGGGTTTTCTTGGCATAATGTTTTATTTAAATAATAAATCGTAATCACTATACCGAATGCCCGAGAGAATGTACAGGGGAGTTTAAATTTTCATTTTACAGGTTTGATTTTCATTTTTTATTAAATATTTTGCCATTTTTAAGGTTTTGTTCTAAAATCAATTCCTTTGTTATTATTTCCCTATGGAAATCATCAATAAATGTTTAACGCTTCAGGAGTTCCGGGACTATGTGAAACGATATGATTTCGGGTCTTTGCCGGCTGATAAGCTGGTACTCCATCATACCTGGCGCCCCGCTAAAAACGCGTGGCAGGGCGAACGGACGATTGCAGGTTTAAAAAAGTATTACGAACAAAAAGGGTGGACAGTGGGCCCCCACCTGTTTGCGGCCGAAGACGGCATCTGGCTGTTTACCCCTATGCGGGAGAACGGCATTCACGCAGGCAAGTTGAACCCACGCTCTATTGGTATTGAGGCAGTCGGCGATTACAATACGGAAAAATGGTCCGGCCAGACCAGAATCAACGCTTTGGGGGCGATCCAGATCCTGATGGAACGGCTGGGCCTTACGGAAAACGATGTCTTTTTCCACCGCGATGTATCCCCCAAGCCCTGCCCCGGATGGGCGATCACCAAAGAATGGTTGTTTAAGGAATTATCCGAATTCCGCTTAAAACCTTCTATTCCTTCTGCTGAATCCGCGTCGCCGGAAACACTGTCAGCCCCCGCGCCGGCTACTCCTCCGCCTGATTCCGACGACATGGTTTTTATTCCGGTGCCGGCCTGGGCGCAGGAAGCCGTTGATTTTGTGGTGACCCATCGTTTGTTTAAAATCACCTGTTCAGAAGACATCCGGGACGCGGTCAAATTTTACCGCTTTTATTTATTAGTAATTGGTAATTTGTAATTTACTCCCACGCGGCAAGCGCGCGGTCGCGTAATTTGTAATTCATTAAGACATTAAAAATTACGACGCAATCAAATTACAAGTTACCAATTACTAATTACAAACCATATGAATAAGCCTGAAACCATTGCCTCCATCGCTGCCATCACCCAAGTGTTCAAATATTACGGTGTGCCTTCCAAATTCTGCCCCATCGTGGCCATCGGGTTTGGCGCGGCCTTCGGTTATGCCGACAATCCGACTGCTCAGGGGATTATCGACGGAGTGGTATTGGGGGCGATGACGACAGGGGGTTATGGGGTGATCAAAGGCGCTGCCCAGTCTGTCTTGCGCTTACCTAAAAAAACCCCTATCGACACTTTGGAGCCGGATGATTATAGAGGGGTTTAAATATTTGTGATTTGTGATTTCAGATTTGAGATTTCAGATTTTTTTATGCGCATATATACTCCCCCTTCATTCGGGGTGAGTGGGCCCTAAAGGGCCGATCAATAGGGCTCCGCTCTACTCAAAGTAAATTTTCTGCGCAAATTTACATTTCGTAGCCCTGCACTTCAGTCGTCCCCCTTCGCCCATGGCTACGGAGGACTTCTTACGCTCCGGAACGCGTCGCTCGCTACTTGTCCAGAAGGGTAAAAGAAAAATTAATGCGCTTACTTAAAAAAACCCTATCGACACTTTGGAGCCGGATGATTATAGAGGGGCTAGACTAATCTTTTGTTTCTAAACGCAATGCCTGAAGCTGTTTTTAGATAAATTTCAAAATTTTTAGCCCTTTTTTCATTTTCAAAGGCACAATACCAGATTATTTTCCATGGCTTATGTTTGGTGGTATGTGTTGAAAGGCCTGCATTATGTTTTGTAAGGCGATTTTGAGGTGTTTTTGCAGTAAAGCCAGTATAAATTTCCTTTGGCTTTTTAATACTTCTTAAAATATAGACGTAATACATAAAAATCAGTTAATTGCAAAATATCAAGATTTTAATTAATAACAAAATGGCCCTTTTTCGTCAAGACTACAAAGGGCACATTCTTCTGCTCAAGCCTACGGGCGCAGGAGATTTTTTGAGGGATTAAATTATTTGGCTTACAATACGTATGTTA
>CAZIDW010000075.1:0-2376 GCA_964538225.1 uncultured Candidatus Peribacteria bacterium
ACTCGCTGACGCTCGTGGCGGACTACTCGCTGACGCTCGTGGCGGACTACTCGCTGACGCTCGTGGCGGACTACTCGCTAGCGCTCGTGGCGGACTACTCGCTAGCGCTCGTGGTGAGACTTATAGTGAACCGCGACCAGCGGGAGCAGTAAACCACAAGTAGCACCGCAAGTAGCACCGCAAGTAATACCACAAGGTTAATTGGTTATTTGATTATACAGTTTTAAAAATTCCTCCTCAACGTTTTCAAACGGCATGGTGTTTTCAAACACGTGATCGGCCATTTCCACGCATTTCCCCACCTGCTGGCCGTTTTCGGGTTCGCCTTCGCCCCATTCCCGCTTTAATTTTCGGCGGATGGAGGGTTCATCGAATGTGTCGTCGGATCGCTTGCGTGAACGGATGCGTTCGATGATCATATCCTCGGGGGCGGTGTTGGCGATAAGGATGAAATCCGGGTGTTTCCGGAGCTCCTCCACTTCCGTGGGGTTGCGGATGCCGTCCACGACCCATTTGTCCCCCTGAGAGGCCTCGATCTTCCGAAGTGCGCGTTCGCCTAAAAAACCGGGACCGTTTTTCCGTCTCAGCATCTGGCCGACGTTCATCAGATTCTCCCGTTTTTCCTCCACATCCAGATTTTCGCACTCCTCCCGCACGATGTCGGATAAAGTCACGAGCTTGAAGCCCTGTTTTTTCAGGGCATCCACAACGGTGGTCTTGCCGGACGCCATGGGGCCGGTTAAGCCGATGATCATAATTTTAAATTTTAAATGACAAATGACAAATTACAATTTTTGATTACAGGTTTTTATGGTCTGTCCGAAAATTAATGAAAGCTCATGCGCCTCCTGCCAAAGTTCCATTAAGCCACGTTCAGATTCAGGATTGGTTACCGTTAAACATGCTAGCCAGAATTTTGTTTCTTTTGCCTCTTTGAGTGACAGTGCGATCTTATGTCTAAAATCTTTTTTTGATTCCGCTCCATTTGCTTCCATATAATTAGCCCCAATACTTGTTCCTGAGCTAATAACCTGAATAATCAGTTTATGGTTATAGGGAGTTTTACGCAGGTTGATTGTAACTTGAAGTAATTTTTTAGCAAAAGCTAAAACACGTTTTTTCAGATCATATTTGTTCATCTTAATGCAAAATTATCAGCTAAATACAAAAAATAATGAGTGGGGCAATTATACCAACTAAAATTAAAATTTGTAATTTAAAATTTAAAATTGGTTATTTTTCATCCGTTTCTTCACCGGAGGCTTTCAGAACTTTTATCGCTCCTCGTTTTTCTTTTGCTTTTCTTTCCAGTTCCAGTCTTTTCTCCAGATTGTCCCAAGCCGCTTCCTCTTCAGGAGTCATGATGTCGGGGTTGTTTTGTGGTGTTTCGGGCATATTAAAAGGTTAATGGACAAGGGCTCAGCATAGCAGGTTATTTCATTTTTTTAAAACGTATCCGCTAAACCGGTATACGTTTCCGGCGTCAGTTTCAGCAAACGATCCTTATCTTCTTTGGGGATTTTCAGTTCTTTTATGAATTTTCGGACTGTTTCCTGATTTATTTCTTTTCCGCGGGTGAGTCCTTTTAATTTTTCATACGCTTTCGGTACGCCGTGTTTGCGCATGACAGTCTGGATGGGCTCGGCCAGAAGCGCCCAGTTTTGCTCCAGTTCTTTCTGAATAACTTTTTTGTTCAACTCAAGTTTTTCCAATCCTTTCAGCGTGCTTTTGTAGGCCAGGATGCTGTGGCCCCACGCCACCCCGATGTTGCGCTGGACGGTGCTGTCCGACAGATCCCGCTGCAGCCGGCTGACGGGCAGTTTTTCGGATAAATGCCGAAGCAGGGCATTGGCCAGACCCAGATTCCCTTCCGAATTTTCAAAATCGATGGGATTGACTTTGTGAGGCATGGTGGAGGAGCCGATTTCATCTTTTACGGTTTTTTGCTTAAATACCCCCCGGCTGATATACATCCACAGGTCCCGGTTTAAGTCCATCAGGATGGTGTTGAATCGGGCGATCCCGTCGCAGATCTCGGACTGGAAATCATGGGGTTCGATCTGGGTGGTGATTGGATTGTGGATCAGGCCTAAATTCTGAACAAATTTTTTGCTCAACTTTTTCCAGTCTACTTTAGGGTAAGCGGCATGATGGGCGTTGAAATTCCCGGATGCCCCGTTGATCTTACCTAGTGTTTCTTGTTTATCTAATGCTTTCATCTGGCGCTCTAGCCGTTTGCTGAAGACCAGGAATTCCTTTCCTACCGTGGTGGGGGAGGCGGGCTGGCCGTGCGTCAGGCTGAGCAGGGGTATCTTTTTCCATCTGCGGGCAAGTTGAGTAATTTTTTTGTTCAGTTCTTTCATCTCCGGCAGGAGC
>CAZIDW010000075.1:2386-2818 GCA_964538225.1 uncultured Candidatus Peribacteria bacterium
CCCTGTATCATCAGCGCGATGGCCAGGTTGTTGATGTCTTCGGAAGTACAGGCGAAATGGATGAACTCCAGGTGTTTTTTCAGAGTCGTTTTCTCCAGTTTCTTTTTTAAGTAATATTCCGCCGCTTTTACATCATGGTTGGTGGTCTTTTCGATTTTTTTCACTTCCTCCGCTTCTTTTTCATCAAAGTCTTTGATCAGTTTTTCGATAAGCGCCAGTTCTTTGTCGGAAAACGGCGGGAGCTCATTGATGCCGGGTTCGCTCGACAGCATCATCAGCCAGCTGACTTCTACGATCAGGCGGTGTTTAATAAGGCCGTATTCGGAAAAGTAGGGTGTCAGGTCGCTGACTTTAGTACTGTAACGGCCGTCGAGAGGGGAGAGTGCGGTGATCATAAATTTCAAATTTTAAATTTTAAATATCAAATTACAA
>CAZIDW010000075.1:2918-5842 GCA_964538225.1 uncultured Candidatus Peribacteria bacterium
TTAAATTAAAGTTTGTCATTTAAAATTTGTTATTGGTTATTCAGAATGATTCCTTACCACTGTAACGGCTGTCGATATGAGGAGAGTGCGGTGATCATAAATTTCAAATTTTAAATTTTAAATATCAAATTACAATTTTTTTGCTATACAGTTAAATTAAAGTTTGTCATTTAAAATTTGTTATTGGTTATTCAGAATGATTCCTTTATTTCGTTAATGTGTTCGGCGATCTGTTTTTTCAGCTTTTTATCGGTCAGCGCCAGAATGCGGAGGGCGGCCATGGCGGCGTTTTGAGGATCGACCACGACCATGGCGGGCGTATCGCTCGGCATCTGCACGGAAGAATGGATGTTGGCCAGGTAATCGGCTTTATCTTTAAACGGCGGACAGGCGATGACCGGATGGACAGCGTTGGCGGCCGTGACGCCGGAAAGCCCGTTACTTCTCCCCGCGATGGTGATATAGACGATCTCATCACTGGATTTATTGAAATCATTCACGATGTCTAAAACCAGTTCCGGCACTTTGTGGGCCGAGGCCACGTAGAGTTCGGCTTTGACGCTGAATTTGGAAAGGTGTTCCGCGATCTTGCGGGCGTGCGGTTCATCGGATTTACTGCCCATGAGAATAGGGACTAACATAATGGAAAGGATTACAGGTTAAAAATGGGACCGGTTATCGGTTGCGGTTGTTGAAATACTGGTAGATCGCGATGGCTACTTCCCGCCGGGACATCTCTTTGGCAGGCTCCAGGCGATCCCAGCCGCGTTCCGGGAACAGATTGTATTTCTGGGCGGCGCCGGCATACATTTCAAACCAGGCCCCTTCCGGCACGTCGGTATAATCATGTGAAAGATTGGTCTCCAGATCCAGGGTCAGGGTGAGCATTTTCAGGAATTCCGCGGTATTGACCGTGTCGGCCGGTTTAAAGGTGCCGTCACCATATCCGTTGATGATACCCTTTTCCGCGGCGGTGAGGATGTATTTAGTGAACCACTGGCCGCTGGGGATATCACTAAAGCGGGCGCTGAAATCCACATCCTCGATAGCGCCGAAGCGGGAGGTTAGCAGGAATTTCGCGGCCTCCGCGCGGTTGACCGGGCGTGCCCCCTTGAATTCCCCATCCGGATATCCCCCTAAAACTTCCCGGCGGTACAGTTCCGTCGCGGCCCGCCCTTCCAGGCTGTCCAGTTCGGTATCGGGAAAGGGATTCTGGTAACCGATGAAAAACTGGATCACTCCGTCTTCGTAGTCCGCTTTCGGGATGTCTTCTTTGTCCGTGGTGGTGACCGACCCTACGGTTTCGACAGTGAATTCATTGGATTTCTTTGCATGGCTGTCTCCGCCTTCCACGTCATAACTGGTTTCAAAATACACATTTGACTCACCGCCGGCAATGACCGCGCACTGCAGGGTGGGTTCGGCCGTGTCAGTGTTCGCGTCGCAGTCCAGTTTGGCGTCGTTGTAATGCCAGGCCACAGCCACATTTTTTATGTTCATGCTTTTCTGGATGGTCCCGGTGAACGTGACGGTAGCGCCTTCCTCGAGCTTTACCACTTTATCAGAATCGGCTGAGGGCCGGACGATCAGGTACTGGTTGAAGAAATGGGACGGTTCCTGCGCGAAGGCAAGGAGAGGGAGAAGCAAAAGGGCGGTGAGGGCGGCAAAAAATGTTTTTTTCATGGTGATGCCTGGTTAAGGGGTTTTATTGAAAAATTGGTCTAAGTTTTCCTGTATGCGTTCCAAAGTCGGTTTTTTAGTGTGATATTCAAACCTTTTTCCGGTGAGCTTTTCGTAAATATCGATGTATCGGAAAGACAATTCTTCCACCAGTTCGTCCGGGGCGTCGGGAAGTTCGTCGTCCTGATACGGGTCGCAGTGTTCTTTAAACCACAGGCGCAGGAATTCCTTGTCGAAATTGTCCGGTTCTTTTCCGGCGTTAAGCCGCTCCTCATAGGTTTCAGCGATCCAGTAACGGGAGCTGTCGGGCGTGTGCACTTCGTCGGCCAGCAGGATGTTGCCCTCCTCATCTTCGCCGAATTCGTATTTGGTATCGACCAGGATGAATCCTTTTTCGGCGGCGATTTCCTGGCCGCGTTTAAAGATGGCCAGGGCGCAGTCTTCGATCTTTTTCCATTTTTCTTCCGGCACCAGCCCCTGAGCGATGATCTCTTCTCTGGAAATCTTTTCATCGTGTCCGGTTTCCGGTTTGGTGGTCGGGGTGATGATAGGGGTGTCGAACCGCTGGTTCTTCTTCAGCCCCTCGGGCAGCTGCACGCCACAGAACAGGCGTTCGCCTTTTTCGTAGTTGTACCAGGCGGAGGTATCGGTGGAGCCGGTGATATAGCCGCGCACGATGACTTCCACCGGAAAGATATTTACTTTTTTAACAATCGAAACGTTCGGATCGGGTACGGCGATCAAATGATTATCCACAATATCTTTGGTTTTGGCGAACCAGAACGCGCTGAGCTGATTTAAAACCGCCCCCTTGAACGGGATGGCGGCTAAGACGCGGTCGAACGCGGACTGGCGGTCGGTGGTGATGATGATGCGCTGTCCTTCATGTTCGTAAGTGTCGCGCACTTTACCGGTATGAAGTTTATCGAAGCTGTCGAAATCGGTTTCGGTCACCGTGTTTCTCAGGTTTGCTTTAATAATCGCTCGGTCAGCCATAGGGGTGGTTGGTTAAAGGGTAACTTTATTATTATGGAGTAAGTCCAGTTTATCTAAAAGCGATGGAGTGTGCAATTTTTTTGTGGGAGTTGTGGGAGTTGTGGGGGTTGTGGGAGTTGTGGGAGTTGTGTGATAAAATCTAAAAGATGAAACGAATCAAAAGACTTCAATCCGAACTTCGTACAAACCGGTTTAGCGCGGTGCTTATTTCTAAACCCCAGAACGTGTATTACCTGTCGGGATTCGAG
>CAZIDW010000076.1:0-5597 GCA_964538225.1 uncultured Candidatus Peribacteria bacterium
AGGCCGTTATGAAGTGCTGAACGATGTGACGGGCGCTGTGGTGGTGCCTGAACGCGCCGGCAACATGAGCACCAATCTTGATTTCGGTGATTATGTGGTGACCTTTAAGGATATCGGTGCTGATTACATCACTCCGGCGGATGTGGAATTCAGCCTGGGGCCGGACAACCTGGAAGAAAACGTGGTGGGGAATTACACCACTGTTCCCGGTACCGGCACGATCGTCGTTAACCTGGTCAACCAGGATTATGAAACCATCAATGACGGTGACTGGACGATCAATAGCTGCAGCGATGTGAATGATGTTAATTTATGTACCGTTTTTCACGCCAATGGCGTGGCAAGCCGTACCCTTTTGGATGTACCGGAGGGCATTTACGGCATCTCTGCTGAACTGACGCCGGGTTATTCCGCCCGCACCATCATCAGCCTGAATCCTCAAACGCTTGAAGCCGGCGGCACCATTACCTTTAACGTGATGTACACGGAAGAATCTGAAGATGAGGAACTGGCCGGTATCCAGGTAACGACTCAGCCGATTGCCGGCGGTGTCCGCATCAACGGCCAGCCGATCGGCGCGCCGGTTAATGCAGGTGATTACATCCCTGCCGCCCCTTACCTGGTGGATGTTACGCAGGAAAACGTGATTTCCTTTGAAGCAGTAATGAACTACAACAAACCCGCTGATATCGTCATCCCCGCCGATAGTTTAACGGTGGGGGAAACCTATCAGTATACGGGTACTTACACCTCGACAGGCGTTTATGGCCAGGTCGTCGTGAACGTAAAAGATGACCAGGGAAATGCCTTTACTGATGCGGATTATGACATTTTACGAAACAGCGCCATCGTCCATGGCAATCTGAATGACAGCTTTGACCAGGGAAGTCAGCGTTCCGGCCAGTACTCGGTCGACGCCCGCTCTGTCAATATTGGTGGAACTGATTATAGCCCTGCCGTGATCCTGGTCAGCGCCGATGACAGCATCGTGAACCAGGGAGACGTTGTGGAATTCGACCTTATCTATACCGAAATACAGCCCACCACCGGCCGCGTGACCGTGAATCAGAACAGCGCGGTGGGAACGGTGGAACTCATCCTGCCCGGGTCGGTGACGGAGACCATCAGCCAGGCTGTGTATGACAATGCCAGCGCCCCTGCCGGCGATTACACGCTGGGTGCGATCACCGCTCCTGCGGGCTACCAGCTTGTTAACGTAACGGATGGAAACGGCGTGGCATTGCCTACCCCATTCACGCAGAACCTCAACGCGGGCGGCCATATTACCTATAATATTAATTACACGGCGGTCAATAACCCGGTCGTTACGGTCTCCAAAACCGTTGACCAGGCTAACCGCCAAAATGGGGAATATGCCGAGTACACCATTGCCATCGCCCGCTCCGACAATTTAAATGCTTCTGTGAACGTGGATGTCGTGGATACCATCAGCGGCGCTACGGAACTCCTGGGCAGTAACGGCGGCAAACTGCTGCTGGAACCCAACAGCGCCGGCTGCACCGCTATCGGCAACGGCCAGTGCGGTTCCGGTAAAATCACAAATGCCGGCGGTATGAATATCCGCCTGACGGATGCCGCAAGCTCCGTACAGATCACCTATCGGTTGCAAGCACTGAATGCCGGCATTCCGGCTAACCAAAACTCCGTGGCCAATAACACCGTGAACACGCTGGACAGCAACGGCCAGACCGCTTCGGCCAGCGCGTCGGTGACCATCGTCGGCCCGCAGAGCGGCAGCGGCAGCACCACACCGACCAGCGGCGGAGGCAGTGGCGGCGGCATGCGCATGATCATCGGGGATATGGAACTTCTGGTCGAAAAACTCGTTTCTTTAAACGGTGCGGATTACCGCGACGCCAGCTCCCATGATCTGGCCGTGGTCGTCCCCGAAAACAAGGCCACCCGCCTGTACACCAAAGTGCGTATCACCAATGACAACGATGTCTCCGCGAAAAACGTGAAATTCGATCCTTTCTTCGATGCCGGTGACAGCGATATGACTGCGGGTGAGATCGAAGACATCCGGGGCACCAAACTCAATAAACTGAACAGCGACGGCACGCTGGAGATCAGCAAGATTAAAGTCGGCGAGACCGTGGAATTCAGCTACAGCGTCCTGATCCATGAAAACGGCCGGAACGCAAACCCCGCCTTTGACGGCGTGGAAGTGGTGGATTACGATTCCACTCTGCCGATCTCCCAGGACGGCCTGACCTATGTGACCAAAGGCGAACAATTTATTACCTATATCTACGCCGGCCGGATTCCGGCAGCCGAGATCAAACCGGTCCGGGAAGACTTCAACAACATCTCTGATGTCCTGGCCATCCGGGTCAGCGCGGACCGGTCAGAAGCCCGTATCGGCGACCCTGTGAACTACACCGTGACGCTGGAAAACAGGAGCGATACCGACCTGACCAACCTGCTCATCGCCCACCGCTATCCTGCCGAACTCGACATCGTGAACACAGGCGGCGGACGTGATGACGGCCGTGAACTCCACTTCAGCCGCGCCATCCTGCGTCCGGGCGAACGCGTAAGCCTGCAATTCAGCGCCAAGGTGACCGGCGGTTCTGCCGGACAAGTCGTCCGCAGCCTGACCCGCGCCCTCGTGAATGAATTTGAAAACATCTCTCCGGCGGAAAGCTACCTGATGATTGCGGGCGGAACCGCCCCTGCCGGCACGGCTTACAAACTGGCTCAGACCGGTTCCGGCTTACTGATTAGCTTACTTCTGACTTTGCTGGCTTACCTGGGATACGGAATGATTCAGAAACGTCGCTATCAAACATTAAAAAGAGAGGCACTGAAGTTTTAAAGCCTCACCCTCTCCCCCTCCCCTTACCTACGGTTGTGACCCCCTGCTTGGACCCCCCCTGGCAGGGGGTTTTTAAGACTTCCGAAAAACTTTCCCCTTCGGCAAGCTCAGGGTCATTTCATTACAGAACGCAAAGCTCACATCTTACCACGAGACCCGCTCGGGCTTCCGCTACGCAGGCTCGTTTCCTCCCGGGCTCACCTATTTATATTTTGATATTTTGTCTATTTCGTTATAACGCCCGTTCTCCGTAGTATATGCTGGTGCGCACTATTTTATTCATTGTAAATTAAGCGCAATACGCTATATACTACGAAGGATGAATTATGTCGTTATTTTGTTATAATGTTTTTGGTTATGAGAGCATTGATCCAGCGCGTCAGCAAGGCTAAGGTGACGATCGGCGGAGAAGCTGCCGGGAAGATCGGAAAAGGGATTCTAGTGTTTTTGGGGGTGGCGCGGGAAGACAGTGAAAAAGACGCGGATTACCTGGCGGATAAAACCCCCAAACTCCGCCTCTTCCCGTCGAATAAAAGCGGATTTGATCATTCGCTTTCGGAAGTAAAAGGTGATCTTCTGGTGATATCGCAGTTTACCCTGCACGGTTCTGTTAAAAAGGGTCGCAGGCCGGATTTCACCGCTTCTGCGCCGCCGGAACTGGCGGAAAGGCTCTATGAGCGGTTTATTAAAAAAGCCCGTGAAAACGGCTTTAACGTGGCCACAGGCCGGTTCGGCGCGATGATGGAGGTAGAACTAATCAACGATGGCCCTGTCACGCTGATGCTGGATTCGAAACAGTGACCAGAGACCAGTTCTAACCACTGGTCACTGGTACCTGGTCTTTGTTATTTATATTGATTTCTATCCGTTTTTTTCTATAATAAGACTCCGCCTAACGCCCTCCTTATGCCCACTTTAAAACTGACGTTCCGAAGCCCTATTTACCAGCCCCGCGGTATTGAACAGGCCTTCCAGGACCATGGCATCACTGTCCATGGCCCTATCCCCTTTGAGTCTAAAGAGGTGGATGTGGAAGGGGACGCGCAGGCAGTTCTTCAGATACGGAATAAACTGCGCACGCTTTTTTACAACACGTTTTATAAAGCAGAAACAGTCTCAGAATAATTTCCTCTTTAGTCCTCCCGGCGATTCCTCTATAATAATCGTGCTTTTTGATTACAAAATTACAAACGCTCGCTTTGCTCGCTATTACAAAATTAAAAAATTAGTGAGTAAAATACCAATGACAATTAATTTTGTAATTTTGTAATCTTCTAATTTTGTAATCAAAAAAGAATGCCTGAAGCAAATGACTTAATGGAAAAAATCGTATCGCTCTGCAAGCGACGCGGGTTTGTGTTCCCCGGATCCGAGATCTACGGCGGCCTGGCCAACACTTGGGATCTGGGCCCTTTGGGCACGGAGCTTAAAAACAACATCCAGCAGGCCTGGTGGAAGTTTTTTGTGCAGAGCCGTAAGGATATGGTGGGCGTGGATCCGGCCATCCTGATGAACCCCAAAGTGTGGCAGGCGTCCGGGCATGTGGACTGTTTTAACGACGCCCAAATTGACTGCAAAGAATGCAAAAAACGGTTCCGCGCCGACCATCTGATTGAAGAAGCCATCGATGATATCAAAGTGGAAGGCCTGAGCCCCAAAGACCTGAAAAAACTCATCGACGAAAACAATATCCGCTGCCCGGCATGCGGGGCTAAAAATTTCACGGAGGTGCGCACGTTCAACCTTCTTTTTCAGACCGCTATCGGTCCCACCATGGCTGACAGTGAACCGATCTACCTAAGGGGTGAAATCGCCCAGGGGATGTTCGTGAACTTTAAAAACATCCTGAACACCAGCCGCAAACGGGTGCCTTTCGGCATCGCGGCCGTAGGAAAAGCCTTCCGCAACGAGATCACCCCTGGCAACTTTATTTTCCGCACCCTGGAATTCGATCTCATGGAATTCGAATATTTCATCCGGGAAGACTACTGGCAGGAACAGTTCGATTACTGGGTGGAACAGATGAAAGTATGGCTCAGCATCGTCGGCATCCGCAGTGAAAAAACACGTGTGCGCGAACACAGCAAAGACGAACTCTCTCATTATTCCAAACGCACCATCGACATCGAATACCAGACTCCGTTTGGCTGGAAAGAGCTGTACGGCCTGGCGTACCGCACGGATTTTGATCTGACAAACCACCAGAAACTAAGTGGTCAGGACATGAGCTACCTGGATCCCGAGACCAATAAAAAATTCATCCCTCATGTGCTGGAACCCACATTTGGCCTGAGCCGGACGATCCTGATGGTGCTTTTGAGCGCGTACGATGAACAAGAGGTAAAAGACGCTAAGGGGAATAAGGAGATCCGGACGGTCCTGCGCTTTAAACCGGCCATGGCGCCTTACAAGGCCGCTGTTCTGCCCCTGATGCGAAAACCGGAACTGGTCAAAAAAGCGGAAGAGGTCTTTGATTCACTGAAAGACGATCTCACGCTTGATTTTGATCTGACTGGCAGTATCGGCAAGCGGTACCGGCGCCAGGACGAAATCGGCACCCCGTTTGCCATCACTATCGACTATGACACACTGGACGACCAGTCCGTTACGGTGCGCGACCGGGATTCCATGAAACAGGATCGGGTGAAAATCGCGGATCTGAAGGATTATTTAAAAAACAGAGTCTGAACTGTGATTTTCATGAATGACATACTCCCCGACGCAAGCGTCGAGGTATCTAGGTTAGACCTTCAAACAA
>CAZIDW010000077.1:0-5526 GCA_964538225.1 uncultured Candidatus Peribacteria bacterium
CCTCCCTCCCCGCAAAGCGGGGAGTACTCCCCCTCGCCTGAGGGGGAGACTGTTTTTTTGTTTTTTAAGGTACGGCCTTCGGCCACTGCCGGCTTAAGACAGAGCTGTTGAACCGGCTGACGTTCTGTACTGCTTTTTCGCAGATTGGCCAGATAGAGGCATTTTAATTGAAATTTCTTCTATTTTATGGTAAAATAAATAGATTAAATTGTAATTTGCATGTGGACACCTGTCCTTCGTGATGAAGACCATAAAAGTCACCTTACCGGCCAATCTGAATTATTCCTCCCTGATCCGCCATATCGCGGACGAGGTGTTCGCGGATGCCCAGTTTAGCAAGGCATGGCGCAGCCGCCTGAAACTGGTGGTGGATGAATTATTTATGAACGCGGTGCGTTACGGGTCCACTCAGGATGAGAGTTCGGTTTACGCCACTTTTGAATACGATGCCCAGCTCATCCGTTTCACCATTGAAGACGACGGGACTGGCCAGAACGCCATTTCAGCGGATGAGCTCAAGGCGATTATCCAAAAAAACCAAGACAACAAAGACCTCACCCGTACATCCGGGCGGGGCCTGGCCATGATCACCAAACTGTGGACCGATGAGGTCACGCTCCAGAAAAGCCAGTATGGCGGTATTTCAGTTACTTTTACCAAAGCACTTGAGACCGCCCAGAAAGCCCCGCCGTCCCCGCCGCTTCCTACCGGGCCGCTTGAACAGATGGTGAACCAGCCCATTCCCCCGAAAGCGCCTGCTCCCCCTGCTACTGCGGCTCCCGCTCCCACTCAACCCGCTCCCGCCCCCACTCAACCGGCTCCCGTTCCCACGCCTGCCCAACCCGCTCCCGCTGCTCCGCCCCCCAAAGGCCCGACATATGAAGTCAAGCTCTCAGGCGAGATCGATCAGTCCAATATCGACGAAAAAGTGGCGCCGGTGTATGAACAGGCCAACGCCATGCCGGAAGGAAGCACTCTGGTATTGGATTTTGCCGACTTGGAATACATCAACAGCACCTTCATCGGCAATCTGGCGTCGTGGTACAACACCGCCCAGCAGAAGAAAGGGCGCATTTGCCTGAAGAACGTCAATAAAGAGATCCGCGAGGTGCTGTCGCTCGTGGGACTGCTGGAAATTTTGGAATGTCCTGTTTCTTAAAATCCGACATCCTGAAAGCGCGCATAATAGCCTTGGCGAAGATGGGCGCCTACCATTAACTCTCAACTCACCATGACCACTGTCGCGAACATCACTGTGGAACCCGCTCCGGACAATCCCGCTGTGCAGATCATCCATCTGTCCGGTGAGGTGGACGAATCCAATCTGTCTGAATTCACCAAGGTGGTCCAGCCTCTTGTTGCTGACATGAACAACCAGGCGCTGTTGTTTGACCTCAGCGGCCTGAAATTTTTAAGCAGTAAGGTCATCGGTCAGTTCGCTTACCTGCACACCACCCTGACCCATTCCCGGCGCCGGCTGGCGCTCGCGAACATGGATGAAAACATCAAAGATATTTTTGCTTTGGTTGGCCTGGATCAGATCATTCCGAATTATCCGGATGTCCAATCTGCTTTGAATAACTTGTAACTCGTAACTTGTAATTCGTAACTCGTAACTTGTAATTCGTAACTTATAATTTGTAAATATGGATCTTAAGGACTTGGAAATCTATAAAATATCACGAAAAGTCAGTGCAATGGTCTGGAAAATTTATCACAAGATGGATTGGCATGATAAAAAAATCATGGGCGATCAATGGCTCAGCTCAATTGATTCAATCGGTGCCAATATAGCCGAAGGATTTGGCAGATACCACTACCTTGATAAAAATAAATTTAATTACAATGCCCGAGGCTCATTGCTGGAGGCCATTCATTGGACTGAATTGCTTAATGAACGAAATAAATTAATCGATTCGCAATTCAAATCATTTATGTCTGAATTCCATATTTTATATCCACGACTTAACAGTTACATTAAGTCCACTAAGGACCAAACGAGTAAATGATGACGAATTACCAGTTACGAGTTACAAGTTACTAAATATTATGAAATTTTTACGAGACAGTTTAACCAAAAAGGCCCTTTTTCTTTTCACCCTCCTGGTGGGCGCTTTGGTGGCGGGGGCGGTACTGTTATTCCGCGAGAATATTGAAACCATTTCCATCGATTGGTTTTTGGGGAGTTTGGTGGGGCTTTTAATCCTTCTTTTTCTCCTGTTTCTGTTCGACGTGGTCGTCCCCTTAAGGCGGGTGGCTAAGCAGGTCAAAAACCTTTTAACCGGCAAAGCCTATCATCGCATCGATCCCATCACCATTGATGAAGTCGGGATGTTCACCCATTTTTTTAATGAAATCACCAAAGACCTGGAAAAAGTCTCTTATGACCTGAAAGAACGGCGCCGGATGTCCTCGGAACTGGATATCGCGGCCAAGATCCAGCGCGACGTGCTCCCGAAAGAAGCTCCCATGTCTCCGGGCCTCGACATCGTGGCCAAAACCCGTGCGGCCGCTGAGGTTGGCGGGGACAGTTTTGACTTCCTCCAGTCGCCGGACGGCAACCAGACCTTCATCTACATCGGCGATGTGACGGGGCATGGTGTGCCCGCGGGGCTGGTGATGGTGATGGTGGATACGCTTATCCACGCGGCGGTTTCTATGGGGCTGGCCAATGCCAAAGACGTTCTTGTCCACACCAATTCCCTGCTGACGCCGCGCATCAGCGCCCGGCTGTTTATGACGCTGGTCATGCTCAGATGGGACGCGAATTTACAGAAAATGTTTTATACAGGCGGTGGGCATGAGCATATACTTATTTACAAAGCCGCGGGCGAAAAAGTCGAGGCCATCCGTTCCGGCGGGATCGCGTTGGGGATGATCCCCGATAACTCCAAGGTCACGCAGGAAAAAGAGGTTCCGTTGGAACTGGGAGACGCCATTGTGTTATATACCGACGGCCTGACGGAAGCCAAAAACCAGTCCGGAGAGATGTACGGTCTGGACCGTATGACGGATTCTCTGAAAAAACACGGTTATCTGCCATCCGCGGAGAGCATTTTTGACCATATCACTCAGGATTTTGCCAAATTCGTGGGCGAATACGTGCAGATCGATGACACCACCATGATCGTCATCAAATACACCGGCAAAGACGCGGGCGGGAAGATGAAACTCGCCATCGCCGCGGATGAATCCAAGGTGCCGAGTGCGGAGTGGGGATGGGGTTCCTAGACCCCCTCCCTTCCTGCAACGCAGGAAGTACTCCCCCTTATGCAAGGGGGAGATTTTGTGGAATGTTAACCAATTCACAATCTCCCCCTCAAGTGAGGGGGAGTACCCGTAGGGGGAGGGGGTCTAGCTCCGTTTCACTTTGGGGCCCGAAAGCGCTTCGCTCGCTTTGTGATTGGATTATATTTGAGATTTGAGATTTGAGATTTCTGATTTGGCTGGCACCAGTTCTTTACGCACGCTCAAGAAGTGCTTCGCTCGCTTTGTGATTGGATGTTAGATTGTATTTTGTTTTGCTTTAATTAAGCTTTTTTAAATTCAGGAAAAAATAAATTTCATTAATAATGTAAATAATCAAATTTGACAGGCCGAACAATCCCGCGCCTATTCCAAACCAATTATCCTGCTCGGCCATTGATTTATATAAGTAGTATGAAGGTATTAACGCGGCGCCGATTAATGGAATCATAATTATTTGAAATATTTTAATTAATTTGCTTTTGCTCAAATATAGGTAGGTGACATAAATACCGATGACAATAGGGGCCGCCACTATACCGAAAACCAGTAACCATATTAATATGAACAAGAGTCCGTTAATTAAATCAAAAGATATCTCCTTCGCATTGATGATTTGCAGAATTATGGAAAATATCGCAATTACGATAAATGCTAAAGCAGTCAGATAAATATGGGGCAGGATTTTTTGATTTAGAAATGATTGTTTTTTGATAAATATATGTGTACGTATTTAATGCAGGTGCTCAATAATCCAATTGCAATTGCTATTAATAATGCAAAAGGCAAGGCTTTAATCGCCAATTCGACTGAAAAATCATTATGAGCCATAAAGAAAAATCCCATTCTATAAGTATGAGCAAAAGGTAAGGACAAAAAGACAGAAAGGATTAGTAGTCTGATGTAATCGGGTTTTTTATTTTCAAAAACAAATTTAAGCCAAATCAATACAGGTATAATTAAATAAAAGCTCAAAAGAAATGTGACTGTTATAAATGTGGAATTTAAAAATTTGCCTATTTGAAATAAAAAGGGAAGATAAAAAATAAAATAATAAATTATCAGTAATATTTCGTTTCTGATTAAGGAATTTTTTCCCATAAATATTTAGGTTAATTATTCAGAATCTTCCTCTTTTTCTTTCAGTAAGTCGATTTTATTCTCATCACTGCTTTCTATAAATTGATAAACAGTGTTTTCAATTCTTTTCCAGAGTGATTGAGTTTTTTTGTCGAATTGTTTTAATTCGTCTTCATCAATTATATCTTTTTTTAAATAATCCCGCATTAATGTAAATGTATTGAATGCCATTAGTTTAGCTTCGCGTGGATGATATTGTGTTTTATCTGGGTCAGCGCCTTCCCACCCCATGTATTCCATTATATTTCTGAATACATGCTCGGAAGGGGACATAGTATGAGCGTATGTGTCTTGAAATGTATGAAGAGCTTTTCCAAACCCTGTTAATTCCTGTCTATCTATCGCCATTGTTACTTTTTCTAGAGCTTCTCCATAGGGTAGGAAATGATATTCTTCAGTTATTCCACTAATATAGTTAGTCATATTTAGTCCAGGCTCTGTGCGGGGATTGGTATCGACCATTTGATCATAAAGTCCAATCGTAAGAGCGTCAGTAGGGCTAAAGCCAGCTCCCTCAGCTAAATACATTGTTAAATTTAGATGTACATCTGAACCCCATTTTCCATTTAAATCCACATACCTCAGCGGATTATTCAGCACATAGGAATATCCGTTTAGGGCCTGCGGGTTCGCCAGAACGGAATTAAGGGATTTTTCACTTTCATCTAAAACTAAAGGATCAAGGCTTACAAACCGCCCGATGTCCGGATCATAATACCTGGCCCCATAATAATATAAACCCGTTTCCTCATCCAGCTCTTTGCCGGTAAAGCCATACGCCTCATCCGGATTGCCGTTTGGCCGCACCGCTATCCGTTCATTGCCGTACGGCAGATAATCCCGTCGTTCCACCACATTCCCTTCTTCATCCAAAATCGCGTCCACCCCGCCCAAATGGTCGTGCAGGTAGTAGTAGACTTTCTCCTCTGGATCCACGCCTTTGGCGCTGGCAAGGGGTATGGCTAAAGACAGGCTGTTTAAGGAAAGGGCAAGGGCAACAGACAGTGAAATAATTCTTCTGACAGTTTGCATAAGACCGCGATATTAATCATTAATACCGGGCGGGCAATCGAGGTTATTTAAATTACACTAGTGTCCAATAAAACTTTCTTTGGACAGCAGGAAAAAAGCTTACTGATA
>CAZIDW010000078.1:0-5101 GCA_964538225.1 uncultured Candidatus Peribacteria bacterium
CGCCGGGCGGTTTTGATCACAGATTTCCGGTATCTCCGTTCCGCCCGCAAGCAGGTTCCGGGGCCGGTGCGCGTTTACAACCAGAAGGAAGGAATCAAAAAGCTGATGGGGCGGCTCAAAGTCCTGGGGATTGAAGATGAACATATGACCCACGCGCAGTTTCTGGATTACCGCAAACTTTTAAGAGGCGTCCGTTTAAAACCTATTTCCGGTCTGGCGGAACGCATGCGGATGATTAAAAATGCGGAAGAAGTGAAGACCATCAGAAAGGCGGTGAAGATCACGGAGAAGGCGCTTTCTGAATTTATCAGGACCATCCGTTCCGGCCAGTCCGAAGATGAGATGGAGTGGAACCTGCTGACCTGTATCCGGAAATGGCGCGGGGAAGGGTTTTCGTTCCCGCCGATCATCAGTTTCGGCAAAAATACGGCGGACGTGCATCACCGCAGGGAACCTGATAAACTCAGGAAAGGGGAGTTTATTCTGCTTGATTTCGGTATCCGGTATCAGGGATATTGTACGGATATGACCCGGGTTTTTTTCACCCGCCAGCCTGCCAAATTTGAACAAAAAATTTATTCAATAGTTCTGGAGGCGAACCAGGCCGCCATCAAAGCGGTGAAGGCCGGTATCAAATTAAGTGAAGTGGATAAAGCGGCTCGTGAGGTGATTGAGAAGTCCGGTTATGGTGAGCATTTCGGTCATGCCACCGGCCATGGGGTCGGCTTGGAGGTGCATGAAGACCCCCGGGTCAGTGATACCTCAGAGGAAGCCGTCCAGCCAGGGATGGTGTTCACAATCGAACCGGGTATTTACCTTGATCGTCTGGGCGGGGTCCGGCTGGAGGATATGGTGTATGTGAATGAGAAGGGGAGGGCGGAGGTTTTGACCAAATTTCCGAAAGATTTAACCATTATCGGCTAACGTTTATCGTAACTCGAGGCTCGAATCGGCTAATAATTAATTTGAGATTGTCCCACGTTAGCTATTTGTATCTCGCCAAAGTTATTCCATGTTTGATTTAATCTGAATAACTGCCTTGAGATTTTATCGTAGATGTCGGTTAATTCATTGAGAAGCTTTTTTTCTTCAGGCAGATACAAGTCACGACAATGGGATAAACTTACAATAGTCTCATTGCTTTCGGCCATCGCATCCGAAAGATATATGTGGAAACCTGCTTTCTGGTGTTTTTTTGAGAAATCTTCCGCTATTAATCGTGGAACCACTTTGCAGGATCTGGATAATTACTTTAAATAATGCGTCTGCGTTTGCGGTTGCGAAATGCGTATCGTCTAGCGTTTAACGTCTTACGCCTATGAAAAAACGGATTAGGAAGTGTATTTAAGATTCAGATATCTGTTATTGAGCCTCGAGTTACGATAAACGAAATGGTTAATGGAGGTTATTAAGTCCTAATTAGCCCATTTTTTTTAATTCAGGCAACTCCAGGTGATTGATAAATGTAAGAAAAACGTGTAAAATATACGGATTTCTTTATTTAAGGAAAAATGACGTTAAAAAAGCTGATTTCATTCACAGTTGCCCTTGCCCAGTTCCTCATCCTCGTGCCGGCGGCCCAGGCCAGTCAGCCGATGGAGAAGCGGATGCTGATGGTATCCGCTTACTATTCACCCCTGCCGAACCAGAGTTTTTATATGCGCGGCAGTTATGAAGCGGATATCCGTTTAAACGGCCGCGGCACGAACGGCGCGGACGGAACGGAAGTCTACACCGGTATGCTGGCGGCGCCGCGGACTTATCCGTTCGGCACCCGTATCCGTATTCCCGGTCTGGGGGTGGGGGAAGTGCACGACAGGGGCGGGGCGATTAAAGCCCGGGCCAATTATGACCGTATCGATGTATGGATGGGGTACGGCGAAGAAGGCCTGGCCCGCGCCCTGAACTGGGGCATGCGTTTGGTGGAAGGCGAGGTGTATTTCACTCCCCGTCAGGCAGAGCCAGGACTGAGTTTCGGCTGGGTCAGCTCCACACTCCCCCAAAGCACACTGAACCGTCTGCAGGCTAAGACGCCGATCAATTCTCAGGCGTTTAAAAAGCCCATCACCCAGGCATCCCCGAAGACCAGTATCCGTGAACTGCAGGAAGCCCTGCGCCTGTTCGGCTATTACCACGGGGCAGTGGATGGCGTGTACACGGACGCGACTCGTGAGTCAGTCCTGCTTTTTCAGCTGGACGAAGGGGTGATTGCTTCCAAACATTCCGCCGGCGCCGGACATTTCGGCCCCAAGACCCGTAAGACCCTCGCGAGTAAGTCTGAAAATTTCAATTCCAGAATCCGCATCGAACAGAAACGTCTGAAGGAGAACCTGAAATCCCTTTCTATCGGGCTGGGTAAAAACGCGGAAGGCGAGGAAGTGTACCGCGTCCAGCAGATGCTGTGGGAACTGGGTTATTATCGGGGCGACCTTAACAGCCGGTATGATGCCGCGACCATCGACGCGGTATTTCATTTTCAGAAAGACAACGGCATTGTGCAGAGTGACTGGGACCGGGGCGCCGGTTATTTCGGCAGACAGACCCATCGGGCCTTGGCCGCTGCTGTGGACCGTAAGATCGAAAAACTCAAAAGCTATCCCGCGGAGATGCAGGTGTGGGTGCCGGCCAAAGTGGATCTGCCGGCGCTTAACCAGCTCAACGCGCCTGACAGCCCGCCTGACCGCACGCTGAGTTTTGACGTGGATTTTAAGACCCAGCCGGCGGAACCGCGTTTTACCCGCGACCTGGCGCTTAATGACCGGGGCACGGAAGTAGCGCGCCTGCAGAACGTGCTCATTAAAGCAGGCCACCTGGCGGAGGGGCTGGATACCGGTTATTTCGGTTACAAGACCCGGTCGGCCCTGATCGGTTTTCAGATGGAACAGGGCATTATCCAAAGTGCCGGCAGTGCCGGAGCCGGACTGGCAGGGCCGAAGACACGCGGTGTTCTGAATTCTATTGACCCTTCAAAATTTTCAGAGTCCGCGTGAATTTAATGTTGACAGATAATTAAAAAGTTATAAAATTATTTAGCAATTATTTTTATCACCCATGCCTGAAAGACAATCCGAACAACCCGCCGAAGATATCTCCCGCCTGTTTTCCGAGGCCCTGGAGCCTCTGGAGCTGTATGAGAAGAACCCGGAAATCAGCCGGCGTCTGAAAGAGAAGCTGGACAACGAACTGGAGGACGACTGGAAGGCAAGCCTGCTTACCTATAAAAATCCGGTAGAGCTTCTGCGCGCCCTGCATGAGGCGGGGGTCGCCGAGGAACTGGATCCCGGACTCCGCAAGGCCATGTTTGCTTTCGTCAATAAGCGCCAGAACCTGAATGCCCGTGAGAAAGCCGGACGGGTCCTGGCGGACCGGCAAAAGCCCGCCTCCCGGCGTGAGCGGATTCTTAGAACAGTGGATGACTCCTTTAAAACGCCTGCCGAAGACAGATCATCCGCCCCTGAGGCAGAAGAAAAAGGCACTGAACAGCTGCTGGACGCCTATGATTTCAATGAAACGGGCAAACCCTGTTCCATGGCTATGGTGGTCCATCTGCGGGATGACGGGAAGATCGGGTTTGTCTCTCCTCATGTGCCGGTCGCGCCGCCGAACACCAAAGAAGATTTAGTGAAATTTTGGAAAGAGCACTTTAAATACGACCAGTCCAGCCAGTATTTTGTCTTTTTTATGGGCGGCAAGTGGCACACCATCAACAGCCGGGATGAAACGATCCCCATGCCGGATGCCGGGCTGACCGCGATGTGGCGGGAGACACTGAAGAGCAATAAAAAACGCGATTTGTAATTTACCCCTTCGGGGCTTAATTTGTAACTGATAACGTGACTGCGCTGTAAGTTACAAATGACGATTTACAAATTACAAACAGTTTTTTGCTATAATCGGGTTATGCTGATCCGGGACGTTTTAAAATGGGGCCATGAGACTTTACTGCTTTCTTCTGAAAGCGCCCGGCTGGACGCGGAGCTCCTGCTGTCGCATGTTTTAAAAAAACCAGTCACTTTTCTGCTGGCGCACGATGATAATGATATCGGTTTTTTTTCTTTATGGAAGTACAAACGAATGATCACAAAAAGAAAAAAGGGTATACCGGTGGCTTATCTGACCGGTCATAAGGAGTTCTTTTTTCTGGATTTTGAAGTCAGTAAAAATGTTTTAGTGCCGCGTCCTGATACGGAGATCTTAGTTGAGGCGGTGATTGAATACATCCACTCATTGCCCATTAAAATCACTGAAGGCGAGGATCACGATCCTCGCCGGCGCGATTGGCGAATCGCGCCTTCAGTGATTTTACTTGATATCGGGACGGGGAGCGGTTGTATTCCGATTGCCGTGTGTAAAAATATGAAAGGGCTGGAAGCAGTCGCCACGGATATCTCGTCCGCGGCCCTTAGGGTGGCGAAACGAAATGTAAAAAAGCATAAACTTACCTCTCGTATCACATTGGTTTTATCCGACCTGCTTAAAAATGTGCCGTCTGAGTTATTTGAGGATCGGGAGATTATCGTGACAGCTAATCTTCCTTATATCCCTTTTGGTTTTTCAGTGAGTCCGGACGTGGCCTGCGAACCGTCCATTTCTCTCTATGGCGGGGAAGACGGGATGGACGTTTATAAGCGTTTGACCGACCAAGTCCGGACTCTGAGACCCCGCGCCCTGTTTTTTGAACTGTTTGAACACCAGATCGCTATCCTGAAGACCCGGCTGCCGGATTACCGGCTTAAATACGTGAAAGATATGAGCGGTGAAGCCCGGGTGCTTTGTATGGAGAAAGAGGATTGAGATTATTCCGTATAACAGACTTTGTACGGAATTTTTAAATTATTTCAACTTCTGATTCTGACTATCTATTTTTCCCTGCTTTTCCCGTCCGCCTCACGGCGTCCGATTGCGTCTTTTTTTCTGTAATGCCGTTTTTCTTTGCACTTTTGGCGCCAAAAGTGCCAAAAACGCTGGGGGTCCGCGAGCCAGTTAATCATCGTGGTGCAGTCTGCCATCGCTGGGCACGGCCGCTACCCCCCAGACCCCCTTTGACCTTTTTCCTTTCGCGGTACATCCAAAGGGGTCTGTGCTGTACAGGACTAACGGG
>CAZIDW010000079.1:0-1372 GCA_964538225.1 uncultured Candidatus Peribacteria bacterium
TTATTTTAGCCACAAAATTAACTTTCTAACACCTAGATTTTTCCATTATGCCAAATTTTTCTTCTCTAACAGAAGCCTTATTATCTGGTTCCTGGAAAAATATAAATAATTACTCTTTTTGTAAATTAGCGAAAAATTACTCAAACTGTTTCAAAAGCTTTTTAATGTCGTATTTCTTTAGTTCATCCATCGGCGCGGTCTTTACGCCTTTGCGGTTTACCAGCCGTTCTAAGTAATTCGGCGTCTTTTTGTCCTGATAAAAAATACCGAGATTTATTTTATTATTCAGATCCGCGCAGGCTTTGCGGGCGGATTCGATGGTTTTGGGAACGGTTTTAAGGTAATTAATCCGCTCTAAGTACCATTCCTGCGGGGTGGCGCGGTTATAGGTGGGGCAGACCTGCATAATCTCCACAAACGCGAACCCCTTGTGCCGAAGAGCGGCGCGGAGGACACCGGTCATATGTTTCACGTCGCCGCTGAACGACCGGGCCACAAAGGTGGGGCCTAAGCCCATCACAAAATCACAGCAGTTCATCGGCGGGCTTATCACCCCGTCCGGCGACCCGTTCATGGGGCGGCCCTGCCGGGTGCAGGCCGATGCCTGACCAGTCGTTAAACCGTAGTTTTCGTTATTATGAAGGATGAAGACCATGGGATAATCACTGCGCACCGCGTGAACGAGATGATTGATCCCTTCGCTCATCGTCCCGCCATCCCCTCCTTCCGCGATTACTTTCATGTTGGGGTTAGCCACAGCCGCACCCGCGGCCACCGGGATCACCCGGCCATGCAGGCCATGGAGTGTGTAAACGACCTCGTGGCCGATCTTATCCGACCCGTTCCCGTGACAGCCGATATCGTAACAGAACAGGGCGTCTTTGGGTTTAATGCTTTCCAGTACCATCGCCCGTTCCAGCGCTTTCTGAATGCCGTAATTCCCGCACCCGGCGCACCAGGTGATGACCTCATCCCCTTCGTAAGCGAGGTATTCGTTTTTTCTGTCGGCCAGTGTTTTGTAGTCTTTGTTCATAATTATTCAACCTTGTGGTGCTACTTGTGGTTCTGCTTATGGTTTACTGCTCCCGTTGGTCGCGGTTTACCATAAGTATTACCACGAGCGAAGCGAGTAGTCCCGCCACAAGTTAAACCTTATTAGAAATATATTCCATCACATCCTCTAAAAAGAAATGCCGGCCGTTGTATTTCAGGAAGCGCCCTTTGAATTTCAGGCCGGTGGCGTTTTCAACCAGGTCGCCCAGCTGGCCCTGATAATTGCCTTCCAGGATGTGGACGTTTTTATTGTCTTTAAAGAATTTCTCAGCCGCCTTTTCGCGAAGCGGCCAGAGGTATTCGTAATGCAGGTAATTCA
>CAZIDW010000079.1:1382-4822 GCA_964538225.1 uncultured Candidatus Peribacteria bacterium
CTTCATTAACCGCTTCGTTGACATGGTAGGTTATACGCCTTTCTTTTTCATCTCGTCGATCACGTCCAGCATGGTTCCTTTACTGCTACCCCAACCGATAAAAGAGATGTCCGCGCCTTTCTTCGCGCCGTGGACCACCGGGTCGGGCAAAGCTTTTTTTAGTGTTTCCATCTTCCGCACGCGTTTGGCATACATAGGAGCCACTTCTTCGCCTCTTTCGGTGAGTACCCCGTCTTCCCTGTGCTCGTCGCCATTGCCGTAATATCCCATTTTCGCGCTCCCGGGGAGCCAGCGCCTGGATACCCCGCTTTTGGTGATCTTAAAACGGTCAGACGGCACTACTTTTTCTAAAGCCTTGCCGGTGACCAGGCCGCGTTTGATGGGGATTTTGGATTTAAAAACCGGCACCATGGTCTGCGCTTCGCACAGGGTCTTCTCGCTGAGCATAATCACAGGAATCTGGTATTCCTCCGCAAAGTTCAGGGCGTGCTGGATGCCTTCGTAGCAGGAAGTGGGATCGGACGCGGCCATGACCAGACGCGCGAATTCCCCATGGCAGGAATGGATGGCCATGTTCAGATCACCCTGTCCCGTCCAGGTGGGCAGGCCGGTGGCCGGGCCGGGCCGCTGGCAGAGCACGCAGACCCACGGAGTCTCGGTCATGCCGGCAAGGGACACGGTCTCATGCATCAGGTCGTATCCGCCGCCGGAAGTCGCGGTAAATGAACGGCTCCCCATAAACATCGCTCCCAGCGTCATCTGAGCCGCTGTGATCTCATCTTCCGCCTGCTTGACCACCATTTTAGTGTCATGGCTGAAATCCGCCAGATACATCAGGATGGAGCTGGCCGGGCTCATCGGGTACATGAAATACGAACGCACTCCCGCTTCGATCGCGCCGAGCGCCACTGCCATATTGCCGTCCAGCAGGAGGGCCTCTGGTTTCTTTTTGGGCATCGCGATCCTGTACTGGGGCACTTTTTTCAGTTCTTTTGGACTGTAACCCGCTTTCACGCATTTTAAATCGATTTTCAGAAGTTCGGGCTTGCTGGCGAATTGTTTGCGGATAGCGTTTTCTAACGGTTTCAGGTCAAACCCCAGTATTTTCCACATCAGCCCCAACAGCACCATGTTCACCATCACATCGCTCCCGCCCAGGCTTCGGGCGATGGTGTGGGCCGGCAGATACATGAGTTTGATGTTCCGTTTTTTCGCCTTCGCGTGAAGATCTTTGATCAGATGGTGACGTTCATAACCGTGCACTAAAATCCCGCCTTTTTTGATGCTGTCCAGGTATTCCATCAGTCCGGCCCTGTCCAGCGCGATCACAAGATCCACCTCGCGGGAAAGAGAGCGGATGGGCTGTAAACCGAAATCGATCTGCAGGTTGCTGTGGCCGCCTTTGATGAGTGAAGGGTATTCGCGGTCGGAATGCACGTAAAACCCCATGCCCTTCAGCACTTTCGCCACGATTCTCCCGACACTCAGAAGGCCCATTCCGGATTCGCCTGCGACTTTTAAGGTGGTTCTGTTCATGAATATAAATTACCAATTTTAAATTTTAAATGACAAATGACAATTTTTTGGTGTCGACAAAAATTTAAATTTAAAATTTGTTATTTAAAATTTGTTATTTGGGCAACTAGTTGCCCTGTCCAGTGCGGAATAATGCCCTTCAGGTGCATCACCGGGGTGCGGCTGACGCGCAGGGCCGGCAGTAATATCTTTCCGCCGGCATCCGTCAGCTTTTTTTCTAAAATCGGGGCGGATTCGATATGGTACTGTTTTTCGTATTTCGGATCCCCCAGGCCGATGACCGCGCAGGGTTTTCCCTTCAGGTCGATTTCCTTAAGCCCTTTTGCGAATTTTGCCATATAGCCTTCCAGCAGGCCATGGCCGTAAGTAGGGCTGGCTAAAATACAGACATCGTATTTCAGGAGGTCTTTTGCTTTACTGGTCTCTGCGCGTTCCGCCTGCACTTTGAATTTTTTTGCCTTCAGAAAATCCGCCACGCTTTCAACGACCATCTCGGTGTTTCCGCCAGTACTGCCATAAACGAATAATACGGACTTCATGGGCTTTTTATTTTACGGTTAACAGGATATCGAAAAATCAAACCGATGACAAGACACAACAACCCTGTTTTTCCGGGGCTTTGTTGTTTTTAGATTCTCTATTCTTCCTACTCTTCCTCTTCTTCGTTCTCCGCTTCTGTGCTTTCCATTTCCATGCCTTCTTCCGCTCCTTCCTCATCTTCTTCCATCATCATGGGCATCTGCAGGCTCATCATCAAAGTGATGGGGTTAAACTCCTCGAATTCCGCGGGCGGTTCGATGTTCATATCAGTGTCATAACTATTGGCGGTGTAGGTCAGGTCGACTTCGGAGCTTACGCCCTGATCCCCAGCCTGAGAAGCCATGATGACGACGCCTTTATAAAGGTAATAATCCTTAATGCCGATCCACATCTCCATATTGGTGATAGAATCGGCAAACTGGGCCGCCTCCTCCACTTCAGCGTCGGTCAGCTCCTGGCCGTTGATGCTCGCGGCTTTGCGGGTATATGTCTTAAAACCATCCTTATTGATGCGCACCCCATAATGATAGACCTTTTTGCCGTCCAGACTTTCTACACCGTACTCTTTGAACACATCGAACAGCTTGGTATTCACGAATAACTCTTTAAGCTGTTCTTCTTTCTTGATCGTCTCCGGATCTTTCTGCTGGAGCTCGCGGATGTTTTCAGGTACAAAATCACTGGCCAGATGCTGCCATTTTTTCTTGTACGGTTCGATGACCGGCTTATATTCCTCAAGCGCCGGTTCATTGGCTTCCAAAGACATCAGGTTGAAATAAAAATCCTCCCCCAGTGTGCGGATCTTCAGCGCCAGCTGTCCGTCCAGGCTTTTGCCGCCCGCGTTCATAACCCCGTCGATTTTCAGGTCGATGTCCGCCTTCCTCTCCACGTTCTCGCGCCGGTCCAGTTTGACATCGGATGTCAGGTTAAAATCAATACTGTCTTCCTTTTCTTCACCTTTCATGGCCAGTTCAACTGAAAAATCAGCGGCCTTGATGTCTTTGGCCGTACTTTTGAACTTCTGGATGACGGTCTCAGGAGATTCGGTCGCCCCCGGGGCGCAGGCTGTCAGTGCAAAAAGACAAGCTGTTAAAAAAGCGGTCAGTTTTAAAAAGAGTCGTTTCATCATGATTGTCGATTAAATTTAAAAGTCGCGGGAAAGGTTAGCACTAAAACAGGCTTGGGGCAATTTTAATTACTTTGCGGATTTGCCGGAATATTTTCTAATTAGGGCTCAGGATTAAGAGCACAGGACACAGCTGAAATTCAGCTGAGTTCTGAGTCCTGTTTTCTGAGTCCTTTAAATCCGCCCCTGGTATTCCGCCTTCTCTCCCAGCGCCTCCCCGATGCGCAAAAGCCGGTTG
>CAZIDW010000080.1:0-4751 GCA_964538225.1 uncultured Candidatus Peribacteria bacterium
TGACTTTTTTGAAATTTGTAATTTGCCCCTTCGGGGCGTAACTTGTAACTGGTAACTTGACGGCTGCAAGTTACGAGTTACTAGTTACCAGTTACAAATTTCGTCAGCTGTCAATTGTAATGAGTGGAGCCACCTGTCGGACTCGAACCGACGACCCACCGCTTACAAGGCGGTTGCTCTACCAGCTGAGCTAAGGTGGCAAGACGCGAGAAATCCGTTCCGGATTCGTACAGATCGCTTCTTAATCAAGATGAGACACCGCAAACAATGTATCCGAAAATCCTCTTGCAATCAATATCCATTTTTATTCTGGACTTATCAAAATAATTATGTTATAAATTTTTTACTTATTGGTTGATATAAACCGTAGTAGTCGGTCCGACGTTATGTCGGACAGGAAAGTCCGAGCATCGCAGAGCAGGGTGGCCGCTAACCGCGCGCCGGTCCGGTGGTAACGCCGGGCAAGGGAAAGTGCCGCAGAAACCATACCTCTCCGACGTTACGTCGGAGTAAGGGTGAAAAGTCCGTGATAATCAGCACGGTCCCCGATCGCGTAAGCGAACCGGGGTGGTAAACCCCACCTGATGCAAGGCTGTGATGGAAGGACGGATCAAGGAGGTGACTCGCCGCCCCGTCCTTACAGCCGCTAGCGCCCCGATATACATCGGAGCCAAGACAGATGACTACTCCGCCTTTGCCCTTACGGGCTCTGGCAGGACAGAACTCGGCTTATGAGTTTATCTCAGCCAATCAGCTTATAGACAAAGGAATCAAACAAAGGGATTTCAATAGTCTTCAGTGTTTCTATTTATAAGTTCCTCAGTTTACGTATGAAGAAATCCGAAATCATATTCGGGGCTCTGCGTCTGCCGGTTGATTATTTTGCCATTGTGGCAGCTTTTCTGCTGGCCTATTACCTCCGGCCGATCACCGATCTGATCCCGGGCGTGCAGTACACCTTCGGTTCGGAACTCCGTCCTCCGTTTGAGGAGTATTTATGGCTGGCGCTCATCAGCGCGTTTTTTCTGGTAGCCCTGTTCGCGTTCAACCATCTGTATTCACTGAAGATCACCCACCGGTTCAGCAAAGAGTTTGTTAAGATCGCCTTTCTGGTCTCCGCCTGGCTGATGTTCATTATCGCTTATTATTTTTTAGTGGTGCATCAGCTGTTCTTTTCGCGTATCGCCCTGGCGCATATCTGGTTTTTTACCATTTTTTTCGTGTCGGCGGGGCGGCTTCTGATCATGGCGATCCAGTCTTTTCTCCTGCGTTTCGGAATCGGCCGGCGGCGCGTACTTTTTATCGGGGCCAATTCTTTAGCGGATCAGTTTTACCGGGTCATCAGAAAAGACCGTTATTACAAGGTGCTCGGCGCTTTGGATAAATCGGTCTATTCCCGTAAAAAAAACCAGCTGAAGATCATCGGCACACTCGATGGGCTGAAAAAAATAGTCAGTAAATACGGGGTAGAGGAGATCATCCAGGCAACCCCCCAGTTAAAGGACCGGGAGGCCAGCGAACTGCATATGTTCTGCCGCAGCCGCCAGATCAAATACAGCTTTATTCCGGACCTTGTGCGGTTGCAGCGCACCAACGTGCATGTCCAGATGATGGACAACATCCCCCTGGTCAGCCTGAGGGAGACATCGCTGGACGGATGGGGGCATATCTACAAACGCCTGTTTGATTTTGTGTTAAGCCTGCTTCTTATTATCCTTTTGACGCCCGTCTGGATCATTCTTGTCATCCTGATAAAACTCGATTCCAGAGGGCCGGCCATCTACAAAAGCAGGCGTCAATACCGCGATAAAGTATTTAACATGTATAAATTCCGCTCTATGGTCACGGACGCGGACCGGAAAAAACAGGAACTGATGCGGGAGAACGAGCGAAAAGGGCCTCTGTTTAAGATAAAAGACGACCCCCGTGTGACAAGGGTCGGACGGTTTCTGCGCAAAACGAGCCTGGATGAACTCCCCCAGCTCTTTAATGTACTGATCGGCAATATGAGCCTGGTGGGGCCCCGTCCGCACCTGCCCGAAGAGATCGAGCAATACAAAAGCCACCATTACCAGGTATTTGCATTAAAGCCCGGCATGACCGGCCTGGCCCAGATCAGCGGCCGCAGTAACCTGGATTTTGAAGAGGAAGTGAAGCTGGATGTGTATTACATCGAAAACTGGTCGCTCTGGTTGGACATCAAGCTCATCTTAAAAAGTATCGGTGTTGTCTTTCGTGCCGATGGCGCCTAATTTGAGATTTGTGATTTGAGAGTTAAATCTCAAATCACAAATGCTTTAGCTGCTGCTATGTTTGATCTCACTCCCGCTTGCGTGTGAGGTATGTTTTTTGCATTTGGGGCAGTATTTTTTGTGCTCCAGTTTAGAGGTGGTCTTTTTATTGATGCGGGTCTTGTAGTTCTGCATTTTACACTCTTTGCAGACCAGATAGACATTGGTATTTTTTCCTCGGGGCATAATTCGGATGTAAGATTTTTAAAAGCTTATCTAAAGTATAGAAAAAGAGCGGGTTTGTCAAAAATAAATAACTTGACTTTAAAAGCGCGCATTCGGTAAGTTATGGATTGCATATCAGTAAGCCATCATAGCTCAGTCGGTAGAGCGCACCCATGGTAAGGGTGAGGTCCCCGGTTCAATCCCGGGTGATGGCTCCATTTCAATGTAGAATTTTAATCCTGACGTCAGAAATTATGAAAAAAGCGCTTAAAATTATCGGCATCATCGTGGCTGTTTTGTTTGTCATCGGCCTTTTGCTTTATTACAAATCAGCGGGGTTCACCAAAAAACAGAAATATGAAAACTGCGCTGAGACCTGTGAAAAGATGATGTTCCATTCATCCAATATTCCTTTATGTAAAATGCGCTGTGAAGAGATCACGGGCTATACGCCGGCAGAGGAGGTGAAAAAAGAAAAAAAGGATTCTGAACCCCCTGAACCCGATGATACAGCGGAAGCAAAAGGTGACGCTGAATATTATTGTGAGTGGTCCTGGCCCCAGAAGATTATTGAAAAGGCTTCCGGCAAAGTGGTCTTTCCATGCACGTATGAAAGGCCCTGGTGCGATCCGGCCGACCGGAGTTATGAGAATGTAGCCTGCTGCAGTGATAATGATGACGATAAGAAATTGAAAACCGGCTGTATCAAACTACCCGATTTATTAGGGGAATAATTTACCAACGGCTAATAAAATATAGGTAAGCCTGAAGTGAAACGAGTTTTCCGTAAGGTGAAAACGCCTGTTTAAAAAGACCGCAGACAGTCGAGCTTGCGAGGCTAAAAATTTTTGCTTACCCTGGGCAGAGCCGAACGTGAAAGTTTTTCGGAATATTTAACAAAAGCACCAATATGCCGTTAGACTCCATATGCTGAGATCCTTTTTTTAAGGTGGGATGGGCTACAAGCCCGTTATCCCTTATATGTGATAACCGATTCAGCACACAAAGCTGGACGCACACATTCGTGTCTTTTGTTTTTGTTTGAGCAGCATCACAAGAAGAGGACGCTTTGCTATTTTCATTGAACCAAAAATGTACTCAATATGCAAGGAAGATGGCTTGACATAGAGCAAACCTTATTACATTGAACTAAAAAAGTATTCAGACAGTTTCAGGTGGCAAAGAAGATGAGGACGGTGATGAATTCATAGCCGTACTGAAGGAAAGTCGCAAAAAAAGAAAACCCCATTACTGCCGCCAATAGGCGGTCGAACACAATCAGCAGGATCAGGTAAAAGGGCCCCTGCGTCAAAAAGCGCTGGTACCAGCCTTCTTTGGATTTCGGAATGACCAGGCCCACCAGTTTCGATCCGTCCAGCGGGGCGATGGGGAGCAGGTTGAACAGGAACAGGATGATGCTCAGGCTGTATATCGTCCGGAGCGCCCCTGTCAGAAAAACCGGCATCGTCGGAATATATTTGAACAGGATCGCGATCACAAAAGCTGTGAGCAGGTTGCTGACAGGCCCTGCGATGGCGATAAGGGCCGCGTCCCGCCGGGGATGTTTGAGGTTGTAATAATTGAACGGCACCGGCTTACCCCACCCGAAGTGGGCGATGAAGATCATAATCGTTCCCAATACGTCCAGATGGCGCATCGGGTTTAAAGAAACGCGCCCTGCCGCTTTGGCCGTCGGATCACCGAGTTTGTAGGCCATCCACGCATGGGCCGCTTCGTGAACGGAGATGCAGACGGCGAGAGCGATTAACAAATAAAAAATATCCATTTTTTATTAAAAAATTAGAAAATTACAAGATTATAAAATTAATTGATGATAGATTGCCCTCTAAATAATTTTTTACTTTTGCAATAGCGAGCAAAGTAAGCGTTTGTAATCTTGTGATTAAAGGAAATAAGTTTGATTTGACAACACTATGACCAAATGATAGTTTATGTGAGCTTATTTTTAAAGACAACTTTATGGCACAAGTATGCGAACAATGCGGAAAACGGGCTGAAACCGGTCATAATGTCAGTCATTCCGTGCGCCGCACAAAGCGACGTTTCCTGCCGAATCTGATTGAAAAAAAGATCATGGATTTTAAGACCGGCAAAAGCAGGAAGATGAAACTGTGTGCCAAATGCCTGCGGACATCATTGAAGGTAAAATAGCTTACAGGCTTATTGTCATGCCGGTTTAGGATGTAAGCATCGTTTTGTTACATCGCTGTTTCGTCAATCGCGGAGAGATGGCTGAGTGGTCGAAAGCGCTCGCTTGGAGGGCGAGTATACCCG
>CAZIDW010000081.1:0-4480 GCA_964538225.1 uncultured Candidatus Peribacteria bacterium
CCAAGAATGCCTTCAAAAACGCAACCGGGGCCGCCTTATTGCGCCGTGTGCCCACCGGTCAGGTCGTATGCGCCAAAATTTACTAACCCCCTCATTAGAAAACCCGAAATTTAAATTTCACTAAAACTGTCCCCCTATTTGATCTCCCAGGGGCCTTTATAGAGACAGAGGGGGCTTGTTTTGGATGTCCCCTTTTTAGGGCCCCAATGCCTTTTATATATGGAGGCACTGTTACGGACTGGCAGCGACAACCAAAATATGCGGGAGAAGGACGATTGTTTCGATTCTTTTTCCACGAACTGACCCTTTTTTCAGAGCGGAGGGGCCTATTTATAAGTAGGAGGGCCCTGACGAGGCTGGCAGGTTAACGCAACTGGCGCATACCATCATGGCGTCTACCGCCAGGCCCTCCATTTCTCGCAGATCGTGTTTTAAAATCAGTCCCGGTTTTTGTCTCTGTGCTCCAAAGCAGTAAAAACAACTTCATGCGGGTTGAAAATTGACTTGATTTATCGCGCAAACAGAGCATTCATGGTTCCCGAGGTAAACATGCAAAAGGAGGCTTAAATGCAAAAGGTGATAGACGACAATGAAACAAAAGACAGTGGCCGTCAGATACTGGGGCTGGCGGCGGAACTGGCCAGGCTCGATGATTTGAGCGTCCGTGAGCTACAGGAGCGCTTCAGCGAACTATTCGGTTTTCCGGCCCGCAGCAGCCACAAAAGCTATCTTCGCAAGAGACTGGCATTTCGGATACAGGAGCTTTCCATCCACGGTCTTTCAGAAAAAGCCAGGCTAAGAATTGATGAACTGGCGATGGAGCCGTTGCCGGTCGCGGGGAATAAGCCAAAGCCCTCGCCGGAAAAGAAAGACAACCAACCAAGGGACGTTCGCCTGCCTCCTCCGGGAAGCGTCCTTCACCGAAGATATAAAGGCGAGATGCACAAAGTAAAAGTCCTGATGGACGGATTCGAGTATCAGGGGAAGCATTATCGATCCCTTTCAAGAGTTGCGCGGGAGATCACCGGCATCCAGTGGAACGGGTATTTATTTTTCCACTGCGCGAACCGTCGGAAAAAGGATCAACAATGAACGACGTCACTAGCGGCCATGGGCACGCCCGGAGGACTGACATCCGCTGCGCGATCTATACCCGTAAATCAACGTCCGTCGGCCTGGAGCAGGAATTCAATTCACTGGACGCTCAAAGGGAAGCTTGCGCGGAATACATTCGCGGTCAGGCGCAAATGGGCTGGCGGGCGATCTCTCCGCCCTACGAGGACGGCGGCTTTTCCGGGGCCAGCCTTGACCGGCCCGCGTTTCAACGGATGATGGCCGACGTGGAAGCCGGAGCAATAGACGTGATCGTAACCTACAAGGTTGACCGTCTTTCCAGGTCGCTGTTGGACTTCGCGAAAATCATTGATCACTTGAACCGCCGCCATGTCGGGTTTGTGAGCGTGACCCAGAACTTTTCCACCGCCGACGCCATGGGCCGGTTGACTTTCAACATGCTTATGAGCTTCGCCGAATTCGAACGGGAGATGATCTCGGAGCGGACGCGGGACAAGATGGGAGCGGCCAGAAAAAAAGGGAAATGGACCGGCGGGCAGGTCCCCTTCGGCTTCAGGGTCGTGAAAAAGAAATTGGTCGTCAATGAGCCGGAGGCGGACATGGTCCGGCGGATGTTCGATCTCTATGTGGAGCACGGATCGGCGCTCGCGGTTTTTCAAAGTCTTTCCGATCAATTCAACAGCTATTTGGAAAACACGGGACGCCAGTGTAACTGGGACAAACACGTGGTTCTGCGCATTCTGAAAAATCCGCTTTACGCGGGCTATACGACTTACAGGAACGAGCTTTATGAAGGGGAGCACGAACCGATTGTGGACAGAGCGAAGTTCCATGCCGTCCAGAAGCTGATTCATGACAACGCCCGCCCCCGCCTTGCTGCTACAGATAAATATTTTTTACAGGGGCTGGTGCGCTGCGCTGCTTGCGGGGCCGCTTATACACCGGCCTCTGCCAAACGAGGGAAAAACAAGCGGCGCTATTACCGCTGCCTCACACGCGATAAACAGGGGCGGGACGCCTGCCCCGCCCGGCCTTTGCCCGCGGAATCACTTGAGAGGTATGTGGTTGATCGGGTAAAGGACACCGCTTCCGAGATCGACAATCCCGACGATTTGTTGTCATCCGTTAGGCAGGCTTATGCCGCCATGCTTCAGAAAATGAATCTGGAACGCCAGCGCCTGCCGGAGGTCATCGCCGAGCTTTCGGCAAAGAGGATCGAGATCGTTGACAATATGCAGCGGGCAACAGGGGCTGATATGAAAAAGCTCGATGACGAACTCAGCCGTTTACACGATGAACAGGCAAAGATAGAGCGCAGGCTTTACAAAGTCGAGCGGGATATCGACGCTCTGAAGAAAAGACGCGAAGATGCTGAGTGGATGATTGACATCATGCGACGATTTGACTCGGTGTGGGATGCCTTGAATTCTGAAAACAAACGACGACTCCTGCGAGCGGTGGTGAAGGAAATCGTCATCGACGAGCCTGGCGGCAAGGTGGAAATGAAAATGGTTGATTGCACGGCTGTGGGAACGTCCCTGTCTGAAAAAGAAGACGGACCTGATGACGCCTTGTCCGAATCCAAACCGCCCCTTAAAACGATTACCGCTTTTATTTATCGCGCCCGCCGGGGACTGGAGATTGCATTGTCGGATAAGCCGCCAACTCAACCGGAGCCACCTATTTTGAAGCCGATTTCCCTTGCGGTGTTGCTGGCCCAAGCTCATCATATGCAAAAAGAACTAGACCATGGCGAATGCTGCAATCGAGCTGACTTGGCTCGGCGGCTCGGTCTCACCAGGGCACGCCTGACCCAGATACTCAACCTGCTCCTGTTGGCCCCGGAAATCCAGGAAGAGATTTTATTCATGGAATCGACCGGCAAAAGAAACATCGTCAGCGAACGCATGGTGCGTGAAATCATTCAAGCCGAGGATTGGAGTCAACAGCTCAGGCAGTGGGAGTCGCTGAAGTCTACGAATAAGACTTAGGGGCCATTGTCAAGAAGGCCCGTCGAAAAACCGATCCAATGGCCCCGACTGGATTTGGAGAAGATGCTTTAACTGCTTAAAGTAATTACGTGCATCGAGTTGAATTATCACGTAAAGGGCCTATTGTAGTCTTCATGTAGATTCAAGCAATTTTCAGGCATGTGAGAATTTGTTGACACTTATTTAATTTTGTCTATAATTAATCACGTGAAACAAAAAAAGACCAAGAACCAGCAAATCCTGGAACTCGGACGGCGTTCCGGGATTATCAGCTCTTCCGAGGTGCGTGATCTCGGGATTCATCCCGAGTATCTTCGCCGCCTTTGCGACCAGGGAAAGCTCACGCGCATCAGTCGGGGAATGTACATGCTTCCCGAAGCTGAAGTGACCATGTATCACGGGCTTGCTCTTGCGGCGAAAGCGGTCCCCAAGGGAGTGATCTGTCTTCTGTCCGCGCTTCGCTACCATGAGATAGGGACCCAACTGCCTCACGAAGCGTGGATAGCCCTTGAAAGGAGGGCCGCAAGGCCGAGGGCCCAAAAGCCAAAAATGCGGATCATGCGATTCTCCGGTCCGGCTTTCACTGAGGGCGTGGATGGGCATATCATCGAGGGTGTGCCGGTAAAAATTTACAACCCCGCCAAGACGGTGGCTGATTGTTTCAAGTACCGGAACAAGATCGGTCTGGAAGTAGCGCTCGAGGCCCTGCGTGAAGCTCTTCACGAAAACAAGTGCACGGTAGACGAACTGTGGCGGTACGCCAAGGTCTGCCGCGTTGCCGAGGTCATGCGGCCCTACCTGGAGGCCACCGTATGAGCAAGGATAAAATATCGGACCACGCGGCTTCCGCCCGCAGCCGTCTCCTGAACGTCATCAGGCAGACGGGGGACGACCCCAATCTTGTCTGGTCGCGCTACGCCACCGAGAGGCTTCTATATCGCCTTTCGGTCTCGGACCATGCCAATGACTTCGTGCTGAAAGGGGCCCTGTTGTTCATGGTGTGGACCGGCCAACCTTATCGCCCCACTGTCGATATCGACCTCCTTGGACGCGGCGATGCGTCGAGCGAACGACTGGTGAAAGTGTTTCGAAGTCTGTGCGTTCTTGAAGTCGAGCCTGACGGCTTGGTCTTCGATCCAAACACCGTGAAGTGCGAGGCGATCAGGGAAGACCAGGAATACCAGGGCCAGCGCCTCAAGCTTTCGGCCTTTCTCGGCAAGGCCCGTATCCCGATCCAGGTCGATATCGGTTTTGGGGACGTGGTTATCCCGAGGGCCAAGAAAATTGAATACCCCACGCTTCTCGATTTACCGGCCCCGAGAATTCGCGCCTACCCGACGGAGACCGTGGTCGCCGAGAAGCTGCAGGCCATGATCATGCTGGGAATCGCCAACAGCCGCATGAAGGACTTCTAC
>CAZIDW010000082.1:0-3763 GCA_964538225.1 uncultured Candidatus Peribacteria bacterium
TCCTGCTGGCTTCTTTATTCCTGCTCAACGCCCTGCTTTTCGTATTCGTTTAAATCAACATGCGCAAACGTTTCAGCCGGCTTAACAAGCTTGAAAAAATCATCGTCGCTTTTTTGGCATCGGTCGTACTGGTCACCGGCACTCAGATCGGCTACGCCTTTTATAACGAGCATTCTGAAATCACCCCCATAAAAGGAGGGGTCTATGTGGAAGGCGCGGTCGGGAAAGTCGGGCTGATCAACCCGCTTTACGTGAATCATGGCAGCCTGACTCATGACCTGGCACAGCTGGTGTTTTCCGGCCTCACCAAATATGACCCTAAAACCCGCGAAATCGTGCCGGATCTAGCCGATTATACGGTTTCCGATGACGGAAAAAAATACACCTTTGAACTAAAAGAAGGTGCTCAATGGCACGACGGCACCCCTGTGACCAGCAACGATGTGATGTTCACTTATAACACCGTTATCAACCATCCTGCTTTCAGCGGGGCGATTCTTAATTATAATGATTATAGCGGGATGAAAGTCTCTCAGATAGATGAGCGGACGGTGGAATTCCTGCTGGAGGATCCGGATTCGTTCTTTTTGGTCAAAACGATCACCGGTCTGCTGCCCGCCCATATTCTGGGGCATCTGCCCGTAGAAACCCTGGAACAGGCACCGTTTAACCAGTATCCGGTCGGCACCGGCCCTTACCGATTCATCTCGCTGACACCCATGGAAAACTTTATGGAAGCGACCTTGGAATCATTTGAGGATTATTACGGGAAAAAACCGAACATCTCCACTATTCAGATTCGCATTTTTCCGGATTACAAGGACCTGATGAAACGCCAAGGTGAATTCGACGCTATCCGGAATGTGCCCAGGGAGTACACGGATAAAGTCCGTGACCGCGGACGGCTGGCCTTGACCCGCTATCATCTGCCGCAATACGTGGCGGCCTTTATTAATACCCAGTCCCCCAAACTCAAAAACAGCAAAGTCCGGCTGGCCCTTCAGCTGGGCACAGATAAAAAGTCGCTTGTGGAAGAAATCGGCGGAAGCCAGATCGTCGACACTCCGCTTTTAGAGATCGACCAGAGCAACTGGGTCTACCAATACAGTGTGAACAAAGCCAATGGCGCGCTGTTCGACACGGAATGGAAACTGCCGGACCAGGAACCGGAAGCCGACGAGACGGAGGAGGCGGAGGAGGAACCTGAAGAGAGGGCAGAAGGGGCGGCGGAAGAGGGCGAGGAAGAGGTAGACGATTCGAAGGAGCCAACGGAACCGGAATTCATCACCAGCCCCAATGGCGGGGATGACTGGAAGACCACGGATGAAAAAGTGACGATTGCTGGCATCGCTCCCGAGGAGACCAAAGCGATCATCGTGAATGACTATGAACTCCGAAAATTCATACCCGGCGATCCGGGATGGAGTTATGTGGCGAGCTTTGAATTCGGAAACCTGAAAAAAGGCGAAAACACTTTTGATGTGTACGCCGTGGACTTTGATGAGGAAAAATACCTTCTCGACTCAATCACCATCAATCAGGGGACGGCGGAAGAATTCATGGAACAGGAGCGGAAAGCGGCCCGAAAGGAAAATGAAAAGGCCAAAGTCCTGCCCTTTCGGGAAAACGCGCAAGGTGAAAAGCTTATTCTAAACCTGATCGCGCCTGATAAACCTGAGACCTACACCCAGGTAGCGGAAGTCCTGAAGCAGCAGTGGCGCAAAATCGGCATCGGCTTAAAAATCGATGTCCTGGAAAACCAGGCTTTTCAGGAAGCGCTTTTTAACCGGGATTACGACTTGTTGATTTTTGGCCAGAACCTGGGTTATAATCTCGACGCTTATCCTTACTGGCATAGTAGCCAGGCGAAGGAAGGAGGCTATAATCTATCCCAGTTCAAAAATTTTGTGGCAGACAGCCTGCTCGATAAAGCCCGTCTGGAGCTGGATGCGGAGGACCGGAAAAAGACCCTCAACGATATCCAGAAGATCATCAGCCAGGAAGTACCGGCGATCTTTCTTTACAGCCCTACTTATTACTTCGCGATCTCCGACAAGATCCAAAACGCCTCCTTTGAAAATCTGGCCACGGCCAGCGACCGGTTCGCCCGCATCGCGGAATGGTATGGCCGGGTGGATCGCCAGCTGAAGGACGGGGTTAATCCGCTGACCTTTGCCACATGGATCATTAAACAATTTTAGCTTCGCTATTGAAAATTAAAGATTGAAAATTAAAAATTCACTTAAATTTAATCTTCAATTTTCAATTTTAAATCTGTAATCTCGTTATTATGCAAGTTGTTCTTAAAAAACGGATCCCGAAATTAGGGGAGGAATACGATGTGGTTAAAGTCAAACCGGGTTATGCCCGCAATTTTCTTTTTCCGCAAAAAATCGCTTTGCCCGCTACCGATGCCGAGATCAGGCGGGCGGAAGCCCTGAAAGCCCAGCGGGTGGAAAAGCTGGAATCCCTGTTAGAAAACGCGAAAGAAATCGCTGAAAAGCTGAAAAAAGTCACCCTCATGTTCAAAAAGAAAGCCCGCGGCGACAAGCTCTACGGTTCCATCAAGGAAAAAGACATCGTGGATGCCCTGAGGGAGCAAGCGAAAGTGGAATTGAAAAAAGAGATGGTGAAAATGGACGACCACTTAAAAGCGATCGGCGAACACACGGTCACACTTCAGCTCGCGGAAGACATGGAAGCGAAGGTGAAGGTGATGATCGAGGCGGAGTAATAGGATGGGTTTAGTTTTGGTTATAGCGGCTGGAATGGTTTTTTGTTCTACAAATTGCTAAATCCAGCAGCCACGACCAAACCCATAACTGTTTTAGAGGTGGCTTTTTTGGATTAAAAATGGTATAATATATGGATAAAATAAAAATCTATGGCTATCCCCCGCCCCAAAGCATCAGCTCCTGAAATCCATCCGGAAAAACGCGAAAAATCAAAAAAACTGCCCGCGCTGGCGAAACTGGCGGAAACCACCACAGAAGTCGCTAAAAACCTGTGGAATTCCTTAAAAGAATTTGTGACCAAGCTCAGTCCGAAAGAATCCGGAGGCGCCATGGCCGGCATTACAGGCATCCTGTCTTTTTTTGCCAAGGAACTGCCTGCTGAACTGGCTGAAAAAAGCGAAGAAGAAAAAAAAGATAAAGAAAAGCCAAAAGAAAAAAAGGAGACCAAACGGCGGCGCAGGGGCCTGGCGAGCGTGGATGAACGACTGGAGGCGCTCAGGAAAAAAGAAGAAAAGCCTTTCGACCAGAACAAAATAAAATCCAATCCCTATGTGTCAGAAGAAAATGAAAATGGCGAAATTGTTACCTATTGTTCATTGACTGCTAGAAAAAATCTAAAAATGCTGTGTCCCGGAAAAATATTCCGACGTATCAGAGATAAGGCTCATACGAAAGTCGATATCCAGAAAGTCCGGGAAGAGGCCGCTGCCGGCAAATTTGATATTAAAGACGTCATCCCGACCGGCAATGCGGATGATGTGCAGCAATATTATTATGCTTTACGCAAAAATGACACTATCAGCGGTGTTTTGCCAAAAGATTTTATAGACCAATTAAACACAACAGGTAAAACCGTCTGTGATATCGTCACTTATGGGGGGACAAAATACGATCACCGGGCGGCTGGTTTTAAAGGAATAGATGGACAATGGTATGTCTTAGACCCTTACCGAGCAGGAAGAGGTACTAAGCCTATACCATTTGAGGATTATGTAAATAAGGTCGACATGGCTTTTGTGGTTCCCGTT
>CAZIDW010000082.1:3773-4387 GCA_964538225.1 uncultured Candidatus Peribacteria bacterium
TTGGACAGACCAAAAGAAAACCGCCAAAAGTGGCTGCGCGGTAATATTGTGGTGGGCCTGCCTGGACTTGAACCAGGGACCAATCGGTTATGAGCCGATCGCTCTGACCACTGAGCTACAGGCCCGTGTTTTAAAATAACAATCCAGGGTGATGGACTATAAGCCCCAAACTGACGTTAGCTTATATTAGTTTGGCGCTTATTTCAATAACTAAAAGGTGGTAAAAGCCTCGTATTCTTTGTATAATCAGTCAGTAAACTGATTGACGAAATATGGTTGACTCTTATTTAAAATTCGCCACAACCCTCGCCCGTAAAGGCGGTGCGGTTTTAAAAGAGAGTTTCGGCCGGCTCAAACAAAGCCAGATCGAACTCAAGGGCCCGCATGATTTTGTGACGGAAATCGACAAAAAGGTGGAGGCAATGTACGCGGAGGAGATCCGGAGAACCTTTCCCGAGCACGGGATCATCGGTGAAGAAGGCACGTCCGATAATCCGGATAATGAATGGGTGTGGGTGCTCGACCCTTTAGACGGTACCAAAAATTATTCCTTCGAAGTCCCTTTTTTCTGTACCTCCATCTGTCTGCTGCGAAACAAGCAGCCGGTGGTATCG
>CAZIDW010000083.1:0-1482 GCA_964538225.1 uncultured Candidatus Peribacteria bacterium
CCGCTCCGATGTGACTTCGGAGCGGTCGCCCGCCCGGCGAGGGCAAAAACAAACAACAAACAGTCTCCCCCTCAGGTGAGGGGGAGAAGACTCGCCGTAGCGAGTCAGAGGGGGTCACTTACAATGATTATTCGGCGGGGTTATTTATGATATTTCTGATGGACTTCTTTAAGTTTCTTATTGGTGATGTGCGTGTAAATTTGGGTCGTCGTGATACTTGAATGCCCAAGGAGCTCCTGGACGGAACGGATGTCGGCGCCGTTTAACAGGAGTTCGGTGGCAAAAGAATGGCGGATGGTGTGGGGTGTGACAGGTTTGGTGATGCCGGCTTTGTAGGCATTGAGGCGTACTATTTCCTGGATGGTGTAATCGGTCAGGCGGCGGTGTTCGCCTTTTAAATCTACATCTCCCTTTTTCTTTTTCCGGCTCCGCCGATGATTTAAAAACAAGGGGTCGAAGTTGTCGTCGCGCGCGTCCAGATATTCTTTTAGCCATTGTTTTGCCCGGTCCGACATGAATACGATGCGCGTTTTTCCGCCTTTTCCGCGGATGCCGAATTCCCCCCGTTCCAGATCCACATTCTGACGACTTAAAGCGGTCAGTTCGCTGATGCGCAGACCGGTGGAATACAGCATTTCCAGGATTGCCCGGTTGCGCAGGCCGGTGATCTTGCCGTCATCCACCGTCTTAAAAAGCCGTTCCAGTTCTTCACGGGTCAGATAATCCACCTGCCGTTGCGGGATTTTGGCCAGGCTGACTTTTTCCGGCGCTAATACGTTCCAGTCATTCCGGGTGCAGAATTTTAAAAACGCCCTTAACGCGATTATGTGGTAATTTTGGGTCTTGATACTTAGGTTTTCATGGGGACGGAATTCGTAACGGTTTAAAAACAGCCGGTATTTTTTGATGAGCGGGAGACTGATTTTAGCGATGTCGATGTCTTTGGCAAAAGTTAAAAAACGCTCTAAATAATGCGTATAACTGATCAGCGTCCTTTGGGACTGGTTTTTTTCGATTTCACAGTGCTCTAAAAACTGCCGGATGGCCTCGGAAAGTTTCATTTTTTGGTTTGGAGGGCGTTTACCACTCTTCGGTCCCCAGCCGGAGGCTGGCAGATATGGTTTCACTATCATAAGGATCATCACAAAACATAGCCCTTTTAAGGCTATCCCGCTGCGAACCGATTATCTGCACGCCTCTTTTTTGCTGCGAAGCAATGAATGCTTCAAATTCCGCACCGTCATCAAAGCCGGCCAGCTCGGAATGGTCTTGTGTTTCAACTCGTGACATATTTGTTTTGGTTAGAGGACAAAATAAATTTGGACCATGTTTCTCGCTACTTTTTCAATAGGGAAGCATTTGAATCAATTGAAAAGTTCTCCGCTTTGCTTCGCACCTTTCTTCTTGATTCATCCTCACTTCGCTGCAGACTCCCATTTGGTCGTCTTTGCTACGTTCGGACCATGTTTCTCGCTACTTTTT
>CAZIDW010000083.1:1582-4226 GCA_964538225.1 uncultured Candidatus Peribacteria bacterium
AGACTCCCATTTGGTCGTCTTTGCTACGTTCGGACCATGTTTCTCGCTACTTTTTCAATAGGGAAACATTTGAATCAATTGAAAAGTTCTCCGCTTTGCTTCGCGCTTTTCTTCTTGATTCATCCTCACTTCGCTGCAGACTCCCATTTGGTCGTCTTTGCTACGTTCGGACCATGTTTCTCGCTACTTTTTATTGTACGGGATTTATTTTAGATATACAAGAAAAGCCCCGCCGCCTTTTTCCCTCTTAAATGCTAACACTGATCCTGCCCGTTTCAGCTCGGCGAGCTTTTTTTCCGTCATTTCCGGCAGGACGGATTTTAAGTCGGGCGAATGCAGGCCTTTGCCGGTGATGATGCGGACGGTTCGTATCCGCTGGTAGCGGGCGTTCTGCAGAAAATGTCCGATTTCCCGTATGGCTTCACTGGCGGTCTTTCCGTGCAGGTCCAGTTCCCGTTGCGGTTTGGGGTAATGTTTTACCTGCTCACCGACGGGCTGATTGTCCTCATCTGACTCCTTGGCGTTCAGGGCTTCGTTTATCTGGGCAGGGGAGGCGTATTTTTTCAGCAGTTCCTCAAAGTCCTCCTCCGGGTTTGCAGACGGTTTCATAATACGTGTTTTAACAGATAATCATGACATTGTTTAATGGCTTTTCCGCGGTGGGAGATCGCGTTTTTTTCATGCTTGCTGAGCGCGGAAAATACTTTGCCTTTTCCCTCCGGTAAAAACACGGCAGAGAGCGGGATGCCCGGTTCCGGGTCCACCTGTGGTTTGGGCAGGATTTTCCCCTTGCACTCCCCCCGGAACGTCACAGTCTCTTCGCCCGGGCGGTACAGGGCCACCACACTGATGAATTCCGCGCGATGGTTTTTTTCGCGCTGCATCCGGCTTAAAAAGAAATTCAGCCATTCTTCATCCGTGGCCTGGCCGCCCGCGCCCCAGCGCCGAGTCCGGACGCCAAGTTCGCCGCTTAGCGCTTCGACTAAAATGCCTGAATCGTCCGCGATGGTGGGGAGTCCGGACTCGCGTCCGAAAAACTCCGCTTTGATGATGGCGTTTTCTTCATAGGTCGTACCGTTTTCTTCCACATCTTCTTCGATTTTTTCATCATTTAAACTCGCAAATTTAAAAGGCAGTTCTTCCAGAACCTCCATCAGCTCTTTGAATTTGCCGAAATTGTGGGTTGCGATTAAAATTTTCAATTTCGAGTTTTCAGTTTTCAAACAAAGGTACTATATCAGAAAAATGGGGGATGTATTAGTATTGACAGCTGACATCTGACAGCTGACATCTGACACCTGACATCTGACTTTCCTTTTTGCTATGCGGCTGATTTCATTAACTCCTCCGGTTTCATGGGCAGTATTTCCGCTTTGCCAAGTTCGGGTACGATGACGAAATGGATGATGTCGCCAGTTCGTTTTTTGTCCTTTTTTATGTATTCCAATAGTTGGTCCAATTGTGGGCCCGATTGTGGGCCCGATTGTGGGCCCGATTGCAGGTCCGATGGGAGGGCGAATTGTTGCAATGTCGATTTAATTTTGTCGCCCACCTCTTTATTTTGTCTGCCGAGGTTTTGGGCGACTTTGTTGGCTAATACCATTCCAATGCTGATGGCCTGGTCGTGAGTTGTTTGGTAATCGGTGGCGGCTTCGATGGCGTGGCCGAACGTGTGGCCGTAATTCAGCACGCGCCGGCGTCCGGACTCTCTAAAATCTTCTTCCACTACATTGGTTTTGGCCTGGACGGATTTAGCGATAATGGTCGTCAGGTCGAGCGGTTTTTTAAAGTCGTTGAACAGTGTTTTGTCGATGGTGGCGGCGTATTTGACCACCTCGCCCATGCCCGGCATTTTACCGGGGTCTTCAAAGCTTTTTAAAACCGTCGGGTCTATTAATACCTGTTCAGCCAGATAAAACGTGCCGATGATGTTTTTGGCGATAAAGTCTATTCCCGTTTTTCCGCCGATGGCCGCGTCCACCATGCCGAGGAGCGATGTCGGCACAGCCACGTATTTCATTCCGCGCATATATATCGAAGCCACAAAACCAGCCAAATCCGTTACCATGCCGCCGCCAAATCCGATGCATACGTCCGAACGGGTGAATTCGTTTTTAACCAGCTTTTCACAGATCGAAATCACCCTTTCAAAATTCTTGCTGGTCTCGCCAGCTGGTACGGTTAGGAACGAACTGTCAGGAAACATTGCTTTTAGTCTTTCCCCGTAGATTGATTCCAGGTTGCTGTCGGTGATGATGACGAACCGGCTGTCCGGATAATCTTTTTTCAGACAATTACCCATTTCATCCAATAAACCCTCTTTGATGAGAGTTTTTGAGGCGCCTGAGGGGGTTTTTAAATCGATGGTTTCCATATTTTTTTGTTGTAGTTGCCGTTTACGTTGTCGCGGCGCGTATCGTCTTGCGTTGCGGGTGTGGGATTGGTGACGTTAACGTTTTAAGCTACCGATACGTTTATCGACACCGATAACTATTTACCGCATTTTTTTGGTGTCGTCAGGCGTTTGCGGTGTCGCGGCGCGTATCGTCTTACGTTGTGGGTGTCGGCTAATGGTCGTCAACGTTTTACGCTACCGATACGTTTATCGACACCGATAACTATTTACCGCATTTTTTTGGTGTCG
>CAZIDW010000084.1:0-4052 GCA_964538225.1 uncultured Candidatus Peribacteria bacterium
GGGGTCACTTACAATGGTTATTCGGCGGGGTTACGATTTTCTTTTTCTTAATACACTCTTGTATTCCAACTGGTAGATATGCAGGAAAGATAATGTCAGCGTGAGGACAAAGGGGCCGAAAAGCAGGCCTTTGATGCCGAAGGCGAACGCACCGTCCAGCAATACCAGCAGTACGGCCAGGGGGTGCAGGGCAGTCGAGGAACCGATAAGGTAGGGTTTAACAATATTATCCGCCATGCCGACCACAAAGGCACCCCATATCAAAAGGAACAAGGCGGCCAGCCACTGGCCGCTCACGGCCAGCGCAATCACCACCGGCACCCACACAAGCGATGTACCGATATAAGGCAGAGGGGATAACAGCGCGGCCACCGCCCCCCAGAAAGCGGCATTACTGATACCGACCAGATTAAAGGCGAACCCTACTAAAAACCCCTGGATAATCGCGGCACCGAAGATCCCGTAAATAATCCCGTAGCTCAGGCGGGATAGTTTTTTGAAGAGTTCTTCCTGGTATTTTTCCGACAGCGGAAGCATGGATTTAAAATAATCGACCAGCTTTCCTCCGTCCCTCAGGAAATAAAACATAGTCAGCAAAAACACGATGATATGGACGACAAACAACGAAAGGTTTTTCAGGATGTTGGTGGTCTGCCCCAAAATCACGGAACTGATTTTGCCCACCATGTCTTTAGCCACACTGACAATGTCGGAAGGGGTGATTGGCGCATACTCCCCTATTTTTTTCATCCATTTGCCGAAAAACCCGTTCTGCAGGAGTTCCGGCGTGAACTGGAATTCTTGTGCGGTCAGGCTGTTGATCTTTTCGCTGATCACCGAGTACGCGCCTGCGGCTTCTTCCGCCACCAAAAAGGAGAGGAGGGTCAGCGGCGTTAAAATCACAATGGCGACCAGAATCAATGAAATGAGCGCGGAAAAACTGGAAGGGATTTTTAATTTTTTATGGAGCATGCGATGTACCGGATAAACTCCGGTGACGATCACCGCGGCGATGAGCAGGGTGCCCAAAAAAGAGGACAGGAATATGAACAGGGTGATGATGAGCACCACTAAAACACCCAAAAGAAAATACTTTTGGATGTCCACCAGGTTTTTGGATTTGGTCGGCATTTTTATTGGTTACGTTGACGATACAATAGTAGCAATTTTCTGGCTTCATGCCAAAACAAGAATACAGCCGCTCCGATGGCCGGATACATCCAGTTTTTCAGGCTTAACCCCTCAAATCCGAACCACACGGCAATCGTTTCCGGATAGATGATGACCATCACGGCCACGATGGAGATAAGGAACGATCCCCACAGCTGAATATTGGTGAAAAGGTATCGGGTAAAAATGGTGCGCTCGGTGCGCCGGGAAAGGATGTTGATATACTGGCAGAGGATGATGCCGCAATAAGCGGCGGCCCGGCCGGCTTCCACGGACCCGCCGGCCACATGGTGCACCATAAAAAAAGAAAAGAACCCGGCCGCCCCCATCCAGAAGCCATAAAAAATAAGGTTCATCAGGCTTTTTTTATTGATGATGTGCTGTTTCGGGTCACGGGGTTTTTCCTCTAAAATATGTTCTTCCGGCGGGTCAAAAGTGAGCGCGGTGAGCGGAAGCATCTCCGCAATCAGGTCGATGGCCAGGATCTGCACCGCGGTGATCGGACTCGGCAGACCCAATGCTACCCCTACAAAACCGAGCAGTACGCAGGAAAGCTCCCCGTTGTTGGATGTGATAGAGGCCATGATGGTCTTTTTGAGGTTTTTGAAGATCGTCCGCCCCTCCTGGATCGCGTACGTCAGGGTGCCGAAATTGTCATCCAGAAGCACTATTTCCGACGCCTCTTTAGCTACCTCGGAACCTTTCTGCCCCATCGCCACGCCGATGTCGGATTTTTTTAAACTGAGCGTATCATTCACCCCGTCACCGGTGACCGCCACGACTTCACCCATTGTTTTTAATAAGGTAACGAGACGGTATTTGTCTTCAGGTGATACGCGCGAAAACACGACGGATTTGTTTTCCAGAATCTTTTTGAGCTCTTCATCGCTCATGCCTTTCACGTCGTCTCCGGAATAAACTTCCATCTCCCCGTTTTTCTGCATACCGATCTTTTCGGCAATCGCCTTGGCGGTCATAGGGTTATCCCCCGTGATCATCATCACGCGGATGTGGGCCTTATACGTATCCGCGATGGCGTCTTTCACGCCGGCATGCGGGGGATCCAGCATGGTCACAAAACCGGCGAACACGAATTTCTGTTCGGTCTTTTCAATGGAAAATTCTTTTGCGTCATCCGGAAAATCGCGGTATGCCAGGGCAATGACACGAAGCGCCTCGCCAGCGAACTCTTCACCTTTCTTCAGAATCTCTTCCTTTTCTTTTTCATCCAATGGCTTCACTTCCCCCGCGTGGTTGATGCGGTCACAGCAGGAAAGCACGCTTTTTAAACCTCCTTTCATGTAACCAATGGTCTTTCCTTTATGTTCCCGGATAATCGTCATGCGTTTGCGGTCGCTGTCAAACGAAAGCTCTTTTACCAGCGGAAAATTTTTGTCCAACTCTTTCGGGTCCAATCCCGCTTTCATGGCCAGCGGGGTGAAGGCGGCCTCTGTGGGATCGCCGATCGCGTACCAGCCCCGGTGTTCTTTATCCGGCGGGTTCACCCGGCCGTTGCTGGCTAAAAAACCATCGGTAAAAAAAGGTTTTAGCTTTTCAAGCTCTTCTTCGGAAAGCTTTTTATCGTCTTCTTTGATCTCCCCCTCTGGCTCGTAACCCCTTCCGCTGACCGTGAACTCGCGCCCGTTCATATAACAATGAGTGATGGTCATCTCGTTCCGGGTGATGGTGCCGGTTTTATCCGAACAGATCACCGTGGTACTGCCCAGCGTTTCCACAGCGGATAATTTACGCACAATCGCCTTGCGCTTGGCCATCCGGCCCACCCCTAAACTGAGCGCCACGGAGACCTGCGCCGGCAACCCCTGCGGCACAGACGCAGCCGCTACTCCCAGGGCAAAGAGGATGCTGAGTTCAATAGTGGTCCTGATTTCCTCGTGCCGCCCCATTTTCAGCAAAAAATTGATGACAAAAAGCGTCACCGCAATGATCCCCGCGATGAGGGTCAGCACTTTGGCCAGCGCGTTCATCTCTTTCTGCAGAGGGGACAGGTCGTGTTCGATTGATTCGCTGGTCTGGGCAATCCGCCCGATGGCAGTGTCCATACCCGTGCCGTACACCACGCCGTACGCGCTCCCCTTGGCGACTGTGATCCCCAAAAAAACCAGATTGTCCTGGCTGGTCACCGTGGTCTCTTTGTCGATGACCATATCCGCCTTTTTTTCCTGGGGAGTGGATTCCCCGGTCAGCACAAAATCATTGGTGCTGAAATTCGTGGTCTCGGTCAGCCGGATGTCCGCGGGAATGGCGGCGCCTTCTTCCAGATATACCAGGTCTCCCGGCACCAGCCCTTTCTCATCGATTTCCTTTTTCTTTCCGCCCCGGATCACCGTGGTTTTGGCTTTGATGATCTTTTTCAGCGACTCCAGGATCTTTTCCGCTTTATATTCCTGATAAAAGCCGATGCACGCGTTGACGAAGACGATGACCAGGATGATGGTGCCCGCGCGGAAATCGCCCAGATAATAAGCCAGCAAGGCGGCCACGATCAGGACGATGATCAGCAGGTCTTTGAACTGGTCGAAAAACTTATAGATCACCGGCCGTTTTTTCTTCTCCCGCAGTTTATTGCGGCCGTATTTTTCCAGCCGGGCTTTTGCCTCACGTTCAGAAAGGCCGTTTTTCGCGTCCGTGTCCAGCGCCTTTACCGCCTCGTCGGCGGATAATTGGTAAAAAAATTTTTTTTCGGATGTTTTTTTCCCCATCTGTTTTTAGTGTTCAGCTTTAATTTTATCATAAGCGGGGTGTTGAACGAAAAGGGCTTTTCCGATAAACTGGCTCTGCTGTCTTTAATACGTGACTTTTTTGAAATTTGTAACTCGTAACTTGTAACTCGTAACTTGTAACTTGCAGCGATTAAGTTA
>CAZIDW010000085.1:0-4043 GCA_964538225.1 uncultured Candidatus Peribacteria bacterium
CCTGCCTGGTGCCCGCTTTTTTCATCGCCGGCGCCATCGCCGTTTTCATCAAAAAGGAAAAGGTGATGAAATATCTGGGGCATGAGGCCAAAAAATATGTTTCCTACGGCGTGGCTTCGGTTTCCGGCGCCATTCTGGCGGTCTGCTCCTGCACCATCCTTCCGCTGTTTGCGGGTATCCGTAAACGGGGCGCGGGCCTTGGGCCGGCCATCACTTTTCTGTTTTCCGGTCCCGCCATCAATATCGCGGCCATGTTTTTAACAATCAGCGTACTGGGCTTAAAAATCGGGCTGGCCAGGATTATTTTCGCGGTTTTTCTTTCCATTTTGGTCGGCCTTACCATGACCCTGATTTTCAGGGAAAAGGTGGATAAGGAGAAACTCATAATCGAAGAAACAAAAGAATCCCAAATATCGGAAGGGGTCCTGGCGCTCTTTTTCGCGCTGATGGTCGGCGTGCTGGTCGTGAACGGCCTGCGAATCGACCCAGCCGCCAAATATTTTGTCATGGGTTTATTTACGCTGGGCGTGGTCGGTATCGTGCTGTTGAAATTTAAAGATCATGCCGCGCAGAAATGGCTGGGCGAAACCTGGGGCTTTGCCAAAATGCTTGTCCCCCTGCTTTTTATCGGTGTGTTCATCGCGGGTTTTATCATGCCGTTACTCCCCCAAAATCTGATTGAAGGGCTTGTCGGTTCCAATTCGTTGACAGGCAATCTGGCTGCCTCCGTTTTCGGCGCCTTTATGTATTTTTCCACTTTAACGGAAATCCCCATTCTTCAGGCGCTGATCGCCAAAGGGATGGGCAATGGCCCCGCCCTCTCCCTGCTTCTCGCCGGCCCTTCACTTAGCCTGCCTAACATGCTGGTCATAAGAAAAGTTTTAGGCAATAAAAAAACCGCTGTCTATATTTTACTGGTCATTTTTTATTCAACGATTGCCGGCCTTATTTTCGGCAGTATGATTTAATTAATTTTAAATATGAAAAACAAATTTATTATCATTGTCTCCGCCTTGCTGATTACAGTATTTGGATTAACGGGCTGTGATGGCCAGACAAATGATCCGATCAATACAGCGCCGGCATCTTCTTCGTCTGATGGGCTGATGTCGAAATCGGTACAAAAGGCGGATAAGATCGAAGTCGTGCATTTCCACGCTACCCAGCAGTGCTGGTCCTGTATCACGGTCGGCAAATACGCCCTTAAAACCATTCAGGAACGTTTTCCGGAGGAATATAAAAACGGTACGATCGTTTTCCGTGACATCAATGGGCAGCTTCCGGAGAACCGCGATATGGTCATAAAATATCAGGCGCGCGGTTCCTCGCTTTTTGTGAACGCGATTGCAGACGGACGGGACAACATACAGGAGGATATCCGCGTTTGGCGTTTGATCACCAATGAAAATAATTTTATGGATTATTTTGAAAGTAAACTGAAAGAACTTCTCGGCTAAAATAATTTATTCTTTAAATCAGTTTCCATGCCGGAAAAATCAGACAATAAAAAAGTATGGCACGGCATCCCGCGTGAAGAGATTGATTGGCACCCGACCATCGATACCGAAAAATGCGTCGCCTGCCTCAGCTGTGTCCGTTTCTGCAAACAGGGCGTTTATGCCGAGGAGGGCGGCAGACCGAAAGTCGTTAATCCCCAAAACTGCGTGGTCGGCTGCAGGGGCTGCCAAACCGTATGCCCGATGGGCGCGATTTCACATCCGTCCGATGACTATCTGGAGCAACTTAAAAAAGATAAGCGATACAGCAACGAAATATCCGATTGCTGTTCGTCCTGTAAACTTTATTAGAAAAAAATGGAGATAATCAATTCACTGATCGACAGCTATAATATTCCGGTTTTAACGGCGTTTCTGCTCGGAATTTTAACCAGTATCAGCCCCTGCCCGCTGGCCACCAATATCACGGCGATCGCTTATATCTCCAAAGACATCAAAGCCCCGAAACACACGATCCTTTCAGGCCTTTTTTATACGCTGGGGCGGGCCGTCAGTTACACGCTTTTGGCCACTTTGATCTATCTCGGTTTTTCCTCTTTCCGGATTTCCGGCATCTTTCAGGGGTGGGGCGATAAAGTGCTGGGGCCGATTCTGATTGTCATCGGGCTTGTCATGTTCGGTGTGATTAAAATCAATATCGGAGCTAGTAGCCGGTTTATGGAAAAGCGGAAAGAATGGCTTTCACGCAAAGGCGCTATCGGCTCATTCTTTTTGGGCATGCTTTTTGCCCTGGCATTCTGCCCGTATAGCGGTGTCCTGTTTTTCGGCGCGCTGATCCCCTTGGTCGTCAAATCCGCCGACGGCCTTCTTCTGCCGCCTGTTTTCGCGCTGGGCACGGGTCTTCCGGTGATTGTTTTTTCCTTTCTGATCGCTTTTAGTATGCAGAAGCTCAGCCGCGCGTTCCATATTGTTAAAAAAACCGAGAAGGTCATGCGGTATGCAGTGGCCGTCGTATTTATAGCGGCAGGGATTTATTACACACAGTATCTGATTAAATTTTTATTTTTGAGTTGAATAATACTGTTATTTTTATATCATCATCGGCTTTAACCGGTTTTCTTTCCTTTTTGCTGGACAGGCGCAAAACCATTTTGGGCTTCAAAAAAGGCTGGAAGATGTTTAAAAATATCGTTATCCCGTTTCTGAACATCCTGATTTTAGTCAGCTTATTGCTTTATATTATTCCACCGCAGATGATTGTGAAATACTTAGGCGCCGGTTCGGGGGTAATCGGATTTTCAATTGCCGCGATTATCGGATCAGTCACGCTTATCCCCGGATTTATTTCCTATCCGATCGCCTCGGGACTTTTGAATCAGGGCGCGTCATACTCTACAATTGCGGTTTTTATGACGACATTGATGATGGTCGGGGTTGTGACTTTGCCTTTGGAAATTAAGTATTTCGGGAAAAAGACGGCGATTTTAAGAAATACTCTGAATTTTATCGTGGCAATTATTATCGGAATTTTAATCGGAATTATTTTATGACCAAAAAGGTTTTTCAAATCATCAAACCTTATATCTGGCTGGCGAGTTTCGCTGTTTTTACAATCATCTCTTTTGGGTATGGCTTTGATCCGGGGGAAGCAATTTATCATAGTTTTACCAAGTCATTTATTGAAATGATCACCTTTATCCCTTTTCTTTTTTTGATTATCGGACTTTTTGATGTGTGGTTTCCGAAAGAGAAAATAGAAAAGCATATCGGCCAGGAATCGGGCAGCAAAGGAATTTTTACTGTTATCATTCTGGCTATGCTTCAGGCTGGTCCGCTTTACGGCGCTTTTCCCGTTGCCTACATCCTTTATAAAAAGGGTGCGAGCGTAAAAAACATTTTCATTTATCTGGGCGCTTTTTCCTCGCTTAAAATCCCTATGTTGGGAATTGAAATCGGTTATCTGGGTTTGGATTTCACATTGGCCAGAACACTGGTTGCTTTACCCCTGTTTATCTGTGTCGGTTATTTTATGGAATGGTATTTGCGAAATAAAAAGTTTGAAGTTTATGAAGTTAAATAATTTATTCATTAAAATTTAAAAATTATGAACAAAAAAATCATTATCTCCGGCTTGCTTTTATTTGCTATCTTTCTAACAGGATGTGACAATCAGGCTAATTTATCAGCAAGTATTCTAAATGCAAAAAATATAGAAAACCCTTCTGTTTCACAAGAAGATGAAAATAAGGAAGCATCAGTTAATGTTTACTTTTTCTGGGGAGAAGGTTGTCCGCATTGTGCACACGAAAAGCCATTTTTAGAGGAAATGGAAGAAAAATATCCAGAAATTCGTATTAAAGAGTATGAAGTTTGGGGAAGTACCCAAAACCAAAAACTTATGCAAGAATTTGGCAAAAAACTTAATGCGACGGTCAATGGCGTACCTTTTACGGTAATAGGTGAAGAATATGTGGTCGGATGGATGGATGAAAAATATACTGGTGGGCTGATAGAAAATGCTATCAATAAATGTATGCAAGAAACATGCCGAGATATAGGCAAAGAAATAGCCTCTTCATAAATCAT
>CAZIDW010000086.1:0-3648 GCA_964538225.1 uncultured Candidatus Peribacteria bacterium
GCTTAATTAAGCCAATTTTAAAAACCCTTAATTAAAAAACCGGGGTCTTTTTAGATTTCAGAACCTATCCTATAACAAGCCCGCAAAGCCTGCGCGGATCTGAATAATAAAATAAATCTCGGTATTTTTTATCAGGACAAAAAGACGCCGAATTACTTAGAACGGCTGGTAAACCGCAAAGGCGTAAAGACCGCGCCGGCCGATGAAGTGGGGCGGTTTGACATCAGGCCTCTGCTGAAACAATTCGATTAAGTTGTCTGAACTGTGATTTTTATGATTTACTGATTTAACATGATCCAGTCTTATTAATCATGCAAATCAAAATCATGCCCATCATTTAATCAGTGTAATCATAGTTCAGACAATGGATGTTTTCAGCATAGGTGACGTTAATTATATTTGACAAATATTAAAAAATTGTTATAATATTATCTTATTTTTAGCTAAAATTTTGTGGCATCAAAAGAAAATGCAAATTCGGCTGAACGCAAAACCGATTCTTTGGTAATGGAGAAAAGGAGTATGAGTCCGCGTAAAAAAAAAAGTTCTTTTAGGCGCCTTTATTCTATCCAGTCTTTTGCATGCTGGCGGACTGTTCGGTCCCGAAATTGTAGCAGAAGGATTTTTTGCCCGTGCGCGGAATAAGATCACGAGCCTTTTCCGCTCCAGTGCCGGATTTGTCGAACAGCTGAGGGAATCCAGGGAAATGCGGGAAGATCTGGGTATGTTTTTCCTGAAAAGTGAATATTATGACGGCGGTATTAATGAGCAGGGATTGGAAGCGGCGGGAAAAAAACTGGAAGAGATCATCGAAGACTTCCGGCAGATGGCAGAAAATGACAAAAATATTTACCGGGTACTACATGAGCTGATTCAGGAGCAGGGAGCCTACAAAGGCAACAGCAGTTATTTAAGCCGTTTACTGCTTGGCCGGAAAGGAAATTGTGAGGCAAGGGCAAAGTTGATAATCAGCATCACCAATAAAGTTTACCCTGATTTGCCGGTTAAATTGCAGCTGTACCGCGATCACATACGTGCTCTTGTGCAGATTAGCGGCCAATGGTATTCCATGGAAAAGCCAACCCTTGAACCTGTGACGGAAGAAGATTTAAAAAATACAGTTCTGGCTGATTCTTCTTTTTTTGTACAGTCTTATCTTGGTGAAGAAGCCTCAGTGGAAGAAGTGGAAGTGACCGGTAATCCGAATCCGCCGAAGACATTAGTTACAGATACCCCTTTTACTAACCTTATTGATTCTGATGTGAACAAAAAGCTTGCTGACTATTCGGGTGAAATACCCTTGGATGAAACAGAAGAAGTGCGTCATGAATTTGAAGAAGTGTCGGCAATTCCGCCAGGCGCAGAGCTGCCAGAGCCAATCGAATCCGTGCCGCCAAAAGAAAGCAATATTCAAATAACCTACCTGACCGAAGAGCAGACGGAGGAGTTACTGCATAACAGAAATTGGTTTCCGGGAGGGTGGTATGAACAGCTAAACGACCGTGAAAAAGGGCTGGTGGATTTATATCGCGATAAAAAATATGAAATTCTCATCAAAAGAACTAATTTTATTCCGCTGAAAGGCGCGATTGACAGAGAGGTAAAAAAATTCAGCGAAACTGATCTGGGCTTTTTAGAAGCGGAATGGTCACATAGGATTTTGGAACAACTGAATAAAACAGCCAAGAGGATAATGGCAACGGAAGACATGGGTCATCGCCAGTTGATTTTATGCGAATTTCGGCAAAGGGTGGAGAGAATTGAATCGTATTATAATAAAAAAATAATAGAAGAGGGTTATGATTTAAACCAGGATGGCCTTGAGATTAGCAGCTTGGATGAAACCTTGGATTTTTTTGTTTTTTGGCGGGCCTTGCAGGAACTCTGCGGTTTTCCCAAAAGCGAGTTAGGCCCCGATGAAGAAGAATGTAATAGAATTTTTAAAAATAATAACAGAATAGACCTAATTTCTCCCCTTAACCCATCCGATCATTCCTTATGAAAAAAGTCTCTCAATCCAACAACCATCGGGAAATTTCTAGCAGGGCTCCTAACTTCGCCTTAAAATTTCGCCTGGCCGTGACGTTTGTTTTAGGGATGATAGCTGGCGGGATAGCGGTGGATCAATGCTCCGGTAGTGATGCTGACCAGCCGGAGCAGCCAAAACTAACAGATATAAACAAAGGGCCGAAAGCTCCTCCTCCGCTTGAATCGCCTGAGCCTGATGATGAGGTCGATTTTTCCCAATGCCGCAATCTTGTTTTTAAAATTTCCAACCCGGAATGTAAAAAATTGAGCGATGAAGAAATTGAAAAGCAATACTTGGCGCGTGTAAAAAAGCAACTTGATCAACGGGCCGCTGAAATTATCAGAATGTTAGATATTAATAATCCTGAAGATAGGGCTAAAATTCGCAGAGCTGTATATGATGGATGTACTGAAATAAAAGAATTTGAAGGAACTTTATTGCAACTTAAAGTTCCTCCGGCAACAAATCAGTGTGACAATCCCATTGAACTTAATGAAAAGCCGGAAAAAGATTGGGTTGATATTGACGAAACAGAGTATGAGCAACTTTCTGATGAAGATAAATTATTGACCGATTTATACCGTGACAGAAATTATGAAGAAGTGCTTCAAAGAACCCATTTTGATGATTTAAAAAATCAGATTGACGAGCTGATAGAATATGATGAAGAATTTAACGAATTAAAAATAGCAGAAAGTTTTTATGAAGATATTAAATTATTAGAAGAAATTCGTGATCAAATGTTGCGTACTAATAGTTTGGAAGAAAGACAGTATATTATGTGTGAACTAATAGTCGCTTTAGAGTCTCAATCAAGACCTAATGAGCAACAGGTGGATAAATTAATGCGATTAATGGAACAAGATGATATCGATCTGACATCTTTTGATGATACGGTTCGTTTTCAAGTTTTTTGGCAATCTTTAATAGCCTTAAGCGGTTTTGGAAGCGAAAAAGGGTTAGCTAGCTCAGGCATATGCGATCCAATTTTTAAAGAAGCTTTTAGGAATAAATAGTAAATAGGAAATTTAAGATTTTTCCTCTTTAGCCATCTCCATTATTCCTCTATAATAATCGTGCTTTTTTATTGAAAATTGAAGATTAAAACGCTTCGCTATTGAAAATCAATCTTCAATTTTCAATCTTCAATAACAAAAAACTATGCCCGAAATTTTGGAATTCTCGAATATGAGCGACGAAGAGGTCGCAAAGAAGCTAAAAGAATACCGGATCGGCCTTAAAGTGTCGGAAGCCCGCCACATCGAAGAGATCTTAGGCCGCCCGCCCACCCTCACCGAAGCGGTGATCTGGGGAATACAGGGGTCAGAACATTCATCCTATAAAAGTTCACGCCCTTTTTTAAAAAATCTTCCTACCGAAGCGCCGAATGTCATTTTAGGCCCGGTGGAAGACGCGGGTGTGGTGGAATTCGCGCGGGACGGGGAGGATAGGTGGGGATTGGTGATGTCGCATGAAAGCCATAATCATCCGAGCCAGATCGTGCCGTATGAAGGCGCGGCTACGGGTATCGGCGGCAATGTGCGCGATGTCAGCTGTATGGGCGCCAAGGTTATCGGCTGTCTGGATTCCCTGCGGTTTGGAAACCCTGAGAACAACGA
>CAZIDW010000087.1:0-3512 GCA_964538225.1 uncultured Candidatus Peribacteria bacterium
TACGGGTGAACTCGCAATTGAGTGGACCTGGTCACTCGTCAGTAATGTCTTCGGGAAGCGTCTTTCGATGATAACTGCCTGGTGAATGTGCTGACGCTGGGGGTTGTGAAAGAAAGCGAGCTGATCCATTCTTATGCGCCCGATGAGGCAGGGAACGTGGGTTACGATATCATCACAGTCGGCAAGCCCACCGATAACAGCGGCATGGGCGGCGCGTCGTTTGCCAGCATCGAGCTGGACGAGGAAGATAAAGAAGCGAATAAAGGAGCTGTTCAGGAACCGAACCCTTTCTTAAAACGGCACCTGCTGGCCGCGACTTACGATTTATTTAAACAGCTGAAAGAAAAAGGAAGACTCGATAAAGTCGGTTTTAAGGATATGGGCGCCGGCGGAAACATGTGCGCCACTGTGGAATTGGTCGCCAAAAAAGGCTTCGGAGCGGAAATCGATTTGGAAAAAATCCCGGTTTCTATGGAAAACCTGCACCCCAGTGTGATCGCCTGCAGTGAAACGCAGGAACGGTTTACCTGGGCCTGCCATCCCGAGCTGACGCAGATGATCTTAGACCATTATAATAAAAAATGGGAACTCGGTTCCGTGGCGGAAAACGCCCGCGCCGCGCTGGTCGGAAAAGTGACAAAAGACGACCATTATGTATTGTGGTATAAAGGCGAAAAAGTGTGTGACGCGAAAGCCACCGACATCACCGAAGGGCTAAAATATGACCGTCCGGTCGAGGAAAAGCAATTTGACGGAAAAGAACCTTCGGTATCCGAGATTGAAAAGATTTGTCATTCCGACGAAGGAGGAATGAACAAATTATTTGTTCAACTTTTGGAATCCGAAAACATATCCGGCCGGTACGCGATTTACAACAAGTACGACAAAAACGTCCAGGGAAATTCCATCATCGAAGCGGGTGAAGCGGATGCCGGTGTCGTCGCCCCGCTGTTAGAAAAAAAAGGCGTGGGGGAAGCGGCGCGGAAAACCGGCGTGGCCGTAACCCAGGACGGCAATTCACGTTATTCAAAAATTTCACCCTACTGGCAGGCGGCAAATGCTGTAGTGGAGGCTATGCGGAATGTGGCGGCAGTGGGCGCGCGCCCCATCGCGCTTTCCGACTGCCTGGATTACAACAATCCCGAAAAGCCGGAGCTGATGTGGGAATTCGCGGAGGGGATCCGCGGGATCGCGGACGCCTGTAAAGGTATTCCGCTGAAAGACTATACTGAATCGCCCACCCCTATCATCTCCGGCAACGTCAGTTTATACAATTCAGTCGACGCCACCGCCATGATCGGCTGCGCGGGGGTGATTGATGACTACAAGAAGGCGGTCACCATGCAACTGAAAGAGGCAGGGAATCGTTTGTTTTTAATCGGTGAGCGGAAAAATGAACTCGGCGGCAGTGAGTTTTACCGTCTGCTCGGCCATGTGGGCGCCAATGTGCCGACGGTTGACTTTGAACAGGCGAAAAAAGAGATCTACACCGTCATCGACGCGGTGGATAAAGGGCTTATCCAGTCCGCCCACGATATTTCTGAGGGCGGCCTGCTTATCACTTTGGCTGAGATGACGATGCCCCACGACCGCATTGGCGGGGGAAAACTGGGCTTGCGCGCCGAGATTGCCAGTACGGGGTTGGATGACCTGAAACCGTACCAGAAAGCCTTTTCCGAAACCGGCGGATTTGTGGTCGAGGTGAAGCATGATGATGTGGAAAAATTTAAAACATTATGTGAAAAAGGAGGGATTAAACCCATTTTTCTGGGGCAGGTGACCAGCGACCCTGCTTTTGAGGTCACTCATAACGGCGAACCGCTGATTACTCAATTTCTTCAAAACATTCAGGAAGTATGGATGGAAAGTTTGGCCAAAAAGCTCAAATAAGTTATAATTGATTCCTTTAAATCATAATCGTTTTATCATGAATACAAAATTTGTTCATTCCTCCATTTCAGCCGGAATGACAATCATGTTATTGGTTGTTTTTCTGTTAACAGGAATTCCCGCAGTTTTGGCTACGTATTCAGGCGGCAGCGGGTATAACGCTCCTGTTCTGATGAACTCCATGAATTTCACCGCCACCCTGCAAAACGGAGCCGTCCACACCAGCTGGGCCCCTTACGCCCCCAATGGATTTAATTATTATAAAGTCATCCGTTCGACCACCAACCCCGACCCTGTTTATCCGGATGATGGATATATCAAAGCGGACGGCAATCCGGATGCCTCCGGTTATATCGACAATAGCCCAAAATCAGGGACCACTTATTACCGAGTGTGCTCGATTGCCAAACCGAACCGGTACTGCAGTAATGTGGTGACGGTCAATAATAGTGGCGGTATATCGGTAACAGATCCGGATCCGGCCAATCCGGCAAACCTGACACTCAGCGGAAAAATAGAGGAAGGGAAGGTGCGTTTGAGCTGGACGACAGACCGCAGCTGTACTAATGGGTTCAAGATCGCCAAAAGTTATCTCCATGAAAACCCTACTTATCCGGCCATGCCGGGGGACACTTACCGGTATCTTTCCGATCCGGACGCGAAAGGATTGTCTGACGATAAAGTGGAACCCGGAAAAACTTACCATTACCGGGTATGCCAGTACAACGGTTCAGGGGGATGTATCAGTTACAGCAACCCGGTTTCATTGGCCGTTCCAGGATCGGCCGGCACAGAAGAAGCTGTTTCGGATGAGCCGGCCACAATCACGCTGGCAGGCAGTATGGAAGAAGGTTTTTTAAAGCTGAAATGGCTGGTGGACGGCCACGCTTCAAATGGTTTTAAGATCGCCAAAAGCACAGTGAATGAAAATCCGGTCTATCCGCCCATGGAAGGGGATACTTATAAATACCTGAGTAGTGAGTCGGCTCGCCAGTTAAGGGATTTTAATGTGCAGGCCGGCAAGACCTATCACTACCGCGTGTGCCAGTACAACGGTTCAGGAGGATGTATCAGCTACAGCAATGCGGTTGCCCTGACGCTTCCGGATGATTTTGTCAGCGCGAAGGAGAAGCCGGCAAAAGATAAAACGATCAGCGATATCGGTTACCATCAGTACAAAACAGCCGTCAATTACCTGTTGGATGAAAAGATCGCCGAAGGCTACGGCGATGGTACGTTTAAACCAGACAATCAGATCAACCGCGCGGAGTTTATGAAAATCGTCATTGGCGCGAAATACAGCCGGGATTACATCGATGTAAGCGCGGGAGGTAATTGTTTTTCCGATGTCCGGACCGCCTGGTACGCCCCTTATGTATGTCTGGCTAAAGAGGAGGGAATCGTCGGCGGTTATCCGGACGGTACCTTCCGCCCCGCCCGGAACATCAGTTTTGTGGAGGCGGCTAAAATACTGGCCGAAGTGTACGGTTTGGATGTCACGAAAGGGGCAAGCTGGTATGAAGGGTATGTCAAAGCGCTTCAGGAAAACAATTATATCCCTTCAACAGTCGCCACGATAGAAAAGACCATCACCCGCGCGGAAATGGCCGAACTGATCTGGC
>CAZIDW010000088.1:0-3429 GCA_964538225.1 uncultured Candidatus Peribacteria bacterium
GAGATATGACCGGCCTTTGTACTTATAATGCTCCGCCACATACTGGATTAGTTTTTTGCCGATCCCCCGCCGACGGGCTTTCGGACTCACCGCCAGCCCCCATACCGAGGCGCCGCCTTCCGGTGAATTGAAAAGCTCTTTGTGGTCGATGCCGATTACGACTCCCAACACCTCTTCGCCGTCCACTGCCACAAAATACGTCAGTGCTTTGGTGTGCTGGTTTCTGATGGTCTTTTTCAGGTCGATGGGCAAAGCGCCGCTTTCCTGATACACCGCGTTGGCACCGCCCACATCCTTTTTGGTCAAAAAACGGACCTGGATCGCGGACTTGCCTCTTTTAGGGGGAATATAATGAGACAGGTCCAGCCGGTAAGAGAGCGACGGGTCTAAAAACAGCTTCCCTCCGCCCAAATGGAGCAGGATTTGAGGTTCCTGCATATAAAAGACCATATTCCGCTCACCCGGCCTTTCGTTTAGAAGCTGCCAGACCAGCTCCTCTGCGTCCTCAAAAGTCTGCGCAAAGAAAAGCCTGCCCCACCCCAAGTGGACGCTGACATTGGTCTTCATGGCCGCCTTTCCCTGATAGTAATGCTTTCGGTTTTCATAGACAACCGCTTTGGCCGCTTTGGCGATCTTTTTGGTACTCATACAAAAAGAATTTTTTAAAGCCTATCATCTTTAAAAAAGTTAGCAAGTTTTTTTCAATGATTTTTTATTGCCGTTTTGCGGGGTTGTGATTAAATCAAATATTTTCAAAAAATCAGCCGGCCAGCCAGATGACTTCCTTATCATCAAACGATTCCGTGGTATATGTTTCCACATCCATATCGCCTTTCTGCCATTCATACGGCTCCAGGCCGCCTTTGACGCACAGGTGCGATAAAAAATCCTCTGGACGGCTGATCTGTTCCCAGACCTGAGGCAAAAACGTGGCGGAACGGACTCCTTTCCGTAGAATCACCCCGTGCCTATTCGGAACGAGCTTTTTAATAAACTCCTGTGTATTTTTGTATTCCAGAGGTTCCGGGGCAGTGAGGATAGACAGTCCGATGGACAGGTCCGCCAGTTCCGCATCCGTGAGCGGCGGAAAACGGGGATCCCCGAATGCCGCGTTCACTGCGTTTTTCATCACACTCTGATAAACCGGGTAGAGCGGTTCGATATTCCCGATGCATCCGCGTAATGCGCTGTCCCGGTTCAGGGTGACAAAAACGCCCCGTTTTTCCAAAAAACCCGGAGGAAGACCATCCGGTTTTTCTGTGAGCGACCGGCGGGCCTTCAGGTAATGGCAAACCGAATCCCGGGCCAGTGACAGAAGCCAGCGTTTTTCATCTCTTGTGTACATATTTCCGATTGGCGCCCGCATGGGTGCTCCTATTGGAGCTCCGATAGGAGCCTCTATTGGTGTCCTTATAAGAATGATTAAGTTATTTGTATATTGCCACCGCTCCATACCCTACCACCGCGGACTTGTCCCCTGCGGTGTCGCCGGAATTCCGGTAATCCAGAAGTTTTGCCCTGTATCCGTGTTTTTTAGTAAGCCGCATCAGGGCTTTGATACCGGTCTGGCCGCAGGCATCGATCCGGCCTTCTTCTGCCGTATCGCAGGCGGTGATGATGTCTAAAGTGCGTCTGTCTTTGTCCACCGCTTCGTCATAAGGCAGATAGTGTGACAGATCCGAAGAAATGATAAAAAAAGTCCCGGACTTTCTGAAATAAGGTTCCAGAAAGCCGGCCAGCTTTTCCGGACCGATAGAACCGCACAGGACCGGTACGATCCGCGCTTCGGGATCCACGGCCTGCAGAAAAGGTAGCTGGACTTCCAGGCAGTGCTCCTGCGCGTGCGCCTCCGGGATAAACGGAATAGCCCTTTCAATCTGCGAAGCGGTCTCCCGGTCCACCCCCACTTCCCCCAACGGCGTTTCATAGCTTTCAAAATTCCCCACGGACGCCTCTATGAACGCCTGATGGGACGGCCCGATCAGAAAATAGACGGACGGCTTTTCTGCAGGCGCGCTGAGCTGACGGTAACAGCCCCCGGCTATGGGGCCGGAATACGGGTAGCCGGCATGGGGGCAAACCAGAGCTTTCAGGCCCGGCAGATCAATGGCGTTAGCCCCGCTGAGGTAGCCCTTAACCGCGGACAAAAGCGTATCCGGGTGGGCGGGGTAAAACTTGCCTGCGACTGCTGGAGTGCGTTTCATGACTTTTTGTTTAGCAGATAATGTACATTTGCAATTGAGTTGCAATTTTGAGCATAATCCCTCTACCAAATCAACCATCAGTTAAAACATCCGGGAATAACTTCTCCACACTTAGGACATTTGCCTTTTTTTATATTATTCTTAACCGAATAACCAAAACGCTCGATCAAAAGCTTTCCGCACTCCGGACAAACCGTGTTTTCTTTGCCCCCCTCCTGCACATTTCCTATATACACATAACGCAGACCGGCTTTTTTGCCGATCCTGTAAGCCTGTTCCAGGGCCCGGACCGGGGTAGGCGGGTCGTCCATGCGGTAGGCCGGAAAATAACGGGAGATGTGCCAGGGCAGGTCCGGGGATATGCCGGCCAGGAATTCCGCGATCGCCTTAAGCTCCTCTTCGCTGTCGTTGTGATTGGTGACGACCAGGGTGGTCACTTCCACCCACATACCCTTTTCCCACAGGTAACGAATGTTTTCCTTAACCGGTCCAATCCGGCCTCCGCAGACCTTTTTGTAATACTCATCTTTAAAACTTTTTAAATCGATATTGATGGCATCCAGGTACGGCGTGATCTTATCCAGCGCCTCTTTGGCCTCAAAGCCATTGGTCACGTACATGGTGCGGAGCCCTTTTTTCTTGGCCAGCTTCGCCGTGTCGTACGCGTATTCAAAAAAAATCGCGGGCTCATTGTAGGTAAGCGCCACGCCGGGGATATGGTTTTCAGTGCAGTATTCCACAATCACTTCCGGAGATAAAGGCATGCCGCTTTCCGCGATAGCGTCGGTATCATGTTCCTTGTGGAACTGGGAGATATCCCAGTTTTGGCAGAACAGGCAGCGAAAATTACATCCGACGGTGCCAATAGAAAAGATCTCGCTCCCCGGATAAAAATGGAACAGGGGTTTTTTTTCAATGGGGTCGATGTTCCGGGCCACAGCGCGCCCGTACACCAGCAGGCGGAGGGTGCCGTCATCGTTAAAGCGAACCCCGCAGATGCCGGTCTTCCCGGGCAGGATCTTACAGGCGTGTTTGCAGGCCAGACAGCTCACCAGCCCTTTTTTAAGGGGTTTGCTGAGCCAGGCTTCGTGGATCTTCTTTATGTCCATAATCCTTCTGTTTAGCTAATTAAAATCGTTTCGGATACTATTATACCACCTAATATGGTATCGGCGCAGGAGATTTTTTGAGGGATTAAATTATTTGGCTTACAATACGTATGTTA
>CAZIDW010000089.1:0-3299 GCA_964538225.1 uncultured Candidatus Peribacteria bacterium
ACCCCTGTTTTACAGCCGATTCATATCCCGGCAGGGCGGTGAAATCAATCCCTTCACCCAGCTTATCGCGGATTTCGAGGACATCGCTCACCCGGCCTTTTTCAAGGCGGGCGAGGAACCCCTGTTTTATTTCATCCGTGAAATCAATCCCTTCGCCCAGCTCATTGTGGATTTTAAGGGCTTCTTTAATGTTTCCATCACTCAGAGCCTCCACTATCTTTTGGGCGGTATCCGCCTCTGTAAGGAGTTGTCTGATCCTGCCCCTTAATTCCTCCTGCTTCAAAAGATCAATATTTTCTTTTATAAGGCGGTTTATTACAAAGCACTGTTTTTGCGGTTCAAGGGATTTTATATTCGGATCATTCATTAAAACGTATTCAGGAGAAGATTGGATATATTCTTCCAACCCCTCCCTGATCGCGTCTTTTTCATCTATAAAATGTTGTTTCGGCATGGGTTTGTTTTTATGTTTATTATTATAACATATTAAACAATAAATAGCAAGCAACCACCACCCCCGAAAAATTCCGCCAAGCCTGTAACGGAAGGAATATCGGCGGAACGCTGATGGTCATCATCGGTATTCTGCTTATCTTTAAACCGGAATGGCTGATGTTCGGTTAAAAAGGGTTGACGGGGGAATTTGGGGCTGATAACATATCAACGAAATTTGATATGTTATTATGAAGAAGCAGTCTGAAAAAATGCCCCAGACCCTGAAAGTCCTCGGTAGTAGCATCCGTCTTGATATCCTTGAATATCTGCGGGGTGGGGAAAGCTGTGTCTGCGATATTTACGACCATTTGCGCATACCGCAGAACCTTGCGTCCCATCATTTGGCGTTATTAAAAAAACATGATCTCATCAAAGCCGGAAAAGACGGCAAATGGGTTTATTATTCACTGAATCCATCCCGTTTTAGGGAAATTGAGGGCTTCATCGGTATTTTTTCTTCCGCGAAAGTTACAAAATCTAAATCCAGATGCCGATTATGAGCAGAAAACCGCTTTATCTTTTCGTGTGTGCTGAAAACGCCTGCCGAAGCCAGATGGCACAGGGGCTGTTTAATACGCTGACTGATAAAGCGATAGCCGAAAGCGCCGGTACGATGCCCGCCGGTTCAGTCAACCCCATGGCCGTTAAGGTGATGAAAGAACGGGGGATCGATATATCTTCCCAAAAACCAAAGGAACTTACGCCGGAACTTACGGAGAAAGCTTTTCGTGTTATAACGATGGGGTGTATTGACAACTGCCCCTATGCACCGCCGGCGAAAACAATTGAATGGGACATCCCTGATCCGAAAGGAAAAGGTGAAAAGGCTTTTGAATCGGCGCGCGATCAGATCGAGGCTCAAGTCATCGATCTGCTGAAACAGGAATCATTACTTCTTTAGTCTCATTTTATGAAAGAACAGCATGACTTATTGCACACGATAGAAGAAGACGTTCACAAAATAGAGGAGGGCATTATTCAGTTTGAAAAAAAAGCCCTTTCCGTCATCGACCGTTACCTGACTTTGTGGATTTTTCTGGCCATGGGGCTGGGGGTCGGCATCGGTTATTTTTTTACGGGAGCGGAACAGTTTATTCACCAATTTTCTTTCGGCACCACGAATATTCCCATTGCGATCGGGCTTATTCTGATGATGTACCCCCCTCTGGCAAAAGTGCATTACGGAAAGCTCGGCCGGATTTTTCAGGATAAAAAAATATTATCTCTGTCACTTGTTTTAAACTGGGTTATCGGCCCCATTCTTATGTTCGCGCTGGCCATCGTTTTTCTGCGGAGTCACCCCGAATACATGGTCGGCCTGATCATGATCGGCATCGCCCGTTGTATCGCGATGGTGCTGGTGTGGAACGACCTGGCGGACGGAGACCGGGATTACGCGGCCGGACTGGTCGCCATCAACAGTCTTTTTCAGATTATTTTTTACAGTATTCTGGCTTACCTTTTTATAACCGTTCTTCCGCCTTATTTCGGGCTGGAAGGGATGGCGGTCAAAGTTAATATTCAGGATGTCGCCCAAAGCGTCCTGATTTACCTTGGCATTCCGTTTTTCGCCGGTTTTTTAACGCGGCATTTTCTGGTAAAAAAGAAAGGTGAAGCGTGGTACGAAAAAAAGTTTATCCCCAAAATCAGTCCGCTCACCCTGATCGCCCTGCTTTTCACCATTGTGGTCATGTTCAGCCTAAAGGGCAATCTGATCGTCAGCATCCCTTTTGACGTGCTTAGAATCGCTATTCCGCTCGTTATCTATTTTGTTGTGATGTTCGTCGTCAGTTTTCTGTTAGGCAAAACAGTCGGCGCGGATTATCCGCGGAATGCCGCAGTCGCTTTCACCGCTACAGGCAACAATTTTGAACTGGCCATCGCGACCTCCATCGGTGTTTTCGGTATCGCTTCCGGTCAGGCCTTCGCGGGGGTGGTGGGGCCGCTGGTGGAAGTTCCGGTTCTGATCACTCTGGTCAACGTGGCGGAATGGCTTAGAAGAAAATATTATTGAAGCTCGAAAAAATTTGTTATAAAAAAACTATAGCCATTCAGGCTAAATTAGGATTGTGTAATTTTTTAGGCAGTTTTTTTAATACAATTAATCTTTCATCCTGTTTTTCAATTTTTAGCTTATATATTTTTTTTAAGTAATGAACCGTTTTTTTTGTATAGATAAAAACATGAGTTGGATCGTTTCGATAGTACCAGTTTTTGAAATTTTTTGATCGATCGTATAAATGCGTCATAATAATTAATTTTCCATTGGGTTTGAGTAACTCCAAAAGTTTTTCAATTTCCTGTTTTGGCTGGTAAAAATGTTCAAACACTTCACAGCCAAAAATGTAATCATATGTATGATTGATGTAATCATCATCAGGATAAAAGTAAGGGTCGTATAATTTGACATGATACCCATTGTCATTTAGAACTTTTGAAATAACAGGGCCCGTGCCACAGCCGTAATCCAGTCCTAAATGTGCTGTGTTAAAATTTTCTAAAACAGTTTGAATGACAGGGGAAGTGAATTTTTGGTATCCGCTGTCGTTTACATCATTATTATGTTCTTCGTATCTATTTTTTTCATATTCTGCTGAAACGTAGAATTGTCTATCTTTTACATATGCGCCACAAGTTGAACAAACAAAATAATAATCGTCTGCTTTTTCTTTTAGCGCTGTATTACAAAGAGTACATTCCATTTTACTGTTCTATAAATTGATTTGGATTGTCCGTACAACGTTTGCGCCACTAGTGTTGCGTTAACTGAAATCAGCTATCAATATATTGGCTTGTTTAAGGTA
>CAZIDW010000090.1:0-3261 GCA_964538225.1 uncultured Candidatus Peribacteria bacterium
AAATTTCCTCCATTCCATTGGCAGGAATCCTTTCATGACCACGTCATCCGCAGCGGCCGTGATTTCGATAATCACATGGAATACATCGCCAATAATCCGATCAAACATAATATGCCGAATGACTGCCTGCGTACCGGAGCTTTAGTGAAGGCATGGCCATATGTTTATACCAATCCGGATTATGAAGATTTAATTGATGAATGCCTTTGATTTTTTAGTCACCGACTGTATTTTTGATATATGAAATCAAAATTAACCAAAAAACAGGCGCAGGAGCGAGTGTGGGAGTTCATCGGTGAATTCAGGGACGCGGTGGCGGAAGATCTTGCTGAAAAGATCGATTTCATCATCATCTACGGGTCGGCGGTCCGGCGGGAATTCGTGCCGGGAAAAAGCGATGTGGACATCGTCATCCAGGTGTTTAAAGAAGACGACCGAAAACCTGTTGAAGAAAAAGCGACGGAGTTGTTCTGGCAAACGGCTGAAAAATATCCGGCGCTCCAGTTTGAAAAATCCCTGTCGGTTTCTGATAAGAAAAAACGCACGCCGTTCACCAAATGGCTGGAAAAACTGGAACAGTCCTCTTTTTTGTATGTGCCGGTTTTTGTATTTGTAAAAGGGGAGATCGACTGGAAAAACGGGGAGCTCCGTTCCAAAAACCCTTTGATTAAACTGGGGCAGAGCCTGCTCATTCCCCAGCGTTCTGTTTTCCTGCGCTTTAAAGAAGAGGGCGAAGTGCTGTACGGCCGGGACATCCGCAAGACCATCGACATCAAACTGACCCTGATGGACCGTCTGCGTTTGGGCCTGGCGCCCCAGCTCCTTAGTCTGATCGGATTTTTAGTGTCATTTTTTATTCCTCAAAAAGGCCGGGGGTACGCTGTCAAGGCGCTGCTGTATCAGATCGATTCTCTGCTCACGGCCCTGGCGGATTACAGGAGGATGGAGCGCCATGAAAAAATCGAAAAAAACGAACGCATCCTGCTCCGGGAATTCACGGAGCGCCTGGAAAAACTCATCAAGCTTCGCATGGACTACCGGAAAGGAAGCCTGCGCCCGTCGGATTTCCGCCTGTTCCATCAGGCTATCCGCATTAAATGGGGGGAGCAAAAACTCTCCCACCTCCAGACCATCTGGTTCTGCCTGAAGACGAACTGGTTTATCCTCCGTTGCAACCTGCGCGCCGCCGCCTGCCTGATCCTGAGGCGGATCAGATGATTCAGACTCTCGCGTTCCGCTTTTTTTCAGCCATATCCATCTTCCACAGGATTTTCTGGTTCCGGTACACCACAGCGATCAGTATCACTGCCGCTACCACCAGCAGATGGGGGAGGAACTGGGCAAGAAACACTTTTCCGAACACGATGATCATGGTGTTTACGAAAATAAAACCGATTCTTCCTTCTGTGGGGCCGAACCCAAAGTAGCTGATTTCAAATTTATTGGTGGCCGCGAATCCGATAAAGGAGTTCACCATAAATCCCCCGTAGATCATCAAGATAAAAAACAAAATTCCGTATTTGTCGGGCATGAAAAAGGAATAGCCGATGAGCAGGCATGACATGAAGATGTAATCCAGAAAATGGTCGGCGTAATAACCCCATTTGATCAGGCCGGTATCGCGCATGCGCCCCACTGCTCCGTCAAATAAATCCGTTATATACTGCATGACGATCATGGCGGAACTGCCCCACAGCCAATGGATATTATACTGGGCCAGATAACCGAAAACCAGTACTCCGACCGCCCATATGATGGTCATATAAGTCAGCGTCCAGGTCTCGATCCACCGGGGGATCTTAGGCGTGCCCCATTGCACCAGTTTTTGTTCCGGTTTATGCAATATGGATTGGCCGACTTTTTTGTGGCCGGCGAAGTCGTCTTTTTTAGTCATGTTTAAACCAGTTAAGGATTATTTGGCTGTTTTCCGGTGTAAAGCCTTTCAGTTCCATGTCCGCTGAGGACAGGTCCTGAGGATTGTTAAAACCATTCCGAAGCCCTATACACATCATCCCGGCGCTTTTGGCAGCCATGACGCCGTGGCGGGAGTCTTCGATGACCACGCATTGTTTCGGTTCCACCCCAAGACGTTTGGCAGTGTGCAGGTAGATATCCGGGGCCGGCTTTCCTTTTTCGTCCAGGTTTTCCGCGCTGATCAGGAATTTAAAATAATGGCGCAGGCCAAAGCGCTGTAAGACGGATTCAATCCATTCCGTCAGAGAGGATGAGGCGAGCGCGGTCGGGATATCCCGCTGTTTGATGTCCATTAAAAGATCTATCACGCCGGGCAGCAGGCTGGCTTTTTCCCGGTAAATGGTCAGGGCGATTTTTTTCACCTGGCTGATGAATGTGTCCTCGTCTATAGCCAGACCGTAATCGGTTTTCAGTATCCGGTAGGTATCATGGACATTGATGCCGATGATCTTCTGCTGGTCTTCTTTAGTCCATTCGGGCAGGAGTTTGTTGAAAAAGCCAAGCTCCGCCTTTTTCCAGTGGCGTTCGCTGTCGATCAGCACCCCGTCCATGTCGAAGATGATTGATTTCATACTGGATTACTATAGCAATTACTGATTTCTGATGTCCAATTCCCGATAGCCGATGTCTGATTTCTGATGTCCGATTCCCGATACTCAATAATCTTACATGTGCGGGCCCCAATATCTTAATTTCCCTAATAAGGGGAACAAAAAAGGGTTGAGGGATCAAGTATTAAGGGGTAAACCCGCCCGAACGTACTGTTCGGCCAGCCCGACACGGTACTGGCGGGTACGGGCGGGAAAGAAAATTTAAATAAAAGAAAGAAAAGCATTTTCTGGCGGGACATGGTGTTGTAGAAGCATAGGTCGACCATGATTATTAGAAAATTATGACTGGGGCCCCTTCATGAAGGGAGGTAAGTATCAATAGGGCTCCGCTCTTCTCAAGGCAAATCTTCTGCGCACATTTACCTTTCGGAGTTCTATGCTCCAGTCGTCCCCCTTCGCCTATGGCTACGGAGGACTTCTTACGCTCCGGAACGCGTCGCTCGCTACTTACTTCAATAGGGCTCCGCTCTCCTCAAGGCAAATCTTCTGCGCACATTTACCTTTCGGAGTTCTATGCTCCAGTCGTCCCCCTTCGCCTATGGCTACGGAGGACTTCTTACGCTCCGGAACGCGTCGCTCGCTACTTACTTCAATAGGGCTCCGCTCTCCTCAAGGCAAATCTTCTGCGCACATTTACCTTTCGGAGTCCTATGCTCCAGTCGTCCCCCTTCGCCTA
>CAZIDW010000091.1:0-3258 GCA_964538225.1 uncultured Candidatus Peribacteria bacterium
TATGACTCAGATTTATGGATGAGAAATTTAATCCCTCAAAAAATCTCCTGCGCCGGAATCCTGCAGATTGGTTATTGTACGGACTTGTACCTTGTTTTTTAGGCAATTTTTTGTTATAATATAGGGATTAAACTTCCAAAACGTATGATTACAGAAAAGCTCATCCCATCCGCCCACGCGCAGGGCTTCCCTTCCCAAGTCACTTCCGCGGGGCAGGCGGCAGAAGAGGCGGGCGAAAGCGGTATCCAGGAACTGTTCAGTTTTGTGGCGCGGAACCTGGATAACTGGATCGCCAGCGTCATCATCGTCATCATCTCATGGGTCATCGCCAAGATGGCGGCCGGGGCTATTAAAAATAAGATTATTGAAAAAAAGGGGGAAGATATCCACGAAAGCGCGCTGATTCTGGTGGAACGCATCACTACCATCGTGATCCTGACAATAGGCATCACGATCGCCGCGGCCATCAACGGCCTGAATTTCACAGCGGTAATCGGCGCCCTGTCTCTGGGAATCGGCTTCGCGTTAAAGGATATCATCGGAAACTTCATCTCCGGTGTTATCATGCTGTCCCAGGACCGCATTAAAATCGGCGACCTGATTAAAGTGGGAGACCTCATCGGCACCATCGTCTCCATCGACACCCGCGCCACCATCCTGCAGGCCATCGACGGCACCGAGGTGGTGATCCCGAACCAGGCGATGCTGAATGAAAAACTGATCAGCTACACCACCAACCCTTTCCGGCGGGTCGAACTGCTGGTGGGCGTGGATTACAGCACGGACCTGCCCATGGTGACCAGCCTGATCAAAGGGGTTATGGATAAAGACAAAAACATTGTCCCTAAGCCTCAGTCTCAGGTATTAGTGGATGAATTCGCGGACAGTTCGATCAACCTGAAGATCCGTTTCTGGGTCGAATCAAGTTCCAACTGGCTTAAAACACGTTCGAATCTTGCCAATAAGATTAAAAAGGCTTTTGATGAACTGGGTATCAATATCCCCTTTCCGATTACAACACTTAAACTGGATGAAGACGACCGGGCTTTCCTGAAGACTATGGACAGCATGAAAAAAGGTGTAGTGCCGGAACCGGAGACGGCCCCTGCCAGGGAAAAAGTCGCTCAGGCGGCGGTAAAAACCGAAAACATGGCTTCTGTTCCCGAACCAATCTTCGGGGAACCTGAAAAAAAATCACGGACGGGTTCCGTAGCAGCCGCTGCTCCCCCGCCCGCCGAACCCGCTCCGGCAGAATCGGCCGCCGCGGCGGCGCCTATGCATCCGGCCGCGCCCGCCAAACCGGCGGAAACACCAAAAACAGAGCCTGACGAACCGAAACCCCCGCCGACGCACCTGTAACGCTTCGCTTCATTTCTGATCTTACATTTCGGATTTCAGAATCGAATGTGACATTTTTGAATGTTAAATAAAATGCAAAATCTGAAATCAGAAATCAGAAATCTGAAATTATTTTGCGACCCGCTCCACCTCATCCAGTGTCGTCAGACCGCGGACGGCTTTCAGAACGCCGTCTTCGTGCAAGGTAAGCATCCGGCATTGTTTTTCCACATATTCATAAACGTCCGGCATAGGGCTGTCAGCCAGGATCAGGTTCCTTAAGCCCTGGTTGAAACGCAGGACCTCCGCGATCGCCATCTGTCCTTTATAACCGGTCTGGCTGCACTTTTCACAGCCTTTGGCGCTTTTGAGCTGCGCGGGCACAGAAGGCGCCTCGATACCCTTTTTTCTGATCGCTTCCAGCGTTTCGGCGATATGGGCCTTCTGGCTTTCCGTAACAGGTGTCGTCTCTGCGCAGTCCGGGCAGAGCTTGCGCACCAGTCGCTGAGCCACAATCAGATTCAAGGCCGGAGCCAAAATAAAACTCTTGACCCCCATATTGATGAGCCGTGGGATGGATTCGACCGCGGAATTGGTATGCAGAGTAGAAAGCACCAGATGGCCGGTTAAAGACGCCTGGGCCGCGGTTTCCGCGGTCTCCAGGTCACGGATCTCCCCTACCATGATGACATCCGGATCCTGACGCAGAATTGCCCGCAGGCCGGTGGCAAAATCATAATCCCGGTCTTCATTGATCTGGCTTTGGGAGATGCCGGGCAGATTGTATTCGATAGGGTCTTCGAGTGTAATGATCTTATTGGCCTGCGTGTCAATCAGCTGGAGCAGGGTGTAAAGCGTGGTGGTTTTCCCGCTGCCGGTCGGCCCGGTAACCAGGACCATACCGTGGTTCAGGGTAGCGGCCTCTTTCATATGTTCAAGCGCGTCGCCTTCAAATCCCAGCTCCTCCAGCGGAATGGTGGATTTTTCCGTGTCCAGAAGCCGCATCACACACGCTTCCCCGTAATGGGTGGGCAGGGTGGAGACACGCACATTGATCTGGCGCTGGTTGATGATAAACGAATACTGCCCGTCCTGGGGGGCATCGGTGATATTGAGCTTCAGGTGCGACAGGTATTTGATCTCTTTAACAAGGCCGTCGTACGTCTTACGCGTCAATTCAAAAACAGGTTTCAGCACCCCGTCGATACGGAAACGGACCAAAACTGTTTTGGCTTCCGGCTGAAAATGGATATCCGAAGAATGAGACTTATAAGCCCCGACCTGGATATACTTCAGGGCCACATCGGAAGCGGCGTTTTCAATCTTGTCTTTCAGCCCCTGGATGCCGGCGATCTCTTCAGCAAAAGAACCTAAATCCTGCTCCGCGAATTCGGTGTCGACCTTTTCCTTTTCCTGATACTGTTTGGAAAAATAAATCCGGTGAGCCGCTTTGACGGATTCTTCCGACGCCAGGCTCACCTCCGCCCAATAGCCTTCTTTGCGGAGCTTTTCGATCACGGCCTGCGCTTTTTCATCCAAATCGACCACCGCGACCCTTAGTTTTTTACCGGACTGGAAAAAAACCGCCAGGCCGGCGGACTCCGCCACTTCCTTAGGGATGATCTTGGCCAGATCCGGGTTCAGCGGCATGGTCAGAAGGTTGACATACGGAAGATCCAGCTCTTTGGCCTTGTTCTGGACCGCTTTTTCTTTCGCCTCCTGCTGGATAGCCTTTACACCGCTGGCCAGCTTGCTTTGGTCGTCACGCAGATCAGACATAAAGTAGGTTTAATTCAATCTTTATATTATACCAAAAAATTGATTAAAATGCAACGGAAGGTGAAGTTTTGACCCCCTCGCCCTTCGGGGCGCAGGAGATTTTTTGAGGGATTAAATTATTTGGCTTACAATACGTATGTT
>CAZIDW010000092.1:0-3206 GCA_964538225.1 uncultured Candidatus Peribacteria bacterium
AACACTTTAGGGCTTTACCCCGACGCAAGCGTCGAAGAATTCTTATCGATTAAAAATGATCAGCATGAACAATAGAATCATGTTAAATCAATAAATCGTATAAATCACAGTTCAGACATCATCATTCCCTCGACATAAAATAATATTCGATTAAAAGAACGATGATCAGTAAAAGCAGGGCGTCCCACCAGGTCAGCACTCTCAGGCGCTGAAAGGCCAGCCCCACACAGACCATAATCGAAAGCAGGCTTCCCTGGCGGAGGGCAATATTAAGGTGCTTAAAATGGTTTTTCTGCCTGTTCAGGCTGATGCGAAGATAATAATTCAGGACTGAAAACGTACCCGTCAGCGCGACAAAAAAACTGCCGTAGAAAAACCCTAAAGCCAGATAACCCGACATAAAAGGACTTAAATTGTTGATCACCACGATCCAGGAAGCCCACCCTAAAATACTGATAGTAACAATGCCGATGAGGTAATAAAGGTGAGCCATGAAAGTAACGAGGTGACGATGGAGCGACATAATTCATCCTTCGTAGTATATAGCGTATTGCGCTTAATTTACAATGAACAAAATAGTGCGCACCAGCAACTACGGAGAACGGGCGATACAACAATTTTACAGAATTTTAAATTTTAAATTACAAATGACAATTTTAGTACCTTAAATTAAAATTTAAAATTTGTCATTTAAAATTTGTCATTGTAATTGGTATAATATGTGGGCTTTAAAATTATCTTTATCTTTATGCGACGATTTCTACTGGCCCTTGCCCTTTGTATTTTTCTTATCTCCCCCTCGGCCTCCGCGTCGGTCTTTTCCGATGTGGCGAGCAATCACCCTCATTTCGATGCCATCACCTATCTTTATGAGAATGATATTGTGGAAGGGTATGCCGACAACACCTTTCGCCCGGACCAGCCGGTAAACCGCGCGGAAGCGCTTAAGATCCTGCTTCTTGGTTCAGACATCTTTGTTCCGGACGTTCAGCCCCAGGATGTCTTTCCGGATGTGGTGCATGACAGCTGGTACGGCCGGTATGTTTTAAAGGCCAAAAACCTGGGAATCGTGAAAGGAGATGACACGACCGGCCTGTTCCGCCCCGGCGACACAGTCAATCTGGCAGAGGCGCTTAAAATGCTTTTAAAGACAAATGACATCGATTCCTCCGCCCCTTCGTCCAATCCCTACCAGGATGTTTCAAAAGACGCCTGGTTCGCTCCCTATTTTGAATACGCGCGGGTAGCGGGGCTTCTTGACCAGTCCTCCGGCGAAAACGTGCACCCTGCCACACCGGTGACCCGCGGTCTGCTGGCGGAACTGATGTACCGGCTGGCCACCAATGATTTCATCCTGGCGGATGGAGAAGCCAGTTACTACGGGGAAAAATTCCACGGCAGGACCACGGCCAGCGGAGAAATCTTCGACGCGTCGGCGTTTACCGTCGCCCACCTGACCTACCCGTTCGGCACCCGGCTCAAAGTGACTAGTGTGGAAACCGGCAAATCCGTGGTGGTTCGTGTGAACGACCGCGGGCCGTATGTGGAGGATCCGGCGCGCATCATCGACCTTTCAAAAGCCGCCTTTGAATACATCGCCCCGCTTTCCCGCGGGATCATCGAGGTGAAGATCGAGATCACCCGGGATCCGGTCACCACCGCCTCCTCTTCTATGGATGACTTTGTCGACAGCGATATTTTAAATACCTCAAAAGCCAGCTGTCCGGAAGCCGACAGCCTGAAATACATCGAAACCGGCGCGTTCGACAACATCACACTGGACGATCCCATCCCGACCCGGATGATTCTGGACGATGTGCTGACGTTAAGCGGTACGGCATCCGGCACGGATACCGTCAGCGCTTTCCTGGTGGACAGCGATGGCAGGCAGACGGCTTTTTACAGTGATGTCACCAATGGCCGCTTCTCCCTTTCTGTCCGTTTTCCTGATACCGGGGATTTCCGTCTGGGAATCCTGCCCGGAGAATCCGGCACCAGCGCCATCCGGCAGATCAAGGTGCTGAAAAACACCTGTATCGAAGAGGTGCAGAATTCAAATTTTTCACCCGTAACCGGCCTGGAGCTGGATTACCGGGAAGGCGACACGCTGGTCCGGTGGGACCAGGGCAATTACAACCTTTTTAAACTGACGTTCTCCCAGGGGGGAATACATAAAAGCTATATCCTCCACGACCTGACCCGCTGGACGCCGGTCTACCGTGAATTCACGGATTTTAATGTAGGAAATGTCGACCTGTCCCTGCGGGGCGCCACGCTTACCGATGAAGCGCTTCTGGACCCCGTGCAGATCATATGGAGCCCGGCCGCTAAAAAAACTTTTCTGGCCAGCGACCATTATGAATACCTGATCAATGAAGACGAGGTCGAGCTCATCAGCCTCACGGAAAACACGATTATCCAAAACGACATCGAGGCGGTCTTTAAACCCAAAGTCGATATCCGCTCCAAAGCGGCGGTGATCCTGCCGAACGGCAGTGTGCAGGAAATCCAGCTGGCCAGCTCATCGGCCACCCCCCATGAAAATACTTTCGGGGTAGACGTTTATTCAGCGGGCACGGCTTCGCTGACCGCGCGCTACCGGCCGGAAAAGACCGGCCTGCATTTCCTGGAAGCCAATAACGCGGAAGGCCTGGCGGTCCTCAATGTCCCGGTCTATATCCGTAACCAATACCCCCTCCTCCCCAGCCCGCGTGACTTGTCCTCCGGCCAGCCCGAAGACCTGAACCTGGAGGGAAACCTGTCCGACCTGAAACTCCAGCTGTTAAGCCTGGTGAACCGCGACCGGAACGAACACCTCATAGGCCCCTTAAAAATCGACGACGACTTAAACCGGCTGGCCCAGGCCCGCAGTGATGATATGGTGCAAAGCGGCTATTTCAGCCACTGGGATAAAGAGGGACGGACGGTCAATGATCTGCGGGCCAATTACGGCATCCTGACTCACATCGGTGAGAACCTGGCCAAAGACATCAACCTGCCCCTCGCGGAATACGGCCTGATGCGCAGTGCCATCCACCGGTCCAACATCCTGTCGGAGGAATGGGCGCGGGTCGGCTTCGGCATCACGCAGGATAAAGACGGCAGTTATATCGTGGTCCAGCTTTTTTCAGGCGAACCGCTTGATTTAAGTTAACATAATCATCATCGCCAATCTTCATCTGATCCTGCTCCCAGCCGATCAGATT
>CAZIDW010000093.1:0-3180 GCA_964538225.1 uncultured Candidatus Peribacteria bacterium
TACTGAAGTTTCAGCAGAGGCTGAATCCGTTCCGGAAGCGGCGTCTTCGGGCGACCCGTCTGTCGGCCCGGATAAAGATTTTGTCGAATATGTCGTTAAATCCATTGTCAGCGACCCTGACAAGGTATCGGTGGCCCGCACCGTGGATTCCATGGGAGTGCTTTTGACTTTGCAGGTTTCCAAAGAGGACATGGGCAAAGTGATCGGCCGGAGCGGCCAGACCGCCAAAGCCATCCGCATCCTGCTCCGCGTGATCGGCGCCAAGACCAATACCCGCATCAACATGAAGATCATTGAACCGGAAGGCGGGGAGGTGAAGATGGGCGAGCTCGACGAGGATGAGGGTGAAGAAAAGGAAAAAAGCATTATGGATGAACCGGATCTGGATATCTAGGCAAATAACAGGACTCAGGAAACAGGACTCAGGACTTAGCTGAATCCTGGCTGATTACTGACTTCTGAGCACTGATTCCTTTTATTATTTATTGTGTACTTATGGATAACGGTTTAATGGTCACTCATGAGTTTAATATTGTGGACCTCCTGAATTTAGGAGTGGCTATTGCGATTATTCTGGCCGGAACGCTTTCCGTCTTTTATATCTTTTTCGGCGGAATATCCTTTATTCTTTCCGGCGGCCAGGAGGAAAAGATCAAGCAGGCCGTTCACACTATCCGTTACGCCATCATCGGCCTGATCGTCACGATTTTTTCCGTGACCATCATCAAGATCCTGGGGCTGGTCTTTGGTTTTGACCTCTTATCCCTCATCACCTGGGACCGCATCACGGAGCTGATGAACAACCTGATCGACAAAATCGCTTCTGGCGGTTCTTCTTCTGCACCAGGTGCTGGTACGCTTCGATGACAGCTGGTTAAATTTGTAACTTGTAACTTGCGGTAATCGAGTTACCAGTTACAAGTTACGCCCCGAAGGGGCAAATTACAAATTTCAGAAAGGTCAGAGGTTATTCATTTTCCATCGCGCTGGCGGCGATGTTTTTCCAGTCATACGGAAAGCGGAAGTTTTCAAGCGCGCGGATAAAAGTGGCAAAGAGGTTCCACGGGCTGCCTTTCAGGTATACAAAGGCATTGCCCCTTTCCAGATTCGGCTTGTAATCCTCGGCAAAATCCGCGGCCGGAGTGATGGGTATCACGCCGTAGTACATGGCGCGCGTGGCTTCTTTAATACATTCTTCGCTCAGATTAGGGACGAGCATCATGTCGGCGGCCGCGTAGATATTCCGTTTTTCATCCTCGCCATTCGGCACGATCGCGATCTTTGCGGGGTTTTTTTCAGCCAGTTCCGTGAAATATTCCTTGTATTTATCCGTGCCGATGCCGGTCAGGGCGATTTGCACCGGCTGTTCCAGGATGCCGTTCATGATGTCCTGGATGATCTTCAGGTTGTTTTTGTCGGTCAGCGGATACGTGATGCATAAAAGCGGCACTTTTTTTTCAAACGGAAGCTCCACTCCCTTTAAAAAGGATTCTTTGTTTTTTATTTTATTCTCAATGGTCTTTTTGCTGAATTTTTGGTGTATTTTGTTGTCGTACGCCGGATTGTATTTGTTGTCGGGCATATATATTTAGTTTCTCAAATATCTAATCATTATAGCATAATCTCTCTGGAAATGCTAGAGTAAAGATGATATTTCTGATTTCTGATTTTAGATTTCAGATTTGCAGCTTAAATCTTAAATTTTAATCCGGTGGAAGAAACGAAAGATGAATTCACGAAAAAAGAAGGTGAGAAGCGGTTTGTGGTCATTGACGGCAACCATCTCATCCATCGGGCTTTTTACGCTATACAAAATCCCCTAAAAACCTCCAGCGGAGAGCAGACGAACGCTATTTATGGTTTTGCCAGCATGATCCTTAATATCATCGAAGCGGAAAAACCCGATTATATCGCGATGACATTTGACGAAAAAGCGCCGACCTTTCGCCATGATGAGCATGAGGGATATAAGGCGACCCGTGTGAAGGCGCCGGATGAACTGTACGCCCAGATTCCGCGTATCCGGGAGATGGTGGACTGTTTCCATATGCCCATGTATTCCAAAGAAGGGTTTGAGGCGGATGATATGATGGGCACGCTTTCCCGCATCGCTCACAAAAAAGGCGCCACGTCTTATATCGTTACCGGTGATATGGACGCGCTTCAGCTTATTAATGGGGGGATTTATGTGGTCTTTCCCCATAAAGGTTACAAGGAACCACTTGTTTATGACCGTGAAAAGGTCGTGGCTAAATATGGCATCATGCCGGAGCAGGTGGTGGATTACAAGGCGCTGGTGGGAGATACGTCGGATAACATCAAAGGAGTGCAGGGAATCGGCCCTAAAGGAGCTCTTCATCTTTTAAGCGAGTATAAAACCCTCGACGGTATTTATGAACATCTGGATGAGATCAGAGGGGGTATTCACGATAAGCTGGAGCAGGGGAAAGAGGATGCTTATTTTTCCCAGCGCATGGCTCGTATTGTTACTGACGTACCCTGCGATTTTAATCTGGAATCCGCCAGCATCAAAATCCTTGATTACCGCGGGCTTAAACAGTTTTTTGAAAAACTGGAGATGAAAAGCCTTGTCCGGCGGCTGGAAAAAATCACGCCGCCTGAAAAACTCCAGCCGGAGAACCAGATGAGCATGTTTTAATATGGACATCCAATTCATCAACACCGGCGAGTGGGGGATCGATAAGAAACGTTTTCAGAAGTCCATCAAGCGCCTCAAAAAACATGTTGCTGACATTGGAGGTGTTTTAAATGTGGTCTTTGTGAACGATGATTACGTCCAGTCGCTTAATAAACAGTATCGTAAACAAGATCAGCCGACCGATGTGCTTTCGTTCCCCTATTTAGATACACCTGATTTTGAGGAGACAGGGCTGATTGGAGAGATCTACATCAGTATTCCGACGGCCAAAAGACAGGCAAAGGATTGTAAACATCCGTTATCCGATGAGCTGAACCGGCTTTTTGTGCATGGAGTTCTGCATGTTTTCGGTTATGACCATGTGGCAGAAGGGGATTATAAAAAGATGAAAAAGATTGAGGATGAGGTAATGAAGGATTAATTCTTTCTTTCGGTTTCTTCTTTTATTTATTTTCTTCTTACCCCTTTCTTTCTTACCCCCCAACCCTTTTTTGTTCCCCTTATTAGGGGAATTAAGGGGT
>CAZIDW010000094.1:0-3113 GCA_964538225.1 uncultured Candidatus Peribacteria bacterium
GGGCTGCGGCAAGACCACGTTCCTGCGGGTCGTCGCCGCGCTCGAGCAGCCGACCCTAATTAAGCCAATTTTAAAAACCCTTAATTAAAAAACCGGGGTCTTTTTAGGTTTATAAGGTTGACAAATATTATAATATATGTTAATTTTAATATGCTTTAGATTGAGAAGCGACCTTAAATATGCTATAATTAAAGACTAAAATGCATATTGATTACCAAGAGGAAATCACCGGCCTGCATCAAAAAATCTCGTTTGCTGAGAAATTTTGGCAATTCATCCGTTTTACGGTGGTCACGGGCCTGATTTTTTCCGTGTCGTTTCTCGCCCTGAATTTCAGCGCTTATAAACAGATCTTTGAGGGTGTGATCAATCCGGACGCCCAGGCCAGGGCCCAGGAAAACCTGGAACAGGCGATGGGGGAGGGGGGAAAGACCGTGAACCCTTCCCTGCTTTTACCGGTCCTTCCGGATGAAGATGAAAAAGATGCTAAAAAACAGTTTACCTGGCCGGATATGCCGATCGCGCCAACAGACAACCGGCTGGTAATCCCTAAAATGGGCAAGAGCGTCCCTCTGGTTTCGATGGGTACCGAACACATCGAAGGGGAAAACTGGAATGAGCTGGAAGAACAGATCCAGGACGGCTTACGGGGCGGTGTGGTGCATTATCCGGGTACCGCGAAACCCGGGCAATACGGCAACGTGTTCATGACGGGCCATAGTTCTTATTATCCCTGGGATTCCGGTCGGTTTAAGGATGTCTTTGCCACATTGAGCCATCTGGAGACCGGCGACCGTTATTATGTGTATTATGATCAGGTCAAATATGTTTATGAAGTAGTTGACAAAAAAGAGGTTTATCCTTCTGATGTTAGTGTTTTGGATCAGCCGCAGAATCAAAAATTTTCCACATTAATGACCTGCACGCCGGTGGGCACCACATTGCGCCGGCTGATTATCCATGGCGAGCAGGTAGGCTGAATCATCGTTTTTCTGTTTTTCTCTGAAAATCGCTTTATTAATCCCGCATAAGATACATTGTACGGGATTTTTTATTTAAACAAAAATCCCCTCTTTTTTATATTTTTCAATTATCATTTTTCAATTTTCATTTGAATTGATATAAATCTAAAAATGAAAATGAAAATTGGTTATACTTTCATGATCCCGATTACTTTCCGGAGCACTTTTTGTACCACGGACTCTTCGCCGGCCAGATGGATACCGATATTGACCAGTGAAACAGGCATGATGTCTTCCCGGTTGTTTATTTTATGGGTTTCGTCGATGATATTCCGGAGATTTTTGGGCGCCAGATACGTGGCTTGAGGCGTGTGGGCGAACGGAAGTTTTTTATACCACTTACGGGTATTCAGAATGGTCCTGATTTCTGGCAGATACGTTCCGCCGCCGGAAAGGAGGATTTTGGCGGGGAGGCTGTTTTCCGGACAGAATTCCGATAGGGCCAGGACGACCCCCTCCAGCCATACCTCCAGATCGTCGGCGAGGATGTCGCTGATGATCTTTCTGGATTTTGATTCCAGTTTGTCCGCCGTGTAGGCGTATTACAGTTTTTCCGCCTCATCAAAGGAGATGTTCAGTTCCATGGCCAGGCGTTTGGTAAACGTCCGGCCGCCGACCCCGAACATCCTGGTGCCGAGAACCGCCCCGTTCTTCACTACTGCGATATCCGTTCCCCCGCCCCCTACGTCGATGAAGATGGCGGAGAGCTCCCCTTCTTCAAAATCAAAACAGCGGGACAGGGCAAACGGTTCGGAAACGATGTTCAAAAGCTCCAGTTCCAGGTCATCCGCGATGTTCTGAAGCGCCTCGTAGTGGTTTAACGGAGCAAAAGCGTTAAAAATAGACATCTGTACTTCTTTTCCCTGGAACCCCAGCGGATTGGCCACTTTGTATTTGTCAATCCGTATCTCCACGATGGAGCTGTGGATGAGTTTTACGTCGATCTCCGGATAGCCCGTCTCTTCGCTTAGTTCCTTACGGATTTCCCCGAAGGACCGCCATTGGAGCTTATGGACGATATTCCGGAGTTCCGACACATTGATCTTAGTTTCGGAGTCTTCCCGTTTGTAATCCATGGTCGAGGTGGCGCCTTTCACAAATTCCCCGGCGATTCCCATCACCAACTGCTGGGGCTGGAGGCCGGCTTCCTGTGACGCAATCTGTATGGCCTGTTTGGCATTGTCTACCATATTGGCGATATCCGTGATGGAATTTTTGATGTCGTTCATCCGATAACTGACTTTCCCCACCCCTTTGATGACCCCCCGTTTACCGACGACCTCCCCGCTCATGTTCTGCTTTTCTTCCACAGTAAAAAGCATGGCTTTGATGCTTTCTGTTCCCAGATCTAAAGCCACAATGGCTTTATGCTGCGGTTTCCGGCGAAAAAATTGGATTTTCATAGTTTTGATTGACTTTTGATTGATTGCTAACGGACGGCTAATTGACTAGTCCATCAGATGTCAATCAGCGATCACTAAGCAATCCATTAGTTATTATTTTTCCGCTTTTCCTCCAGTAATTCAAGATAATATTTCTTTTCGAACTCTTCAGGGCTAAATCCTAGCTTTTTAAACAAGTTCCGTAAAGCTTTTTTCGCCCCGGGGATATCTGATTTTTCAGCGACCATGGTTTCAATCTCCAGAAAATCCCCCAGTCCTTCCACCTTATTGAGTTCGATCTGCATCTCCCCTTTCCTATATATAACCCCTTTTTTATGCTTTTTTCCTGCCAGCGGGAGGCCTATTTTTTTAAGAAAAGCCTGAAAAGCCTGCATTGAGGTAAGGGGGAGTTTTATTTCGCGGTTCGTCTCAATCCCCCGCTCTGTTTTTTTGGTCTTTATGTTCAGGAAGGGCTTCCCGTTCTTTTTCCGTACGCGCAGATAAGAACAGTGTTTTTTTAAACAACCATAATAAACATCCTTCTTATCGACATGGCCGATTTTACTGGCTATTGACGGTATTTCGGATTTCAGCCTTTTTAAATCTGCCTTTGAAAGAGCCACTTTGGCTTCGACTTCATACATAAATTACATTTGACTTTTTTGAAATTTGTAATTTGCCCCTTCGGGGCGTAACTTGTAACTGGTAA
>CAZIDW010000095.1:0-3022 GCA_964538225.1 uncultured Candidatus Peribacteria bacterium
TGTTTGAAGGTCTAACCTAGATACCTCGACGCTTGCGTCGGGGAGTATGTCATTTGGTTAGGGTTTGGTTGTGGCTGCTGGACGTTTTCTGGCTGATACGACTACAACCAAAACCACAATTGTCAATTCCTTCCATTCGCTTTTAAGGGTAAAAATATGGTATAATTCATTAAGAATTAAAATTAAAAATAAAATCATGCCAGTCATACCAACTGTTATCGACAAAACCCCGCAGGGAGGTGAACGTGTGTACGATATTTTCTCCCGTTTACTGGAAGAGCGGATCGTCTTTCTGGCCGGTCCTATCAGTGATGAAGTGGCCAACACCGTCATCGCTCAGCTCTTGTTTCTGGAAAAACAGGATCCCACCAAAGACATCACTATCTACATCAATTCCCCGGGCGGATCGGTTTCTGCCACTTTGGCCATGTATGACACCATGCAATTGATTAAATGCGATGTGTCCACCGTTTGTGTGGGCATCGCCGCGTCCGGCGGATCCGTGATCCTGATGGGCGGCACGAAAGGTAAGCGTTACACGCTCCCGCATTCCGAAGTCATGATTCATCAGCCCCTCGGCGGCGCGGAAGGTCAGGCAACAGATATCGCCATCCATGCCCAGCACATCGTGCAGACCAAAGAACTGCTGAACGAGATGATCGCCAAGCACACCGGCCAGCCGCTGAAAAAAATCGAAGTCGACACCGAGCGCGACAAATTCATGACGGCTAAAGAAGCTCTTGATTACGGAGTTGTGGATAAGGTCATTGAATCGAAAAAATAATTTTTTGGCATTTAACATTTGACCTTTGGCTTGTTTTTTTGGTCAAATATTAAATGCCATGTGTCAGATGTTAAATGTTTTTTGATATGTTTAAACTTATCCGAAAATCCGGCAGTGCCCGCCGCGGCACCCTAAAAACCGCTCACGGCGAAATTCAGACACCGTTTTTTATGACTATCGGCACAGCGGGGGCGGTGAAAGGATTATTACCGTCGGAAGTCAGGGAGCTGGGCGGTCAGGCGATTCTTTCAAATACCTACCATCTCCATCTGCGCCCTAGTGAGGAAGTGGTGGAAAAAGCCGGCGGCCTGCATGCGTTTATGGACTGGGACGGCCCGATTTTAACTGACAGCGGGGGGTATCAGATATTTTCCTTATCCAAAATCCGGAAGCTGAAAGGTGATGGAGTGGAATTTCAGTCACATCTGGATGGAAAAAAGATCTTTTTAACCCCCGAAAAAGCCATTGAGATCCAGCAGAAGCTGGGTTCCGACATCATGATGGTGCTGGATGAATGTCCTGCCGCCGACGCGGAAAGGAAATACGTGGAAAGATCATTAGAATTAACAACCGACTGGGCCAGGCGATGTAAATTTTACAAAGATTCAGGACATAGAAAACAGGACACATCTGATTCTTTAGTCCCGAATCCTGGGTCCTTACTTTTCGGCATTGTCCAGGGCGGTATGCATCCGGATCTGCGTGAAAAGTCAGCCAAAGCGCTTACAAAAATCGGATTTGACGGATACGCGATCGGCGGTCTGTCTGTCGGTGAACCGAATGAAGTGATGTATGAGATGATCGAAGCGACCGTGCCGCATCTGCCGGAAGATAAACCCCGCTACCTGATGGGAGTCGGTACCCCGCAGGATGTTCTGGAGGCGGTGGAACGGGGAGTGGACATGTTCGACTGCGTGCTTCCCACCCGGAACGCCCGTCACGGCCATCTGTTCACATCCAAAGGGGTCGTGCGGATTAAAAACGAACAGTATAAAGAGGATTTCACACCCCTTGATCCGGCATGCCGGTGCTATGCCTGCCGGCATTTCACTAAAGCCTATCTGCGCCATCTATTTATAGCGAATGAAATCCTCAGCCTGCGCCTCAATACCCTCCACAACGTGGCGTTTTACCTGAATCTGATGAAGCAGATCCGCGAGGCGATTGAGAAGGATCGATTTGATGAATTTAAAGGTGATTTTTTGTCCGAATATCAGAAAGTGTGATGACGTCATCGCACTTGCGGTAATATGGAAATATATGAACCTCCCACCTCAATCCAACCTCACCGACAAAAAATACAACGAAATCCTCCTTCTGGTCGATCAGTTGAAAGTGGATTTGGATGAGATCGAGGAAAAATTCGTCCACGGGGGCGGGCGGGGCGGCCAGAAGCTCAACAAAGCCGCCAATGCCGTCCAGTTACGCCATTTGCCGACGGGCATCATCATCAAATATCAAAAGCACCGCGAACGGTCCATGAACCGTATTCTGGCGCTCAGAGAGCTTTTGGAAAAACTCAATCCGGAATCAAAAAAAGCGAAAGCGGTTGAAAAAATCCGCAAACAGAAAAAACGCAGAAAACGAAGAACCCGCTTACAGGAATGATTATTTAGCTACTCCATTCAGCATATCCCCTAAACTTTCGGCCTGTCCGGCGGTTTCTTTCAGGGAACCAAGAGCCTGGTAAAAATCCTGATATTGTCCGCTGACCTGCTCAAGGATCCCACTGGCTTTGATGTGCTGGAAAAGATAAAACCCGCCTACGATAGGCAGAACGATGAAGACCAGAAAGAAGATGAAGCTGATGATTCCGCGGAAGATGGCAATACGGCGCACAGTCTTCTGGTGTTCCAGCATCTGATCGATTTTGGATTCGATTTCGCCCAAGGCGGCCGCCTGCTGACTTCTTTTGTCGGCCGGAGGGTTTTCTTTAGCTTCTTTGTCTACATCCTCGAGAGTCTTCATGGGAAAAGGGATTATTTTTTATGGAGGATCTGAATATTGGCTTCTTTGATGTCTTTTTCCGGCACATCAGATGGCGCGCCCAGCGTCAGGTCTTTAGCTTTTTGGTCTTTGGGGAACGCGATGACTTCCCGGATGTTGGGTTCTTCCGCGAACAGCATGATCAGCCGGTCCAGGCCCCAGGCGATTCCCCCGTGCGGCGGAGCGCCGTACCGGAAGGCCTCCATCATATGGCCGAACCGCATTTCGGCGTCCTGCGGACCGATGTTTAAG
>CAZIDW010000096.1:0-2975 GCA_964538225.1 uncultured Candidatus Peribacteria bacterium
CCGCCTGCCTCCTGCCCCTAAGCTGGAGCGTATTTGCAATGGGCTCCAAGCGCAAGGGGAGCCGCCTGCCTCCCGCCCGTCTTCTTCCGTCATCTAGTCATCTCGTCATCTCGTCGTGTCATCATTTCACCCTTGCATTCTTATTAAAAATTTGGTATAATGTTTAAATGCTTTTATTGAAAATTAAAAATTGATTCATCCTTCGTAGTAAACGTTGGTAACTTTATTGACTATCTCGTAGTGCATCGAAGGATTTAACTGCACTACGGAGAATGGAAAACTGAAAATTTGTCCATTTATTTCAATTTCGTCTTTACAGCGTGTACAGAATTGTGGCGCGGTTATAAACTTTAAGTTGCCACTTTGTCTATCTTCCTGTATATATAGATTAATAATTTAATTTTATTTAATTTCTTATTTCTTAACAAAAATAAATATCATGACTAAGAAATTTTTCTCTACCATGGTCGCATTGGCGATTTTTGTGGGCGTCTTCGGATTGCTCCGTTTCGCCCATGCGCAAGATTCGGACGCTCCCACCACCACAACCGATGTGGGGAACACAGCGCCCATCATCACCGTCACTCCTTCGGATGGCGGTTCTAACACCGGCAACGCGGTCGGCGACCCGACCGACAGCGGTTCCGATGTCACATTCACGATAACCGCCAAGGATGTGAACAATGACGATTATTACGGCGCGTTCTGTTCTTCAGACGCTATTACGGCGGGTAGCGGCGGAGCCCCTTCCTGCGAGACTAACGATGAATGGGTCGTCAGCGCCGCCACGACCAGTGATTCCGGAACTTCTTCCAGTACCACGGTCTACACCACGGGCACTAACAGTGATGCGGAATCCAATGACTGTACCAACAACGAGGAATGCCCCTGGTACGCGTTTGTGTGCGACAATGCCTCCACCGGCCTTTGTTTCCCGGGAGACGGTTCCGGCGATCAGGGTTCTGCCCTGGGCACGGTGACTTTTTCCGATGTGCCGGTAGATGAGGCGACTTTGACTTTTGGCTCAGTTGTTTATGAGTTTGATACGACCGATGGGTCTACTTGTGCTGGTGGCAACGTGGATGTATGTCTGGATATTTCCAGTGCGGAAGATGGACAGGATACAGCCACTGTTTTGGCCGACGGCGAGAATAACGCTAATCTTACCGCGTATGCCCGCGGCGCAGTGGTGTATTTGTATGCCAATACCGCCGGCGCGGACGGTAATTCCATTACTATGAGCAAATCCGGTGATACCGGCAGCGATATCACTCTGTCCGGCACTACCCTGTCCGGAGGGGATGATGACAATGCCTCACCATTTGCTATTAACCATGCGCCGGATATTGTGAGCTACGCTTACGGCGACACGGCCGGCACGTCAGGCTTAAACCATGCCACCGGCACGGTCGAACCCGGCGACACGGTTTACTTCAGTGTTCAGGTTACAGACGCGGATGTTCAGGGCGGACAGGATACGGTGGATATGTATGTTTGTGCGGATGGAGACACCTTTGTGAGTGGCACCGGCTGTAGCGGAACTGAGATCTGTTCCGATACCAGCGTGGACCCGACCAGCGAATACGCGGAATGCTCCAGTTCCACCATCGCCGATGTACCCACGGCCGATGCCACCTATAATGTGGAAGTGTTTGTCGAAGACCAGCACCAGTATCAGGCTACGGATTCTGCCAGCGGCCCGGGCCAGACCTATGATGTGGAGGATGTGGCGCCTGTGCTGGACACGACCTTCGATACCAGCGGTTACACCGCGACTGACAGCCCCAGCCCGACCGCGGGCGGCAGTGACACGGTGGATTTCTCCTTCGGTATCCGAGACGACAACGGAGACAACGACATCACCAATGCCACGGGCGTGTTCTTCCACAACTCTGTGACCAGTGGCTGTACCTCGGATGAGAACGACTGTTATTACGACACGACCTGCACCCTGGGCAATGTCAGTTCCCCCGGTTCCGGCAAACTGGCGGACGGTCAGGACGAATTCGCCGACGCCTCCTGCCAGGTCACGGTTTACTTTAACGCCTCAGACGGCGCCTGGGATGTGGCCGGTAAGGCCACGGACGCGGCCGATGAAGTCACCTTCGCGGATGCCAGCTCATCCCTCAACAACCCCGTCCTTCAGGGCATCGATGTAGTCGAGGGCACGATCGCGTACGGCACCGTGGCCATCGGCGGCACCTCTCCCGGCCAGGAAACGTCTATCGGCAATGTGGGCAACCAGGTGCTGGATGTGCAGATCACGGGTGATGACATGTGTACGGATTACGATACCTGTTCCGGTAGCACCATCGCTGTGGGTCAGCAGAAATGGCATAACACCACCTCCGATTTCGACTGGGATGCCGAGGCCACTGATCCCGGCCCGTGGGTGCTTTTGGACACGGCGGGATCCGATTCTTACGATGAGACGGAAGGCTGCGCCAACCGCGATATCGCGGTGCGCGAAAACCATAGCTCTGTTACGGGAACCAACGAATCCGTTTACTGGAAGATCCGTATTCCGGATGCCCAGGAGGCGGGCTCTTACACCGGTTCTAACACCTTTACCTCTACCGCCAGTAACACCTGTAGCGGCACTCTCAATTAATCCTTATTACCTTATAATCGCTTAACCCGACTACCATGACAAAAACAAAATGCATCGGTTCACTGGCGGCAATGGTAATGGGATTAATCCTGCTGGCCCCCGGGGTGTCTGCCAAAGCGTTTGGCATCGCGCCCCCCTACATCGTGAACGACAACTTAAAGCCCGGCTCCAGCTTCGTTTATGTGATCGACCTGAACACCAACGACCCGTCGGAAGCCATGATCGTGGAAACAGAGATCACCGGCGACCCGGAGCTCAGTGAATGGCTTACCATCCAGAACCGCGACAACCTGATGATGCCCAAAGGCAAACACTGTCGAGATAGGCTGCGGCTGTTTCCTCAGACTCGAAACTGGGGCTGAGT
>CAZIDW010000097.1:0-2907 GCA_964538225.1 uncultured Candidatus Peribacteria bacterium
GGAAGCGGTGCTGAAGAAGATATATGCGGGGAATTTTTTAAGGCTGGCGGGGGAGCCTAGTACCATGTAACAATTTAATGTTCGCATATTTCAAAAGAATACATTATATTTATGACAACCTAAAAGATATCCTATAAAGAGTAAAGTGAAAAAGTAAGGTATTTTAGCGTTGAGTTTTCTCCGTTCTTTGATAATTTAAGCAGGCATAAAGACTCTCTGCGGGTTGTATGCTTGACCGGATTTAAGCATTGCCAGACACATGTGGGCGATTTTTTTAGCTACGTATATCAGAGCCTGTTTTTTAGATTTATTTTGAGACACTTTTTTATGATAGAGCGCTCTGAGTTCATGGTTGTGCTTAACCGAGGCCACGGCAGCCATGTAAAGGGCCGCGCGTAAGTATTTGGGTCCACGTTTGACGATTTTATTTTCTTTTTTCACCTGTCCGGATTGGTAGATTCTAGGGAAGAAGCCGACATGGCCGATGATTTTTTCGGCGGAGTCAAAGGCTTTTCCGTCCGGTCCGATGGCCGATAGGATAGCAGCGACGGTTTTAGGTCCGATGCCGGGAATATCCAGCAGGTTGGCGCCGGGAAAGTTATCCATGTCATCCGGGTCATTCGGCGAGAGGACGTTTTCCATCCGCTGTTCCAGATCGGCCAGGGACTGGTTAAGCAGCTCTATATGCGATAGCAGCATACAGAGATTGCGCCCCCTGTCTTCGGCAGCGCGTCCCGAGAAGAATGATTTTTGGGCCGTATCGATCAGCTGCGTTATCTGTCCGGTGTTGAAGTTGTTTCCCTGTATTGAGCGGACGATTTTTTCGATCTGGCGGGGATGGGCCTTGGCCAGGTGTTTGGCCGTGGGGTACTTTTTAAGTATGGCCAGGGAAGCGACCGCGAAGGGATTTTTAATGGCGGTTTTTTCGTATTCCGGGAAGACCAGGGCCAACAGGCTGCAGATCTGACGCTGATAGTTCTTATGGTTTTTCATAAGCTGATAACGCAGCTTGGTGATCTCCCTGAGGACCTGTATGTCTTCCTGCGGGATAAAGCTGGCAGCGTACCTTTTCGAGCGTATGAGCCCCGCTATGACACATGCGTCTATGTCGTCGGTTTTCGCCTTGAAGTTCAGTGCGTCCCGGTACCGTTTGGTCTGACAGGGATTCAGAACCAGGACGGTGAAGCCTCTAGCGCTTAAAGCGGCGTAGATGTTTTCCCACCAGTTTCCGGTAGCCTCGATACCAATGGTGAGGTTCTGCGGGTTCAAGTCCAGCTTTTCGAACCGCCCGGACAGCCCGTCGATTTCATCCGTGGTTGGACTGATGGTAAACGCACGCTTCCAGCGCTCACCGTCATCATCCAGAAAGACGCAGCGGGCAGCCTTCTTGGAGACGTCAATGCCTAGATAGTACATGGTAAAACTCCTTTCGTTTTTGGTTAGCATAGCGGGAGGATGTTTCCGCGTTTCCCGGCCTGCATATCCTGGAAGATGAATGGTAGCACTCTGTTTTTCCGTACCCCATAGTATCCTCAATGAATGCTCCCAGCCTGGAACGTGGAAAGCAATGCTCTTTTTAAAATAGTGGCTTTGTGCCCTATACGGAGGTATGCCAATTGTCTCCCCGCTAACCGTTATTATGTCAATATATTAATAAAACTACTAAATATAAAACTGTTTGTGAACATTATACCAGGAGGTTGTCATGGCAGTTCGGTATCGAGTAACATTGACGGATGAGGAGCGAAATGATTTGACCCGCATTACCAAGAATGGGAAAACTCCGGCTAAACGTTTTCTTAATGCTCGTGCACTACTTTTATGCGACGCAGGCAAAAGTGGACCGCGATGGACTGTTGAGAAAGCAGCCGAGGCTCTTGGAGTTTCTTCGCGAAAAATAGAGCATTTAAAAAAACGGTTCGTAGAAGATGGTCTCGAAGTTGCTCTTGGTCGTAAGCGACGCGAGAAGCCGCCTATTGAACCACGGTATGACGGCGCCTTCGATGCTCGTTTAACCCAATTGGCATGTTCCGAGGCTCCTGCGGGGTATAAGCGTTGGACGGTTCGCCTTCTATCTGAGAAAATCGTAGAACTTGGCATTGCGGAGAGTTGTTCGCCGATGGCCGTGTGCCGGTCTTTAAAAAAAACCAATTGCAGCCTCACCGGTGCAAATACTGGAAAATACCACCGGATGAAAATGCGAGCTTCGTAGCGTGCATGGAAGACATACTGGAAGTTTACCACCGTCCCTACGATCCGAAACAGCCGTTGGTATGTATGGATGAATCGTGCAAGCAGTTGATCGGTGAAGTCCGCAGGCCCATCCCGGTGGGATGTGGCCGCCCGGCGTTGCAGGATGATGAATATATCCGCAATGGTGTCGCGGAGATATTTCTTGAAATCGAACCACTTGGCGGGAAACGTCATGTGGAAATCACGGAACGCCGAACCAGAATCGATTGGGCACGCTTCATCAAAGCCATGCTGGAGGAGCGCTATCCCGACGCTGAAAAGGTTGTCCTGGTTATGGATAATCTCAATACCCATACTGTCGCGTCTTTGTATGAGGCGTATCCGCCTGCAGTTGCCCGGGGCCTGGCGGACCGGTTGGAAATCCATTATACGCCTAAACATGGAAGCTGGCTGAACATTGCGGAGATCGAACTGAGTGCTTTAAAATGCCAGTGTCTGGATCGCCGGATTCCTGAAATCAGTATTATGCAAAAAGAAGTACGAGCCTGGCAAACTGACCGTAATAACCGAGAAGCAAAAGTGAGATGGCAGTTTACGACGGAACAAGCGCGGACAAAACTCATGCGGTTATACCCGAAAGTTTAAATGATACATGGTACTAGTACAATGATAACGCCAGGATCAAAGTATTTATTAGCTATATTAAATTCTAAA
>CAZIDW010000098.1:0-2810 GCA_964538225.1 uncultured Candidatus Peribacteria bacterium
GAATACCAGGTGATACAGTTCAACCTTGCGGCCTAGAAAACTGATGCAATGCAAACCGAAAGGGTAAAGGCGGGGACGTACAGCACAAAGTGAGAAGATGATGCACAATGCAAACCGAAAAACCATGTCGATGCAATATGGCCGTTACTTCCTACAAAATATGAAAATAAAATAAATGTATTAGTTTAGCTCTTTGAAAAATTATTTTCAAAAAAGTTCATATTTTCCTGGACTTCACTGGGTGGCCATATTATAATGAATAACCATGCAGGAGTCAATGGTTATTCAAGGCCGTACGATAACAGGCGCGGATATTAATTTGATCCGGGAGTTGATTACCACCCATCCCGGCTGGCATCGGACCCGGCTTTCCCGGGAACTCTGTGATCATTGGCAATGGTATAAAGCCGGGGGTCAACGCAAGGACATCGCCTGTCGAAGCCTGTTGTTAAAATTGGAGCGCAAAGGTTTTATCCAATTACCTGCCCGTCAAGGGAGGTCCTATAATCGGCTGCGCGGTCGGAAGTTTGAGCCAGTCCTTCATGCCACTTCCCCGATAGAGGCTTATCTTAAGGAGCTGGGACCCATTCGGTTGGGGTCCGTGGATTCAAACTCTAAACCTTTGTTTCGTACTTTTCTGACGTGGTATCATTATCTTGGGTATCGGGGAACGGTGGGGGAGAACATGCGGTATCTGGTGTATGACCGTTACGATCGGCCCTTGGGGTGTTTGGAGTTTGGTTCTGCGGCATGGAGTATCCGTTCCCGCGACCATTATATTGGGTGGGAGGCCCGCACCCGCCAGCGTAATCTTCGGTTTTTGACGAACAATATGCGGTTTTTGATCTTGCCGTGGGTACGCGTGCGTTATTTAGCCAGCCATATATTAAGCCGGGTTGCGCAACGACTCAGTCTGGACTGGCAGGCCCGATATGGTCATTCGATTTATTTATTGGAGACCTTTGTGGAGCAAGGTCGTTTTCAGGGGACCAGTTACCAGGCGGCCAATTGGATTAAGGTTGGTCAGACCACGGGGCGAAGCCGCAACGACCGGGATAATACCCTGCTGGTGCCGGTGAAGGATATTTATCTGTATCCCTTAGCCCGTGATTTTCGGAGGCGGTTGCGTCAATGAATCGGGCCGAAGCGATAGCGATATTGGAGAAGCCCCGCGAGGAAGCGATATCCGTTATTTTAGGTCTGAGTGAGAAAGCCGAGAAGTATGATCGACTTTTTGGCCGGCATAGTCCGAGCACTCCCAGCGGAATGAAAGCGCCGTATGAGAAGCCGCGGGGAAAACGCCGGCCGAAGCAGCCGGGTCGCAAGCAAGGTCATCCGGGAACCACCCGTAAAAAGCCGGATCATATTGATCATCATCAGGAACACCGGCTGACGCATTGTCCGCAGTGTGGGCATACAGTAGGGAAAGCGATTAAATCCCATACTCGTTATACCGAAGATCTTCCACCGGTACAGCCGGAGGTAACGGAGCATACGGTTTATGGTTATTGGTGTTCTGAATGTCGGGAAGTCGTCTCCGCTTCTGTCACAGATGCTTTTACTGGCTGCCGGATAGGATTACGGTTAGTGGTATTTACCGCCTGGCTTCATTATCTGGTAGGGGTCAGTGTCAATAACCTTGTCAGAATGCTCAGCGTCATAAGTAATTTTAGGGTCAGTGCGGGGGGATTAAGCTTGGCCTGGCAGCGGTTGGCATTGAGTTTAAAGTCCGTTTATGAAGAGATGGGAGAGCGTTTACCGGAAAGTGCCGCCCTGTACGCCGATGAGACCGGTTGGAGAATAAACGGCATTACGCATTGGTTATGGTGTTTTGTAACTGATAAGCTTTGCTATTACTTGATTGATAAACGGAGAGGATCACCGGTGATAAAAGAAGTTTTGGGTGTTTTTTTGGGTGGTGTTTTGATTTGCGATTTTTGGGGAGCGTACAATAAAATTAGCGCTCTTGCTAAACAACGGTGTTTCTATCATCTGTTTACCGAGTTGGTCAAAATCGATAAATACAACCATTCTGCCGCCTGGCGTTTATTCCGGAAAAAGCTGTCCCGGTTATTAAGGGATGCCCTGAGATTAGGGGAGCATAAAACAGAACTGGGCACTCAACAATTTGACCGGCGGCTGACTCGTCTTCATCTCCGCTTGGACGCATTACTTTCTCAATCCATCGATCAGAAAGACATTAAACGGATACTGAAACGCTTAAAACGACATCGCCAGGAACTTTTTACCTTCTTGGAGTATGGGGTCAGTCCTTATAACAATTATGCGGAACAACAAATGAGAAAACCGGTCTTAACCAGAAAGGTGTCCCAACAAAACAGATCGGAAAGGGGGGCCGCCACGCAGGCGATCTTAATGACCTTATTTAGAACAGCTGAATTACAAAACCAGAACCCTATGGAAACTATTCTGTACTTAGCAAAAAAATCTATAGTTGCTAAAGTCTCATTGAAGGACCTTAAACAAGCTGCGTAATGGCAAATAATTTTTCAAAGAGCTAAAGTGTTACGAATTTTGAATTAAGGAGCAATACATGAATGATCGGATTGACTTCACCATCCCCACCCTGGGGCCGTGCAACACAGACACGCCCGTACGCCTTTCCCGGAAATACGGGGACTACATCGCCAATTATATGACCGACGATGAATATATCCTGTACGACATCATCGCCCGGGCGGACGACAGCACGCGCACGTTTAAAAAAGAAGAGATGCTGGAACGGAGCGGTCCGCGCGAAAAGATCTATTTCGATCCCTCCAAGGTCCATGCGGCCATCGTCACCTGCG
>CAZIDW010000099.1:0-2799 GCA_964538225.1 uncultured Candidatus Peribacteria bacterium
GCGCCTCCCCGATGCGCAAAAGCCGGTTGTATTTGCAAATCCGGTCGGTGCGGCACAAGGAACCTGTCTTGATCTGGCCCGTGCCCATCCCGACTACAAAATCCGCGATGGTGGTGTCTTCGGTTTCGCCGGAACGGTGGGAGACAACAGAGGTAAAACCGGCATCTGAGGCCATCCGGATGGCATCGATGGTTTCCGACAGCGTGCCGATCTGGTTCAGTTTAATAAGGATTGAATTGCAGTTTTTGCCGTCGATGGCTTTTTTCAGCCGTTCGGTGTTGGTGACCAGTAAATCATCCCCCACGATCTGAACCGTATCGCCCATCTTTTCGGTCATCAGCCGGAAGCCCTCCCAGTCATCCTCCGCCAGCCCGTCCTCGATGGATAAGATCGGATACTTATCAACCAAATCAGCGTAATAATCCACCATCTCCTCTGATGTCAGCGCGCGGTTTTCAGACCGAAGCTGGTATTTACCGTCTTCAAAAAATTCGGACGCGGCCGGATCCATGGCGATGCCGATCTCTTCCCCCGGTTTATAGCCGGCCTTTTCGATGGCCTGTACGATGAGCTTCAGTGCCTCCTCGTTGCTGGACAGGCTGGGCGCGAAACCGCCCTCATCGCCCACGGCTGTAGAAAACCCTTTTTCTTTAATGATTTTTTTGAGGGTATGGAATGTCTCGGCTCCGTAACGAAGGGCTTCACGGAAACTGGGCGCACCCACGGGCATGATCATGAATTCCTGAAGATCAGTGGATTTGATGGCGTGTTTTCCGCCGTTTAAAATGTTCATCATCGGCGTGGGCATCAGATAACTTTCGCCCTGATTGCCGAGATTGCCGAGATACTGGTAATACGGCAGGCCTTCCGCCTTCGCGGCCACGCGGGAAACGGCCAGAGAGAACCCCAAAACGGCGTTCGCCCCTAAATTGCCTTTGTTGGGCGTGCCGTCTATGCTGATGAGGCGCTGGTCGATCTGTCGCTGGTTGCGGACGTCCGCCTGCATGAATTCTTTTCTGATTGCAGTGTTCACATTTTCCACCGCCTTTAAAACACCCTTGCCTCCATACCGGTTTTTGTCGCCATCGCGCAGTTCAACGGCTTCATGCTGGCCGGTGCTGGCCCCGCTGGGCACAATGGCCGAGGCAAAATGATCGTCGGTCGCCACTTCGACTTCGACTGTTGGGTTCCCGCGGGAATCAAGGACTTCGCGCGAATGGATGTGAGTGATGGCTGATGGCATAATTTTAATTTTAAATTTTAAATCACCAATGACAAATTACAATTTATTCTATCAAATTAAAATTTAAAATTGGTTATTTTAATCCACTATACCAACCCGCCTGAAAGGGCGCAAATATTTGCACTTTTTACCCTTTTCATGTAAAGATAGGGGCAGAAAAATAAAACTTAACCTTATATCATTATGGATCCTATGGTTATTGGTACCAACTCATCAGCCTTAGCAAGCATGGGGATTGCCACCCTGCTCATTATGCTTGTTTCTTTCATCGTCCTCCTGGTTGCCTGGTACAAAATCTTCAAAAAGGCGGGTTATCCCGGTTGGTATACCATCCTGATGATCATCCCTATCGTTAACCTGATTATCTTCCTGGTGTTCGCGTTCAGCCAGTGGCCTGTTCTTAAAGAATCAGCCCCCCAGCCTCCTGCCACTCCCCAGGCCTAATATTCTTTATGAACCAAAGACAGGATTTAAAGATGCTCCAGCAGCCTCTTCTGTTTTTTAATTGGCTCGGCATGCAGTTCAGACAGTGGATGTTTTTGAGTTTTTGCTGTAATCTTATTTGCGCCTTTAATATGGTAAACAGATGATCGGTATTTTTGATTCAGGTTTCGGCGGACTCACCGTGATGAAAGAGTACTTAAAAAAGTACCCGGATTTTGATTATGTGTATCTGGGTGATCAGGCGAATATGCCTTACGGAAGCCGTTCCCCTGAACTTGTTAACAAATTAGTTGTTCAAAATGTGGAATTTTTAATCAAAAAAGGCTGTAAGCTTATTGTCGTCGCCTGTAACACCGCTTCCGCGGATGCGCTCCGGCATGTACAAGGTATATATAAAGGCAAGCTTACCATTCTGGGCGTGCTGGTGCCGGCCGTCGAAGAAGCCCTGCGCCGGACAAGGTTCGGCCGGATCGGCGTGATCGGAACCCGTGGCACCATCGGCAGCGGGGCCTATGAACGCGAACTGAAGAAATACGAATCTGATCTCTATAAACCGTCTGATAAACGCGCATTCAGTAAGGTTGAAGTGACCGAAAAAGCCTGCCCGCTCCTCGTCCCATTAATAGAAGAAGGTATGATCAAGGCGGCGGTTACGAGAATGGTGCTAAAAACGTATCTGCGCCCCCTAAAACACGCTAACGTCGACACACTGATCCTCGGCTGTACCCATTATCCCCTCCTTCAGAAAGAAATCGAACGGATGATGGGAAAACAAATCAGGGTGATCTCATCCGCTAAAGCCGCGGCGGACGCGATCGGGGATTATTTTAAACGGCATCCGGATGTTGAAAAAGGCCTGTCCCGCAAGGGTAAACGAATCTACTGCACCACCGACAATCCGGAGCGGTTTTCCGATTTGGGAAGTAAGTTTTTGGGGCAAAAGATTAGTGGAGAAAGAGTTGAGATTTAAACGTATTATGTTAGTTATTAACTAGCGATAGTAAATATTACAAATTTCTTTCCTATTTGGATTGAATTATTTATAACCTATCGCAGTGACTAAAAAGACCCCAGTTTTTTGATCGTGTTTTCAGGAAACAATAAAAGCTGAT
>CAZIDW010000100.1:0-2772 GCA_964538225.1 uncultured Candidatus Peribacteria bacterium
ATATCACCGAAGGCGATACTGTACCCGAAATAACTGCCTGAATTGCCTGTAATAATATGATCCGCGGAGCTGGCCGCGGTGGGGATGGAGCCGTCGTTGTCAAAAATATAGACGCGCCCCTGGTAACTGTTGTATCGGTAGGCGCCGACCACCAGATCATCATCCCCGTCATCATCTAAGTCCGCCACTTCCACCGTATTGCCAAAATAACTGGTGCTTTCCCCGGTGATCGTGACGTCCGCGTCGGACTGGCTCAGCGTGGCGGAGTACCCGTTATCGCCATAAAAAATATAAACAGCGCCGGCAGAGCTGGAATACGTACGCGCCCCCACAATCAGATCCTTCTGCCCGTCGCTGTTCATGTCTGCCAGCGCCAGGTCGCTTCCGAACCAGGCAGTCACAGTAGATGAAATAATCGTATCCGCGTTTGACGCGCTGGAATCATAATCCCCGTCATTATAAAAAATATAGACACGGCCTTTGCTTGAGTTATAACCCGGGCCGCCGACCGCCAGGTCGTCATCCCCGTCATTATCCAGATCCCCCGCCAGAACCGACCAGCCAAACCAGTCAGCAGTTGTTGCCCCGATAATACGCTCGCTCGTATTATCCGCCCCCGGCGCCGTGAACTGCAGGGTCGGATCCAGCACCAGCGGATAATCCGCGGCATCCGCCGTGAAGGAAACGCGGAGCTGGTTATAGTGTTCGCCTTCGATGGCGTACGTCAGCGTGTCCAGCACGTTATTGTCCTTATCCAGCACAAACGGCGCCGGAATAGTGAAATCCGGATTGCCCCCGCCGTTTTCATACAGGTCGCGCCGGCGATCCTGTTCCATCACGCGCGTGGCGCGCGCCAGAAGGTCTTCATCCGCGTCCTGCGCCCCGTCCGCCTGGCTCAGATCCAGCGGTTCCGCGTAATACCCTTCGATCGTCCCGTCGGCGCGCCGGTGCAGAATGGCGTTTTCCAGGGTGTAAAGTTCGCTTTCCTCCCCCTCGCCGTAATGGTACAGGGTGTAATTTTTTATCTTGTACGGCGCCACAGACGTCGGCTCGCTGAAGGTCTTATAGATATCGGTCTTCCGGTTGTCCGCGCTCTGGTAGATGACGTCTTCTTCCGACGCCCCTGCCGGATCCGGCGCGGACGGGATGACGTTCATCTCAAAAACGTCCGGCGGTGCGGGCGTGTCGCCGTCTCCGAACAGGCCTACCAGCACATCCCCCAAGTCTTTACGGGCGGGTTCCGGAGTCTCATGGCGCAGGGTAAAGGTGTGGTACACCTCCTCGGCGGGTTCCGGCGCCTCTTCCTGCAGGTCCGGTAGAGTCAGCCGGTGGGGGCTGTCCGGGTCTTTGTACCGCACATCCACACCTTCCGAGGGGACGGATTTTAAAAACGATTCCGGCGGCCCGGCCGACACCCCCATCTCCACGCGCCTATCCGCGTCGTTACGGAAGTTGAGTTTCAGGTCTTTTTTGTCGATGCGGTGCGCGGCTTTTTCAAAAGGGGTTTCGCCTTTTTTGCCCGCCACATCGGCCAGCCCTTCGCCGTCGGTATCGGTGACCACGCAGAAACGCGCGTTCTTTTCCGCCAGTTTCTTCAGTTTGTCGCGCTTGGCGATGAACGCGTCGGCCAGCGTTTCTTTTTGTTTTTTGGTGGCTTTTTCCTCGGTTTTCTCAAGCGCCTTCAGGTCTTTCATCTGGCTGGCGACCAATTTTAAATCCGGAACGGCTTCCTCCTCCTCACTCACCAGTTCATCTTCGATCATCTGCAGGACCTGCGGGCGGGTAATCGGTTTTTTAAGGGCGGCCAGGCCGTCTTCCTCAGGGGTTTCCGGATCCGGCGCGCGGAGCGCGTCCAGTTCCGCCACCTCCGGGCAGTCGTCGCCAAAGCGGAGGACAGTGGAAAGGCGCGGGGTGTAAAACGGCGACCCGCCCCCCCCTTCGCCCTGGTGCGCGTCGGAACAGACACCGCCTTTCACCGCGTCGCAGGCAAAGGCGTACCATTCGTTCACACGCACATCTTTTTCTTTCACTTCGTAGGTCAGGATCTCCGTTTTTCCGCTTTCCGCCGGAAAATCACTCACCGTCCAGGCGCCCCCGTCGCAGGTGGGCGGTTTTTTGCCGTTGGGCGTGATGTCACCGGATTTGCAGATGGCGAGATAATAATCATCCCCGTTCGGATCGGTGGCCGTGGCGGTAAAGGTGACCTCATCCCCGGGGCGGGTAGGGCTTTCTTTGCTGGACCAGCTGTCATTCGGCACCGTGGGGTTGCCCAGCTCATCTTCAAAAACCGGCGGGGCGTTGCCCACCTGTATCGTCGCCTCGCCCGCCAAAACAAAAGGCACGGCAAGTGCCAGAACCAGCAGTGCGGAAGAGACGTATTTTGAAGAAAAAATCCTCATTTATTTAGTGTGTGTTTTGGCAGGTTTTACCCCCTGTCCTATAATCTTTAAAATTATACCATTCCTCTCTGAAAAACCCTAAAAGATAAGGGGGTAAAAACCAAGTTGGGATTGCGGGAATCAAAAATTATTTTTTATTTTTATTTTGAGACCCCCTCACTTGAGGGGGAGATTTTGTTTATTAGTTAGACTATTAACTCATTCACAAACATCTCCCCCTTATGCAAGGGGGAGTACTCCCCGCACAGCGGGGGTCATGGGCAGGAGGCAGGCGGCTCCCCTGCGCTTGGAGCCCATTGCAAATACGCTCCAGCTTAGGGGTGGGAGGCAGGCGGCTCCCCTTGGATCAAGGGGAGAGGAAGAGGGGTTAGAT
>CAZIDW010000101.1:0-2699 GCA_964538225.1 uncultured Candidatus Peribacteria bacterium
CAAAGCTCAACGTTAAACGCTCAACTATAGTATGGCGGGCCGTTGGATATCGGTAGCCGGACGTTGCTATTTACATCTCAACAAAAGTAAGCGTTCGGTGAACCCATGTGCTAAAAATGCTGAGGGGTAATCGGACATTGCTTTAAATGATCAGGGCGTGGATTTGGACCTTTCCCGATTTTCTTTCCATCCCAGCGGCGTCAGTTCCCTGATCTTTTTCATGGGATGGGTGTGGATACGGGAAAAAATATCCATCAGGTATTCAAAAGGATCTATTTCCAACAATTTACAACTGCCCAGCAGGGTATACATGAGCGCCGCCCGTTTGGCCCCTTCCTCGCTGCCGGCGAACATCCAATTTTTCCGTCCTATTGCTATCGCCCGGATCGCCCGTTCCGAGGCGTTATTGTCGATACATAACCGTCCGTCCTCCAGGTAGCGCGTTAAAGCGGTCCATTGGTTCAAAGTGTAGGTGATGGCCTGGCCTACCGGGCTCTTGGGCAATACCAGACGATTTTTATCATCCAGCCATGCCTTTATCTCATCCAGTATCGGCCGTGATTCCCGGCCACGAAGTGCTTTTACCGCGGCAGGATCAATATCCGACTCGCGCGCCCGGGATTCTATCGCGAACAGAGCACCGATCTTCTCCAGCATCACCAGGCATAAACTCTCGTCCGTGCTCTGCGCATCGTAAAACTTCCGCCGCGCATGTGCCCAGCAGCCCACTTCCGCAATGTCTCCATTTTTGAAGCACTCATCGTAGCCGCTGTACGCGTCCGCCTGTAAAAAACCCTCATAACCTTCAAAAAACGACACCGGTCCCGCACGGCCGCGGGTGGGAGTATATTCAAAATAAACCTGCCGGTCCAGACCATCAAGGTAGACCCACATATACCCCCGGTGCGTAGTCCCCTTTTTGCCGGACATTTGGACCTTGATATGCGTATCGTCGCTCTTAACGCAAAACGCCCCCTTGATCTCAGACTTTATCGCCTCGCCGACCGGCAACAGGAACTCATACGCGGACTTGACCCAACCCACCATGGTCGATTTGGCGATCCAGACCCCTTCCCGCCTGAACATACCCGTTTGACGGTCCAGAGGAATATGATCGCTGAACTTATTGATCAATATATGGCTCACTAAACCGGGACCCGGAAGACCCTTGTCGATCAAACGGTCCGGAACCGGTGCGATGGTAATACCGGAATCACAATCCGAGTTCGGGCAGCCGTATTTAGGCCGGACATGAACCCGGACGAAAAAGCTGCCCGGACGGTAATCCAGTTCCTCGGTCACTTCTTCGCCCATCTTCTTCTTGTCCTGGCCGCAGCCGCAGTTCAACTCGTTTTTATCAGGTTCGTATTCCACCCGCTCACGCGGCAGATGATCCGGAAGCGGGTTACGGCCATGGCCTTTTACTTTGCCTTTCCGCTTTTTGATTGTTTTTACCCGGGTCTCTTCCTGATCAATAACGTCGGGATCGTTGCAAAACCGGTCTTCCTCGGTATCATTGAACAAATGAGTTTGATTGAAAACCGGCAGCTGCTCCGAACGGCGGCCATAGACGTACCGTTTTAAAATAGCTATCTCATGAAGTGATTTATTGAGTTCCGAAAGACAGCCATTAAACCGCTGGACAGTCTGAATGAAGAGACGCTGAAGTTCGGTAACGTCAGTCGGAAGAACGGCCGGTATCTCTATGGGAGTGTCTATCATGTCGTCGCTGTTCAATATAATACCCGACGACGATTTTGTCAATAGCCCCAGATGCTATTCCGGCCCTTTTTTATAAAAAAACCGCTTTTTTTTGCGGGCCGCCGTCAAATCCAGCCCCTCCAGGATCAACTGAAGTTCCGCACCGTTCACTTGATAACTCGATTGACCGGCAACCGCGCTCCCGGAATGATAAAACCGCCCGGACTCCAAACGTTTATAATAAACACAATAGCCGCTCCGGTCCCATAATAATATCTTCACCCGGTCCTGGACCTTGTTGAAAAACACAAACAAATGACCTGAAAGAGGATCAGCCTTGATCCGGTCCCGCGTAGCCCCGGCCAGGCGGTCGAAACCGCACCGCATGTCCATCGGTTCCAGGCAGACATACACCTCCACCGAACAGGGGAAGCTCAGCATGAAAGCACGGACAAAAGAGTGGTCAGCGATTCCCGGTTAAAACCAACCGGTATCTTCAACCGTAATCCATCCGGTAAAAACAACTCGTAACCGGTCTCATTTGAAAGAGCCAGCCTGGATACCTGGACAAATGAAGGTTGCGGATCGTCTCCGGGTGCCGGAAAAACCGCCTTCAACTTTCGACGCCAATAATAATATTTGGCCTGCGTGACCCGGTGACGTTTACAGTATCCCGATACCGTTAATCCGCTTTCTGAAAACCCGGAAAACAGACGGCCCATCCTGGCCGCCGTCCTGCTTTGTGACTTGCGTAACTGCCCCATGATTACCCTCCGTTTGCATGGAATATAATCCAGACCCGGAAAAAAGTAAACATGGGTTCACCGAACGCTTACGGTAAAAAGCGATGAACATCATCGGCAACGAAGGGACCGACGAGGACAAGAAGGAAGCGATCATGGGGGCCCTGGCCCCGTACCTTGATTTCATCAACCTGTTCATTGGTGGTTCCTGAGCCGGTATAGTATATGAGACCTCAGCCGGAGGAAGAGGGACAA
>CAZIDW010000102.1:0-2681 GCA_964538225.1 uncultured Candidatus Peribacteria bacterium
AAAAGCATAAAAAGCCATATAAATCAGCCAATTTTTATAAAACAGAGCTACAGAACTATTGCACTTTTGTAAGCGTTCGGTGAATCCATGTGTTAAAAATGACCAAGTCTGGTCTGTGCTTTAATTTTTTAAGAGGCCAGGGCCGGTTTTAGGCTGCCCCGTTTTTCTTTCCATCCCAGCGGCGTCAGTTCCCTGATCTTTTTCATGGGATGGGTGTGGATACGGGAAAAAATATCCATCAGGTATTCAAAAGGATCTATTTCCAACAATTTACAACTGCCCAGCAGGGTATACATGAGCGCCGCCCGTTTGGCCCCTTCCTCGCTGCCGGCGAACATCCAATTTTTCCGTCCTATTGCTATCGCCCGGATCGCCCGTTCCGAGGCGTTATTGTCGATACATAACCGTCCGTCCTCCAGGTAGCGCGTTAAAGCGGTCCATTGGTTCAAAGTGTAGGTGATGGCCTGGCCTACCGGGCTCTTGGGCAATACCAGACGATTTTTATCATCCAGCCATGCCTTTATCTCATCCAGTATCGGCCGTGATTCCCGGCCACGAAGTGCTTTTACCGCGGCAGGATCAATATCCGACTCGCGCGCCCGGGATTCTATCGCGAACAGAGCACCGATCTTCTCCAGCATCACCAGGCATAAACTCTCGTCCGTGCTCTGCGCATCGTAAAACTTCCGCCGCGCATGTGCCCAGCAGCCCACTTCCGCAATGTCTCCATTTTTGAAGCACTCATCGTAGCCGCTGTACGCGTCCGCCTGTAAAAAACCCTCATAACCTTCAAAAAACGACACCGGTCCCGCACGGCCGCGGGTGGGAGTATATTCAAAATAAACCTGCCGGTCCAGACCATCAAGGTAGACCCACATATACCCCCGGTGCGTAGTCCCCTTTTTGCCGGACATTTGGACCTTGATATGCGTATCGTCGCTCTTAACGCAAAACGCCCCCTTGATCTCAGACTTTATCGCCTCGCCGACCGGCAACAGGAACTCATACGCGGACTTGACCCAACCCACCATGGTCGATTTGGCGATCCAGACCCCTTCCCGCCTGAACATACCCGTTTGACGGTCCAGAGGAATATGATCGCTGAACTTATTGATCAATATATGGCTCACTAAACCGGGACCCGGAAGACCCTTGTCGATCAAACGGTCCGGAACCGGTGCGATGGTAATACCGGAATCACAATCCGAGTTCGGGCAGCCGTATTTAGGCCGGACATGAACCCGGACGAAAAAGCTGCCCGGACGGTAATCCAGTTCCTCGGTCACTTCTTCGCCCATCTTCTTCTTGTCCTGGCCGCAGCCGCAGTTCAACTCGTTTTTATCAGGTTCGTATTCCACCCGCTCACGCGGCAGATGATCCGGAAGCGGGTTACGGCCATGGCCTTTTACTTTGCCTTTCCGCTTTTTGATTGTTTTTACCCGGGTCTCTTCCTGATCAATAACGTCGGGATCGTTGCAAAACCGGTCTTCCTCGGTATCATTGAACAAATGAGTTTGATTGAAAACCGGCAGCTGCTCCGAACGGCGGCCATAGACGTACCGTTTTAAAATAGCTATCTCATGAAGTGATTTATTGAGTTCCGAAAGACAGCCATTAAACCGCTGGACAGTCTGAATGAAGAGACGCTGAAGTTCGGTAACGTCAGTCGGAAGAACGGCCGGTATCTCTATGGGAGTGTCTATCATGTCGTCGCTGTTCAATATAATACCCGACGACGATTTTGTCAATAGCCCCAGATGCTATTCCGGCCCTTTTTTATAAAAAAACCGCTTTTTTTTGCGGGCCGCCGTCAAATCCAGCCCCTCCAGGATCAACTGAAGTTCCGCACCGTTCACTTGATAACTCGATTGACCGGCAACCGCGCTCCCGGAATGATAAAACCGCCCGGACTCCAAACGTTTATAATAAACACAATAGCCGCTCCGGTCCCATAATAATATCTTCACCCGGTCCTGGACCTTGTTGAAAAACACAAACAAATGACCTGAAAGAGGATCAGCCTTGATCCGGTCCCGCGTAGCCCCGGCCAGGCGGTCGAAACCGCACCGCATGTCCATCGGTTCCAGGCAGACATACACCTCCACCGAACAGGGGAAGCTCAGCATGAAAGCACGGACAAAAGAGTGGTCAGCGATTCCCGGTTAAAACCAACCGGTATCTTCAACCGTAATCCATCCGGTAAAAACAACTCGTAACCGGTCTCATTTGAAAGAGCCAGCCTGGATACCTGGACAAATGAAGGTTGCGGATCGTCTCCGGGTGCCGGAAAAACCGCCTTCAACTTTCGACGCCAATAATAATATTTGGCCTGCGTGACCCGGTGACGTTTACAGTATCCCGATACCGTTAATCCGCTTTCTGAAAACCCGGAAAACAGACGGCCCATCCTGGCCGCCGTCCTGCTTTGTGACTTGCGTAACTGCCCCATGATTACCCTCCGTTTGCATGGAATATAATCCAACCACGGAAAAAAGTAAACATGGGTTCACCGAACGCTTACGTTACACTATGAGTTCAGTTCAACACCCTATGGCTGCATATCATGGCCTGACCAGGCGATCACGTCCTTCTTCCGCCCTTTTTTTACCACCAGGTTCACATCACATCCCAGGGTCCGCAGCAGTTCGAACATCTGAAAAGGTGATTTGGAGGTATTCTTT
>CAZIDW010000103.1:0-2565 GCA_964538225.1 uncultured Candidatus Peribacteria bacterium
TGCGATCCAGTTCGCAGCAGGATATGTCTTTGGTGACCGTGCAATTTGGTTGGGATGAATTGGTTCGGGATTTCTGCCGAGATGGCTTCCACCTCGCCTTTAATCTCCTCCAGGTCTTTTTCCACCTGAGTGATGCGGTCATTGATCTCATCAGCCAGAAATCCGCTTTTGGTCTTGGCGAACTGGTCATTTAGTTCGGCCGTGTCCCGGTTGTAGTCCCGTAGCAGACCCAGGATCTCGGCCGCACCGGGCAGGTAGGTTTTATATTCAGAACTGAGAAGCTGTTTGATGTCCTCATCGATTTTTTGAATCTTTTTGGCGTATCCTTCCGGAGCCTCGTCGCCTCCTTCCGATGTTTTTTCCCCTTCTTCCGTTTTTTCTTTTTCCGTTTTCGGTTCGGCGGTAAACTCTTCTTCCGCCCCGCGGATGAGGGCTTGCGCGCGGTCTTTATCCAGCCCGATGCTGCTGGCGCCCACCGTGCTTAAAATAGCATTCCGGAGCGCGTTGAACCGGCCGGGGTCTGCCGGCCGGAACGTTTCACCGATGTCGTTCTGCAGGGCGTAGAGTTCGCTCACCACATCGCTGTCTCTCCAGTCCTTCGCGGAGAACGTTTTTTTACCGCCTTCGTAATCCGGCGGCCGTTTGTTAGGAAACGCGTCCGCAAATTTTTGTTTGATGTCTTTCCAGTTTTTGGCCTGGGTGCAGCCCCTGACCCACTCCCGTTTCAGGCCGGGATTGCGTTCGAATTCCAGGTGCAGCAGCTCATGCGTCACCTGATGCGCGAGTTTCCGGCCGTCCTTTATAGAGTCCCGGTTGATGATGATCTTCCACTCATCCCTGTATTCATAAAACACCATGAATCCCGTTTCGCTGTGCGGGGCATAAGGTTTGAATTCCTCTTCGCTGACCAGCTTAAGATGTTCTTTACCCAGCTCTTTTTCCAGTACTTCACGGATCTGATCCGCGCCGGTCATACCCTCCAGTTTTTCAATGACCTTGCGGGCCAGCCGGGCGTCCTTGAGGGCCAGCTGGGCGTCATTGAGCCCTTTTAACCCCAAAACCTGGTCCAGTTTTTCCGGTGTGACCTTCACCATGATTTCCTGCAGGCGGTCCAGGTGGCGTTTGATGTCGATGAGTTCTTCGGGGGCAAGCTGGTGGATATTCCGGATCTGTCCGTCGATATCGCTGAGTTCGCCTTTGGAATCCCGGAGCCATGTCAGCGCTCTTCGGAAGGTTTTGGCTTCTGTTTTTACAATACGCCCTTCCTTCAGGGCGGGGCCGATCGTGTTTAAAAGACCGTCCACCCGTTCCGGGGTGAAGCAGGCGGCCGCGGCCTTCACGCTGTTTGCCTTTTGTTCCATTTCCTGCCGGAAGGCTTTTTTGCCTTCATCGGTCTTCAGCCGGTCAAAGACCGCCAGTTCCCGGTCTAAATCATCGACCCACCGGCTGAATTTGTTTAAAGCGGCCTGCGTTGTTTCTAAATACGTCCGGTCCCGCCGGAACAGGTCCGGGTCGCCCAGCCGTTCCTTTTCCATGCCGTCGATGAAATGAAGGGTGTCCTTTATCTGTTCTTCAGACAGGCGGGGCGGTTTTTTACGGCTGAATTTCACAAAACGTTTTTTAGCGTCCGCGAGCCGGGTTTTAAAGGACTCCAGAATCGCGTTTTCCCGCAGGCTCCGTTCTTCGATGAAAAAAGAACGAAGCCGGCTGACAGCCTCTTCTGATAAACGGTCCCGGAAATTGAGGTTTTTGGCCTTTTCCAGTTCGAATTTTTTATCTTCCACCCATTGCGGTTTCGCCTGCAGTTCTTTCTGGATATACCGGGCGTATTCCGCGTGTTTAAGACGTTCGGTTTCAGGAAGGGAGTAATCCCGGCTTTTTTCACGCTCTTCCTCAAGGGATTCCTCCAGTTCATCTTTGCGTTCGATCCAGTATTCCCCGGCTTCTTTGCGCAGGGATTCCGCGGTGACTGGCTGAAGAGTTCTTAAAACGAGGTCGGCCTGCTTCATCCGCTGACTGCTGACTTCCGTCCAGAACTGAGTCTTTTTATCAAAAAACCTTCCCATATCTGTTTCCATCAGGTCATCCAGATATCGGTAATCCAGGTCTGATTTATCCAGCACATGAAGGCGCCGGTCCGTGAGATTCCAGTCTTTCAGGGCCTGGTCCATCTCCTGGGGCGTTTCAGGCACATGCCGGAGGTCTTTCAGATATTTTTGGCAGGCGGCCAGGGTTTCTTCCAGGCGGCGTTTTTTTTCCTTGTCCGCTTCCGCCGCAATCTGCTGGCCGAGTTCATCCAGCCGATTGGTCAGGCCGGCATACAAAAATTCCGCTTCCACTTCCATGGCCTGCGGTTTTTCCCAGGCCGATTTTTTATCCATAAACACCAGCCGATGTTCACGGAAGGGCATCGTCTCTTTAAAATTCTGATGATGAAGCGGTTTTTTCCTCAATAGCATTAAATGTAAATTTATCTGAGTATTATAGCACAAAATCATCCATTTTACCAGGGGAAGTCAGCCGTATTAAGCCAAAATACCCCTTTTGTGATGTGGATACTGCTTA
>CAZIDW010000104.1:0-2270 GCA_964538225.1 uncultured Candidatus Peribacteria bacterium
GCCGATTAAACGTATTGGACGTTGCAAAATAAACCGCATCCGGAAAGATGATGCGCTTTTGACTATTGCGGTGCAGTAACCGATAGGTTTTTATAAATTCTAAATATCGCCCCATACAAAAAATTCGTTTATATACAAAAAGAAGACGGCACTATATCAAAGCTTATTCCAATAGCCAACCAATTTAAATTGACGAAACTGATTGATATCTTGTAGACAGCTAATTGACATCTGATTGACTAGTCTATTAGCAATCCATCAGCTGTCCATCAGTAATTTAATCTCAGACCCTGACGTTACTTTTCCGGCTACCACCGCCCCGATCCCCTCAGCTTTCAGCGCCTCCAGAATCCTATCCGCTTCCGATGAACCCACAATCGCCATCATACCAACACCCATGTTCCAGGTTTTGTAGGCTTCTTCATTAGTGACATTCCCCAGTTCCTGTAATTTTTTCATAAAGGCATGAGGTTCAGGTAGATTGGTTAAATCAGCGCCTAATCCTTTTTTCCTGAGCAAACGGGGAAGATTCCCCTTGATTCCTCCGCCCGTGTTATGAACAAGGCCTTTGAAATTAAATTTCCGTTCCTGACCGTATCCGCCGATGAGGTTAAGGACAGCCCGATGATAGATTTTGGATGGCGTGAGGATAACGTCGCCCCAACTTCTGCCATCAAAATCAGCATTCACCCACTCCTCTCCGAATTTCTCTTTCAGAATATGGCGCGCCAGGCTCAGGCCATTGGAACGGATGCCGGCGGATTTAAAAGCCAGCACCGCATCACCCTCCTGAATGTCTGCATCGGTGATGACCTTATTTTTTTCAACTATCCCGACCGCCGTCGCATTCCAGACCGCTCCATTTAACGCATTCCCCAGTTCCGCCAATTCCCCACCCGGAATCACGATTTTTTGCTCTAAAGCCGCCTTTTTTAACCCAAACATCAGCCCTTCAACCATTTCCCTGTCGAGCTTAGGAGCATCCAGCGTATTGGTTACGGAAAAGACCTCCGCGCCCGAACAAACCCCGTCATCCGCCACCATGGCAAGGAGGTCGTAGCCGAGGGTGTCGAACTTTCCTAGCTTTTCCGCCACCTCGATTTTAGTGCCGACCCCGTCATCGTTTTGAATAAGGTAAAAATCACCCATGTCCATCATGCCGGTGAAACCGCCTTCTTCAATGACCGGTTCGCCGATCATTCCTTTGCGGCCCGCAAAAGTGCCTTTGGCCGCTTCATAAGCTAATTTTGAACATTCATCGCCGAGTTCAACATCGACTCCGGAATCTTTATACGTTGCCATAAATTAAATAAAAAATGGTAAATGTGAAACGAAAAATAGTTTTTCTTTCTTTTATTATTTTTCTTTCTTAATCCCCTTATTATCTGCCCCCAACCCTTTTTTGTTCCCCTTATTAGGGGAATTAAGAGGTTGGGCCCCGCACACGAAAGTGGAAAATCAGAAATCTGCCTTTCTCGCCCTTGTGGCGATAATTTAAAATCAAAAATCAATAAACCTTCCCTCCTTCGATCGTCAGCGCCCGCCCCGGCAGTATTTCCCGCACTACCGGATCGTGAGTGGTTAAAAGCACGGTAGCGCCTTCGGAATGGAGCTTCTCAAACAAATCCAGAATCCCCTGGGTATTGGTCTTGTCCAGGTTTCCGGTCGGCTCATCCGCAATCAGCAGTCGGGGGTTATGGATAAGCGCGCGGGCAATGGCAAGCCGTTGTTTTTCCCCGCCGGAAAGATGCTGAGGAAAATGATCCTGATACTGTAACAGTCCGACTTTTTCAAGCACAAGCGGGACTTGTTCGTGGATCAGATCCCGGGGTTCTTCACATACTTCCATCGCGAAAGCTACGTTTTCAAATACGGTTTTTTTGGGGAGCAGTTTATAATCCTGATACACCACGCCCACCTTACGACGGTACAACTGAAGCGTGTTCATATCCATATTGTTGACGACCATCTCATCGACCTCTACTGTACCGCGGTTCGGTTTTTCAGCCCCGATCAGCATCGCGACCACAGTGGATTTACCGGCGCCGGACGGCCCGTTTAAAATCACCAGCTCGTTGGGCTGGATTTCAAAATTGACTTCATCGAGAACCGTGTGCAGACCGTATTTTTTAGTGACGTTATGGAAAGCAATCATAGTGGTTATATTGTAAAGAAAAGCGGATGAAATCGGAAGAGCAGTTTACCGGCATGGAATCCCCGCAGTAGGGCAATGCTCAAGCTTTCATAAATCCTTTTCATGGATTTAATCA
>CAZIDW010000105.1:0-2082 GCA_964538225.1 uncultured Candidatus Peribacteria bacterium
TTCCGTGATGTATGACAACAAAAAGGCCATCGCGCTTTATGAAAAGATGGGCTTTAAAAAACTCCAGCGGTTTTGCATCAAATGCAAAAACCCGATTAACCGGCATTTGTACTGACGGAAGGGGGCTGAGATTGACAAAAAGGTAATATTGATTAAAATAAATCTCCTAGCTTATGGTCTATGAAAAAAATGGAGGATTATTTTACCGGTGAGCCGCTTGAAAGCGATGTCGGGACGTTGTCCGACCCGGCGCTTGATTATCAGGTTCACCGGGAAACCGTTAATGAACGCGTCCTGAACACGGTCATCAAATATCTGGCCGCGTATTTAAAGGTAGCCTATAAAGACATCCCGGCTATGCGGCGGCATATCGAAGCCCTGATCCGGCAGAAGCAGGAAGTCAGAGTTCATAAAGACCCTCTGATCGAACTGCAGTACGGCCCGGACCATGCCGGGGAGGTGAGTGACTATTTTCCTGTCAAATGCCTGGCGGACATCCGGAGGACCGCGGCGGTCTTTAAAGAAGTGGCGTTCAATGACCGGTTTCAGACGAACGGACGTTTTACCGGGATAGACTGGGGATCCGGCACCGGCATTTTAACGCTGGCGATGGCGATTGCCGCCCGGCGCAAAGGGGTTCTTGAACGGCTTTCTGTGGGTGTGGATCTGCGCGAACGCGCTGTACGGAATTCCAGGCGGGTTTTAAAAGATGTTCTGGGGGCAGATGAGGCGCGGGTCATCTGTGAAAACATCCTCCGGTCCGATATTCTCGAACAGCTGATTAAAAGCCATCCGCTGAACTTTTGGGTGAGCGAGACTATTTCTAAAACCACGCCGCCCATCGACCTTACAAGGCGTGATTTCGGTTTCAGTACGCGGGATATCATGTACCGGGATAAGTATGAAGCCTGCGATGACCCATTCCCTGAATTTCTGGGAAAGACTCTAAACGCGCACCCCGGTTTCCTGGGGGATGTCAGACAGGGGCGCGCCGCCATGTTCCCCAATATTGCTAACCGGTCGTATTATCCCCATCGGGAACGCTCTGTCCTCACCCTGCGCACCGGCCCTGCCAGTCCTTTATCCCTAAAAGATATCGGACGGGAATTCGACAGTTATGAGGGGCTGGACGAAAGATGGAGGCGGTGGTGATTGCTTTTTAAAGAAGGTGTTTTGTAAACCAGCCGGCGGCCAGACGGGCGGCTTTTTCTAACGTGCCCGGCTCTTCAAAAAGATGGGTGGCGCCCGGGACGATCTCCAGTTTTTTTTCACAGTGCATCTGCCGGGAGGCTTCCTTATTAAGCCCGATCACTGCTGTGTCATCCCCACCCACGATCAGCAGGGTGGGGGATTGGATTTCGGCCAGCGCGCCTTTGGCCAGGTCGGGGCGCCCCCCGCGGGAAACAACGGCTTTGATTTCAGAACCCAGATCCGCGGCGCCGATGATGGCCGCGGCCGCCCCGGTGCTGGAACCGAAATAGCCGACCGCCAGATCTTTGGTGTCCGGCTGTCTCCGGATCCAGCCGGTGACGGTTTTCAGCCGTTCCGCCAACAGCGGGATATTAAAGCGGTTTTTATAGATCTCATCTTCTTCTTCCGTCAGCAGGTCAAAAAGAAGCGTGGCCAGGCCGGCTTTCTGGAGGATTTCAGCTACAAAATTATTCCGGGGGCTCAGCCGGCTGCTCCCTGCGCCATGGGCAAAGATCACCAGCCCCTTTGCCCCTTCCGGTACGGAGAGGATGCCTTCGAGTTCCATAGAACCGACGGGGATAGTGATGGTTTTGGGCATATTGTTTTAGTGATTGGAATGGCTGATAAACTCCATTAGCCTGTCAAGAAAGAGACAGCTGTTTTGTGTTTTCAGGCAGTAAAAAAGGATCAGCAGTAAGGCGATCGCGACCGGTGTGCCGAAGATGAGAGCGAGTCTTTTTCGTGTGTTCATAAGCCAGTTTAAGTATAGCAGGTTTTTACTCAGTTCAAAAACGCGGAGCCTCGCACAGGATGATTCGCAGGCTGGAACCCCGGACAAACGGGGCCCCCGCAGTAGGGCAATGCTCAAGCTTTCATAAATCCTTTTCATGG
>CAZIDW010000106.1:0-2077 GCA_964538225.1 uncultured Candidatus Peribacteria bacterium
CCCCCAACCCTTTTTTGTTCCCCTTATTAGGGGAATTAAGGGGTTGGGCCCCGCGTACGTGTGATATGATATATTGAATAAAAATTGTATTCAGTTTTTTTGTTTTACCTAAACTGATAATTAAGTACCTAAGTTTAATCATCAGAAAAAAACAAAATTCAATTCAAAATAATGAAGTGAATATTTACCTTTAAATAAGCCAAAAAAACAATGGCATTTTTTTATGAACAAAAAATTTAATTTGCTGTATTTTTATTGAGTAATAAATTTGTTCAATAATAAGTTTATTTTACAACATTTTTTAAGACTTGTGTGAGTTTTTTTATAAATTTTTTGTTCAGCGATTTACTCTTACAGTAAGCCAAATAAAATGCATAAAAAAAATGAACATTGCTTTTGTCCAGGTGTTTTTTTGCTAAAAAGATTTGTCAAAGGAAATTCCCTCGTGTAGACTTCATTTGTTTTAAATAAATCCATAAACAGCACATCGCCTTTTTGATTGTTTTTTGTTTTAACGATGAGCTGTTTGCGCGAGTAAAAAAAATATTCGTTCACTTCATGTTTTTATGCCCAAAGAACAAATCGTTGCCAGTTTAGATATCGGCAGTTCCAAGATCCGCACCGTGATCGCCTTTTTAGAAGAGGAAAAGAAGATGCCCAATATAATAGGTGTCGGCGTTTCCCCATCCACCGGGATGAGGAAAGGAAATATCATCGATGTGGATGAGACTATCAGTAATATCTCCGCGGCGCTGGAAGACGCGGAGCGGATGTCCGGGGCGCCGATTCATCATGTGTTTGTGGGGCTGATCGGCAATCATATCGAATCCTTTGACAGTAAAGGCGTGATCGCCATCTCCCACGCCGGTTCCGAGATCATTGAAGACGACATCAACCGGGTCCTCGAGGCGGCGCAGGCAGTCAATATGCCCAGTAACCGCCGGATCCTCAGGATTATTCCCAAATCTTTTTCCGTGGACGACCAGAAAGGCATTAAGAACCCGGTCGGCATGATCGGGGTGCGCCTGGAAGTGGATGCCCATATCATCACAGGGCAGGGAACGATTATTAAAAATATCGAAAAGGCTGTACATCAGGCCGGTGTGGACATCGATGATGTGGTCCCCAGCTCCCTGGCGGCTGCCGAAGCCGTGCTTTCCCGCCGGCAGAAAGAACTGGGTGTGGTGGTGATCGATGTGGGCTGCGGCAGTACGTCCATCGCGGTTTTTGAAGAAGGCGCCACCCTGCACGCCGCGTCCCTCCCGGTCGGGGGTGAGAGTGTGACCAACGACATCGCCATTGGCCTGCGCACGTCCATCGACACCGCGGAAAAAATCAAGATCGAATACGGCACCACCGGTCCGGAAGAGGTGAATGAACGGGAGACTATCGACTTATCACTCATCAGCAAGATCGACAACCATAAAGTCTCTAAACGGCATATGGCCGAGATCATCCAGGCCCGTTACCATGAGATTTTTATCATGGTCAAAGATGAACTCCGCTCTATCGGCCGGGACGGCATGCTGCCGGCCGGCGCTATTCTGACCGGCGCGGGCGTTAAAGTCCCGGGCTGTCTGGATTTGGCGCGCGATGTGCTGGGTCTTCCGGTGCAGATCGGCTTTCCGACCGAAGTGGACGGTGTGGTGGATAAGATCGATGACCCCGCGTATGCCACAGCCATCGGTCTGGTGGTATGGGGGTCTAAATTCGAAGGCCGTTCTTACGGTTTCGGTTCCTTTAATCTGAAAAAAGCGTTAACCGGTGTGAAAGGCTGGTTTAAAAACCTCCTTCCCTAGTTTTAAAATAAAAAACAAAACACATTTTCAAAAAAGAACGATTTTGGAATGGTTTGTTTATTTAATTAAAGTTTGTCATTTAAAATTTAAAATTTAATTCAATTCCCATGTCCGAAGCACTTAAAAATCTATTCAACGGCTCTAAAGCCCCCACTCCTCAAAGCAGGAGTTCGGTTGAAGTGAAGCCTGAAATCACCCCTCTTGCGTCCATCAAGGTCCTCGGGATCGGCGGCGGCGGCGGCAACGCAGTCAATCGCATGGTCACCGCTAAAGTAGAT
>CAZIDW010000107.1:0-2000 GCA_964538225.1 uncultured Candidatus Peribacteria bacterium
TGTTTGAAGGTCTAACCTAGATACCTCGACGCTTGCGTCGGGGAGTATGTCATTGATTACAGCTTATTTTAGCCACAAAATTAACTTTCTAACACCTAGATTTTTCCATTATGCCAAAATCTAGCATCTTAAATTAAATCAGAAATCATAAATCTGAGGTCAGAAATGACGAGCTATTTCACATCCGTTGCTAAGACCAATCCGTCTAACCGCGGTTCCCATTCAATCCCTTTTTTTACCGCGTAAAGGCGGGAGGACTCGAAAAGCGGGATGCCGATCAGGTCTTTATGAACCAATTCCATGATCTTCTGCAGGGTCGTCAGGCGTTTTTTGGGATCGAGCTGATGACGGCTTTTTTCAATCAGGGCATCTACCACCACGTTTTTATACCGCCCGTTATTGAATTCACCTTCACTGTGGATGAAATTATCAAGGAAATCCCCCGCGTCCCCGTTTTCCGCCTGCCAGCCGAGCACGAACAGCTGAGACTTGTTGTTTTTGATGCGCTGGAGCAGGTCACTGGGGGATACCGGATTATCCCTGACCAGGAAGCCGGCCTCGCGCAGCTGTTCTTTCAGGTAGTCGGCCAGGGTGCGGTATGTGGAAAGATAATCCAGGGTGATTTTTTTACGCTGTTCGCCGAAGAGATCTTTGGCACGGTTTTCTTCACTGTATTCAAAGAGGGGGATGTCGGGATTGTACCCATAAACACCGGGCGCTACAAACTGGGAGACCTGGCGGACAAAATGGTTGCCGATCTCCTCGATCTCGGCTGGATCGAAGAGCGTCAGGATAGCTTCCCGGACTTCACGGTCGATCAGTAGGGGGTCTTTCAGGTTAAACATAAGGAAGTTGACCTCCAGGCTGTAACTGGTCTTCACTTGTTCCTTGGGCAGTTCAAGCGCCTGATCCCGGGGAACGGCGACCAGGATATCGATCAGTCCCTGGCGGAAATCCGTTTCCCGCTGGTTTTTGTTTTTGGTCACCTGATAGTGAGCCGTCCGATAGACCGGATGGCGGCCCCAGTAATTCTCAAAAGCCGTCAGCGTCAGGCGCGCCCCCTTGGCCCATTCCTGTATTTTATAGGGGCCGGTACCCACTTTATCCGGCCGGCTGATATGGAATTTGGTCAGCTTGGTAAGGATGAGCGGGTCAGGCTGATGAGTAATGATCCTGAGAGTAAAATCATTGATTTTCTGGATTTCTTTGATGGTGCTCAGCACGCTGTTGATCTGGCCTCCCCCTTTGGCCAGGGCGTCGTTATAACTGTCGATGACACTTTGCGCGTCAAACGGCACCCCGTCGTGGAAAACGACTTCTTTCCTCAGTTTGAATTCCCAGACGGTCGGATCTACATTTCCCCAGGAGACTGCGAGCGCCGGCACGAGGCGGAGATTCCGGTCAAATTCCACCAGCCCTTCATACAGGTTAGCCGTGCGGATACGGTTATTAAGATTCAGACTGTAGGGGGAAAGGTCGGTGGCTTCTGTGTTTAAAACAATGGTCAGCGGTTCGGATTGGTAGCGGTGGGGGCCGAAGATCTTGGTGGGCAGTTCTTCCAGCAGAAAATCTTTTTTAATAAAGGCAAGGAGGGCGATGAGGATAAGGAGGCCGGTGAAGATGTTTTTTTTGGACATAATTATAGTTCTGTTGTGGATTCTATTGTGGATTCAATGGTTGTATAACACCGCGATAGAATCCATGACTGAATCCGCGACTGAATCCACGATTGATTGTGACTACCGTTATTTTACCAAAAAACCCCGATGAATGACACCGGGGCTTCTGTTTATTTTGTTACTGGCTGGCCGGAGGAGCGGGGGAGGCGGGAGGATTGTCAGCCGATTCCTGCGGAGGCTGTTGGGGTTGCTCAGGAGCAGCCGGGGTTTCGGTAGCCGCGACACTGGCAGGTTCTTTTTTTTCTTCAGCGCCTTCTGCTGTGGCCTCCGGGGCGGGCGCAGCGGCGGGCGCGGCGGGTTCCTGAACGGGCTGTCCGGCAG
>CAZIDW010000108.1:0-1604 GCA_964538225.1 uncultured Candidatus Peribacteria bacterium
TCGCCGACGGGAACAAACTGGGAATGCATAAGGGTCAGCACGGGCGTTTCTTCCACAGTATCCTGTTCGTAGATCTGGCTTTCGGTCAGTTCGGTTTCCGCGCTGATCTGGATAGACGGTTCCGAGAAACCGGACCGGTGCAGAAGTTCATCGGTTTCCGGGTCGCGGTCTTCAAAACGGAGGATGATAGAATGGCCGTAAAAATTTGTCTCGGACTGGAGCTTATGCGGATTGCCGTTGGAGCCGGGGGTGATTTCCTTTCTGACCAAAAGCTCAGGTCCGCCAGTTTCCGTATCCCTGCTGTCCGCGTCATACGCCGCCAGATGGGTAACCTGAATGGAGCGGTCTAAGCCGACGGCATCATCCACCTCATCCACAAAATGGTTCACATTACGGACGGTGATGATACCGCCTTCTTCCACCGACAAAATATGAGGCTGTATACCGGTGTGCAGGTGGATGGTCTGGTAGAAATCCTGATAATCCTGAGGTTGGGCGTCTTCCGGTACATCATAAGCTGGGTCGCCTTCATCCGGTTCGGGGATGTCCATCACCTCATCCACGGGCGCGTCATCATCCATATCCCCTGTTTTATCCTGTTGCCACACGTCCCCGCTTTTAAGCTTGATGTTGCCGTTGACTGTGAATGACATTTTTCTTTTTTTTATTTCATAAAACTGATAAAATTCTAGCATGGAGAAAAGGGATATCAAAGAATTGGTCAATAAAGCTATCCGCGAAAGCGGGTACGCGGAAAAAATCGAAAAAGCCTCAATTTTCGGATCTTATGTTCGGGGAGAGGAGACAGTGGATAGCGATATCGATGTCCTGATGGTATTCGATCCCGAGGCCCATATCACGCTTTTCGATCTTGTGGATATACAGGATGCACTGGAAAAACAACTTGGGATTAAGGTGGATATACTAACGTCCGGCGCGCTAAGTCCCCACTTCAGAGACCGGGTATTATCACAAGCAAAGACAGTCTATGAACGATGAGAAGAAAAATAACTCGGTTTATGTACGGCATATCGTGGATGCCATTGAAAAGATTGGCGAGTATACAAAAGACGCCGATTTAGCCGAATTCAGACGAAACGGGATGATGTTCGATGCTGTAATACGTCAATTTGAGATTATTGGCGAAGCTACGCGCCGCACCTCTGAAAAATACCGCGCGCTTTACCCTGAAATCCCCTGGTCCAAGATGGTCGCCATGCGGAATTTTCTGGCTCATGATTATCTCAATATCGATCTGGATATTATATGGGATACAGCTAAGAGTCAGCTCCCGCAGCTCAAGATACAGCTCATCTTATTACTGGAAAAAAAGTAATCAGTTCCGTCGGTTTCCCTCCGCCCAAAAAACAAACATTGATTATTAAAAAATTAATTGAAATATAGTCATAGTTGGGGGAGGTTAGTAATTAGGTTGTTCACCTTTACTTTACCTTCCTCACCTCTAATAGGCTAATCACCTGAGTGTTTAAATAATATTATAAAATACTATTGACAATCAGTAAATTTTAATATAATCTAAGCATCCTCAATTGCCCGCCCGGTATTAATGATTAATATCGCGGTCTTATGCAAACTGTCAGAAG